>DATLLD010000180.1:0-7700 GCA_035538035.1 Gemmatimonadaceae bacterium | reverse complement strand
CGGCGAGGCCTTCGACAAGGTCGCCAAGCTGCTCGGGCTGCCCTACCCCGGCGGCAAGCACATCGAGCGCGTGGCGCGCGACGGCGACCCGACACGCTTCCGCTTCCCGCGCCCGATGCTGAACCGCGGCCAGCAGGAGGGCGACGCCGACTATTACGACGTGTCCTTCAGCGGCCTCAAGACGGCCGTCCTGCACGCCGTGCGCGCGAGCGACGACATCGAGCGCGACCGCGCACACATCGCGCGCGGGTTCCAGGACGCGCTGGTGGAGACGCTGGTCGCGAAGACGCATCGCGCGGCTCGCGCGCATGGCCGGGCGAAGATCGTGCTGGGTGGCGGCGTCGCCTGCAACGGAGCGCTCGTCGCGGCCATGCGGGCTGCGGGGCCGGGCGGCGAGGTCTTCGCGCCGAGCGTGCGCCTGGCGACGGACAACGCCGCGATGATCGGCGCGGCCGGCCTCTTTCGCATGGAAGCCGGCGCGCACAACGACCCCGCCCTCAACGCCTTTTCCGGCCGCCCGATACCCGGCCTCGTCGACGCCACAGTCTCCGTGCGATAATTCGTCCAGCCGCACTTACTCACCTGCCACCGTCCCAATGACCCATATCCCGTTCGCCTACGACTTCGGTCCGCTCCAGCTCACCGGCTTCGGCGTCGCAATGCTGCTCGCGTTCGTCATCGGGCAGATGGTGGCGAGCGAGGAGCTCGAGCGCCGCGGCTGGGATTCCACCATCATGGCCGACGTCACGGTGGCGGCGGTGATCGGCGGGTTGCTCGGTGCCAAGATCTACTACGCCGTCCTCGTGGGGGACATCGGCTCGATCTTCAGCCGCGCCGGGTTCGTCTTCTGGGGCGGCTTGATGGGCGGCATCGTGGCGAGCGCGGCGGTGGTGATCTACAAGAAGGAGAGCTTCGCCAAGATCTCCGACGCCGCGGCGCCGGGCCTCGCGGCTGCGTACGCCGTGGGACGCACGGGCTGCTGGGCCGTGGGTGACGACTACGGCCGTCCGTGGGACGGTCCGCTCGCGGTCGCCTTCCCCGACGGTGCGCCGCCGAGCACGGTGGCCAACCTGACGCAGCAGTTCGGGCTCAAGGACTATGCGGACCTGCCGGCCTCGCAGGTGCTCGCCGTGCACCCCACGCAGCTCTACGAGACGGCGATGGGCATGATCATGTTCGCGATCCTCTGGAGGATGCGCGACCACAAGCACGCCAACGGCTGGCTCTTCGGCGTCTACTGCGTGCTCGCCGGCATCGAGCGCTTCGTCGTCGAGTTCTTCCGCGCCAAGGACGACCGCTTCTTCGGCATGTTCACGATGGCGCAGATGATCGCGCTCGGCTTCATCGCGGCGGGCGTCGTGTGGATGCAGCTGCGCTCGCGGCCGCAGGTCGGGAAGCCGGGGATCATGAACGTGCTGAAGCGCGCGTGAGCGCGCGGGCATATCGCGGTCCCCTTGTGGGGTCAGCTTGGCGATGCTCGCGCGTAACGGACAGTGGGATGTCCTTTATGGTTTTGTCACAAGGGACACCGGGATGGCCGCTCTGCCTGAGCATCGGGATGTGGAGTACACGGGAGCGGGACGTGATACGCTCGCGCATCGCTCACACCGGCACCGCGCACCGGCACCGCGCACTCAGGGATTGAGCCAGTAAGACATCTTCACGAGGAAGGTGTTCTCCGGGTGCAGGTCGAAGATCCCCCGGACGTCGCGGCCGAAGTCGAAGTCGTGCCGCTCTGCCGGCCCCGAGCGCCCCTGCTGCCAGACGAAGAAGAGCACCGAACCCGGGCGGTACTCCCAGCGCATGACCGCGTTGGTGTTGAGCTGCTTGACGTTGAAGCCGCCGGGATCGGCACCGCCGCCGTAGGGGACGAAGCGCGCGGCATAGTCGCGCGACCGCGGGGCGGAGAGCTCCTTCCACGCGCTGTAGTCGCCCACCGAAGTGAACGGCTGCGCGTAGAGCTGGAACGAGAGGTTCGGCGTCGCCGTGAAGTTGAGTCGCGACGTGATGCTGACCGTCCACTGATCCAGCTTGGCGAACGTGACGTGCGCCGTGTCGACGGCGACGTCGCCGTAATTCTGGAACCACTGCGAGTCGTTGATGCCGTGCTCGCCGTAGAGGTAGAAGCTCGCGCTGAACCGTGACGTCATGCGGAACTGGAAGCCAGGCTCCATCCACTGGCCGCTCGTCCGTCCGCCGTCGCCGCGCCAGCCGCCGACGAAGAACGTGGGCGTGATCCAGCTGCGGCGGTCGCCCTCCCAGCCGAGCTGGTAGTTGAGCCGGCCCTCACGACGGAAGGCGGGCCCGCCGCGCGCGCCGCGGTCGTCGAAGGTGCCGGCGAAGGCGTAGTTCCAGCTCGTGTGAAGCCACTGCGTGTTGGGCAGCTCGACATGATGGTTGGTGTTTACGCTCGCGCCCGTGAGCAGGCCCTCCGCCGACCAGGTGTTGAACGTGTTGAAGTTGGACTGCACGCGGCGGTAGTACTTGGTGGGCTGCTGGAGCTGCACCGCGAACCAGTTGCGGAACATCTGCTGGTCGGCGCGTGCCTGGAAGCCGACGTCGTTGCTCTCGAAGCCGGGCGAGAAACGCTCGTACACCGTCTGGAATCGCGTCTTGCCGCCGCCGAACTTGGAGACGGTGATGCGCTGTGCATCGCCGGCGAGCGAGGTGCGCGTGGGGTCGTATTCGACGCCGTCGTCGCGGCGCTGGAACCGGTGCACGCCATCGCGCTGCGTGGCCGCGATCGCCGCCTCGCTGCCGCGCACCAGGCTGCCGGCGACATAGGTGTGAAGCTCGTAGTTGCGGTCGAGGAAGCGATGCCGGAAGTCGACGCCGCCGGTGTAGGCCTCACGGCGCAGGAAGTCGCGCGTGTCTCCGTCGAGCGAGCGGTTGACCGCGGTGAACATGGCGCCGATGCCGGTCTGTCCCTGCCGCAAGTCCTGCTGCAGTCGCGCCACCGCATAGTTCGTCTGTGGCTCGATCGTGCGGTCCGCCCCGCCCTGTTCACGCGACGTGAACGCGTTCAGCAGCCCGATGTTGAGCCCGTTCCGCAGTCGCCCCGAGAGCTTGGTCGCACCGAGGATCCGCGACGAGGTCGCGTTGGCGTCGTCGAAGTAGAGCCCTCCGAGCTGTGGCGCGCGGCCGATGCGGCGCGAGTAGAAGAGCCCCGTGCATCCGGTGTCGATGTCGCCGCACGCCGTGCGGAAGTTGAAGATGCCTGCGCCCTCGAGGAAGAAGGGCCGCCGCTCCTCGAAGAACTGCTCGAATGCCGAGAGGTTGAGCACCGACGGGTCCGCCTCGACTTGGCCGAAGTCGGGATTTACCGTCGCGTCCAGCGTGACGTTGGACGTGAGCCCCCACTTGAGGTCGGCGCCGACGGACTGCTCTTGCGGGTGCGTCCACCTGCCCGGCCCGTCCGGGCGGGTGATGTTCTTGGTCACGAAGTATGGCGCGAGCTCGAGCCGCCGCGGCTGCGGAAGGCGCGCGATGCCGGAGATCTCACCGGACTGCGACACGTAGCCCTGCACGTCCCGGCGGTAGAGCGGCCATGAGATGCGTTGCCGTGTGCGCGCGACGTCCCGCACGATCATCAGCCCGAAGGTGTGCTCCTCGAGGTCGGCGAAGCGCATCTGGCTGAACGGGATGCGGAACTCCGCCACCCATCCCAGGGAATCGACAGAGGCGACGCCGTCCCACACCGCATCCCACGTCGCGTCCTCGACGTTGTCGTTGTAGACGAAGAAGTCGCGCTTGACCCCGGCCGGGTTCAGGATGAACTGATAGGCCGTGCGCCGGTCGTGGTACGAGTCGATCACGAGCTTGAGCTGCTCGGACTCCGTGCGCACGTCGCGCCGGCTGAGCAGCGCGATGATGGAATCCGGCGCCGGGTCGAACATGCGCCCGAGCACGTAGAGGTAGCGATCGTCGTAGACCACCCGGACCTCGGTGCGAAACCGCGTCTCGGCACCGGTGACCGGTTCGTACTCGAGGAACTGGTCGATGACCGGCGCTTCCGCCCAGGCGGCATCGCCGTCCTTGCCGTCGATGGTCGGCGTGCTGGTGGCGCGCACCGCGAGCGCCTGGTTGGCGGCGTTGCGTGGCAGCGGCGCCGCAGTGCTGGCGCGTGCAGCGCCATTTCCCGCGCGGTCCTGGGCGAACGCAAGCGGGGCGGCGATGGCGAGGAACGAAAATGCGGTCAGGATTCTCATCGGCGTGTGGTTGGGGCCGATGGGTCAGACAGGGCTATCGCCAGAAAGGTTGGTTCACACCCGCTGGCGCGATTTCTCCCAGGGAAGCGGCATCCGCCACTCGCGCGTGTCGACGAACCCGCCGCGGATCGCGCGCGGCTCCTCCACGGTCACCATCGCCACCGGGTCGAACTTGTCGACCACCTGGAGCACGTCATCGACCTGTGAGCGCTGGACGATGGTGTGGAGGACCTCGACCGCGCCGGCGCGTCCCTCACCGGCACTTTGCGTCACGCCGAAGCCCATCTCGCGCAACGTCTCGGCGATCGCGTGTCCGCTCGACCGCGTGACGACGCGCACCTGCGCGACGCCGTAGGCGACGAAGCGCTCGATCGTGATTCCCGTCATCGTGCCCACCGCGTAGCCGCCGGCGTATCCGAGCACGTGCAGGTAGCTGTCCATGTGCCGGATCGCCGTGCCCACGGCGAAGATCCAGATCAGGGCCTGGAAGAACCCGAGCACGCCCGCGATCGAGCGCTTGCCGCGCACCGTGAAGAGCACGCGCATCGTGTCACACGAGACGTCCACGATGCGCGCGAAGAAGATGAGCAACGCGCCCCACGGGGAGGCGAACAATGCGTCCATGCCCGCAATCTAGCCGCGGCTCTCGACCTCTGCTTCGCTGTTCAGCGGGACGCCGGCGACCGGCTCCCGCGCCGGAGCGCGCAGCGGCTCGGCCGGGGTGCCGAGCGAGCGCCACAGGGCGTACAACGCGAGCAGGATCAGGATGCCCTGTCCGACCAGTGTCTCCACGCTCGGGTAGATGCCCAGCCACTCGACGTATGGCCCGTGCTCGAGCGCCGTGATCGGCAGCAGGTTCCCTTCCTGCAGCTCGCGCAGTCCCTTGCCCATGAAGACGAACGCGAGGTAGTAGAGCAGCGCGCTCGTCGTCGCGAAGAAGCCGCGCAGCGGCAGCCTCACGCCGAACCGGTGGAAGGCCACCCAGATGACCGTCAGGATGAGCGAGCCGACGACCATGCCGGCGAACACCGGCATGTGCACGATCGGGCCGCGCGCCAGGAGGGCCTGGTAGAAGAGCGCAGTCTCCGCGCCCTCGCGGAACACCGCGAGGAAGGCGACCAGCGCGAGCGCGTAGGTGCTGCCCGAGGAGACCGCCGCGCCCACCTTGTCGCGGATGAATCGCTGCCACTTGGCGGATTCGACCTTCGAGAGCAGCCAGTAGCTCACCGAGAACAGCACCGCGACCGCGATCAGCATCGTCGCGCCCTCGATCACCTCGCGGCTCGCCGGCGCGTTCACCAGCAGCGTCCGCAGCACGACCGCGAGCAGCGCGCTGGCGACGAGCCCCGCGCCCACGCCGATCCATATCTCGCGCAGGCGGTTGCCGTTGCCCGTCTTGATGAGGAACGCCACCACCGCGCCGATGATCAGGATCGCCTCGAAGCCCTCGCGCACGATGATCAGCAGCGACTCCAGGAAGGCGCCCCAGCCGGTCGCGGGCGACTCGGCGAAGGCGACGACCTGTGGCAGTGCGGCCGCGATCCGCGCGCGCGCCTTGCCCGCCGCCGCCACGTCGTTCGCCTTGACCGCACCCTTGAAGTCGGCGAAGTGGCGCTCGACGATGCCGACGAGGCCGGGGTCGCGCGTCCGGACGTTCGATTCCAGCGGCTCGAATGCGACGTACGAGTCGAACGCGAGGTCACCGGCGCCCTGGAGGTCGCCGGCCCGCGCACGATCGATGGCCGCGTCGATGATCCGCATGACGTCGGCGGCGACCGCGGCCGGCGCGCGCACGCCGGCCGCGACGACCGTCGGCTGCATGCGGAGACCGGCGAGGATCGCCATCGCGTCCGTCTCGGAGAGAGGCGGCTCGGTGTCCATGCCGAGGAGTGCGTCACTCGAGGTCAGCGCCGCGAGCACCTGGACGTCGTGCCGCTCGGCCAGCCACGGGAAGGTGTGACCATCCGGGGTAGCGCCATCCGCGCAGCTCTTGCAGCGCTTCTCGAGCAGCGCCAGCCCGCGCTTCGCCTCGCCGGCGTCCGCGCGGAGCGTGTTCACGTAGGTGACCACCGCCCAGCGCTCGTCGGGCGAGAGGTCACTGAAGTTCGTCATCGCCGTCCCCTGGATCCCCACCGAGACGATGCGATACATCAGGGCCGGCGTCACGTCCGCCATCAACTCACGGTCGGAGAAGGCGGGCGGTGCGGGCACCATGCCCACGGCCGCGAAGCCGTCACCACCGCCGGTCGCGCCGTGGCACGACGCGCAGCGCGTCTCATAGATTCGCTCGCCCACCGCGAGATCCACGGGAGCCTTGGGATAATCGAGCGCGGCATCGGGCCCTAGCACGGCCACGAGCTTCGCGTGCAGCGCGTTCAACTCGGCCGGCGCGACCTTCCGCGCGACGGCGGCGCGCATCTCGTCGAGTATCTCCGCGAGTTGCGACTCGCGACCGTCGGAGAGCCGCGCGGTGAGTTCACGCGCGTCGTCGAGGAAGGTAGTGGCTTCCTCATACTCCAACTGGGCGAAGATCCTGCCCTTGTCGTCGACGCCCTTCGAGTACTCCTCGACGGCGACGCCAGCAATTGAGGCAAGGCGTTTTGCCGGCGCGTCCTGCGCGGCAAGCGAAGGCGCCGAAACGGCGATGGCGAGCGCAGATAGCGCGTTGAGAATCGTTCTCAAATGCATACACTAGCAAGCTAGTCGGAATCCCGACTCTATCGCTAGTGGTTTGACGAAACGCTACCGCTCGAGTTTCACCACGCCGCTCGCCGTGTCCAGCAGGTCCTACCGCTCGAGTATCACCACGCCACCTGCCGTGTCGTCCGTGTGACTCAGCGTCAGCCACACGCTCTTCACGCCGAGTTCCGTCGCGCGCGCGAGTGCCCGGCCAGTGAACACGAGCACCGGCGGTCCGTCGTCGCCGCGCTGCACCTCTGCTTCCTTCCAGCCGATCAGCTTCGCCTCGTCCGACCCGGTGAGCGCCTTGAACGACGCTTCCTTCGCCGCGAGCCGCGCCGCGAGGTGCATCGCCGGCCTCGCGCGTGCGAGTGCGTACCGCTGCTCGTGAAGCGTGAACAGGCGGTCGAGCGCGCGCTGCTCCTTCCGCGCCAGCATCGCCTCAACTCTCGCGATGGTCACGAGATCGAATCCGATGCCGACGATCATCCCTTCCTCCGGAACACGCGCCGCCAAAATGAAGCGCGCCGGCCACTCGGGTCCGCGAGCACCGGCTGCGCGGCGCGCCACCAATCGTCAGCCGCCTCGAACAGTCGCTGCACCGTGACGACCCACCGCTCCCACCCCGCCTGACGTAGGGCGGTGGGCGCCTCGCGCGCCGCAGCGGCCGCCTTGTCCACCGCGGCAAGCGCGGTCCACACCGGGATGCCGAGTTCCTCCAACTCCGCCTGGAGCGCGCGGCGGTCCGGTGCCGAGCGCGGATGACGATCCTTCGCCAGCTCGACGATCGCATCGCGCCAGGCTCGCTCCAGC
>DATLLD010000179.1:0-3983 GCA_035538035.1 Gemmatimonadaceae bacterium | reverse complement strand
GTGCCGGTGGAGGGCGTGACAACCCCGCCGCCGCTGAACACCGCGAACGTCACCGTCACGCCCTCCACCGGCACGTCATCGCTGGCGGTCACGCGCAACACCAGCGATGCGCTCAGCGGCGAGCCCGGCGCGGCGGACTGCGAGTTGCCGCTCACGATCGCGAGCTTGGTGGCCGGAAGCGAGACCGTCATCGTGGCGGTATCGGCATCGATGCCCGTGGGCAGCGACGCGATCACCCGCGCCGAGCCGCGCACCGGGAGCCAGGTCGCGACGCCGGTGGGCGAGAGCTGCACCTTGTCGGCGTCGGGCGACGAGTAGATGATCGGCGTTCCCGGCAACTCGTTCTCATTGGCGCCATAGGCCGTGCCGGTGAAGGTGGTCGTGGTGCCCGCGACGACCACGCCTTCAATGGGCGAGAGATCGAGGAACGCGGCGTCGGCGCCCACGCCCACGTACTGGACGTCAAAGCTCACGACCGACGGCGTCTCGCCCTGCGCGAGCGGCACCGCCATGACGATCACCGGACCGGCGCGGAAGACGGTGTCGCCCTGCGCGTTGATGTACTGCATGCGCAGCGTGAGCGGGATACCCGCCGAGGTCGTGCCGAAGGGCAGCGGTACCTCGAGCGCGAGCTGGAGCGTGTCCGTGTCCGCCCCGAAGTCGACGATCCGCTCGAGCGCCTCCGTGCCGTCTGCCCGCTCGAGCGTGACGCGCACCTTCACGAACGGCACGACGCTGCCCGAGCCTTCGACCGCGAAGGGCATCGGCATGCGCGGGTCGAGCGCGAGGGCGCTGAGTCGCGAGCCATCCGGCCCCGTGATCTCCCGACCGCAGGAGAGGAGGCTGAGCCCGAAGGCGAGCACGAGGAATGGCAGGCGGCGGGCGGACGTCAGGTTCAAGACAAAGCTCGGTTATGAGGGCGCTTGATTTTAGGGCTTCGCGCAAGTTCCCGACAGCGCTCTCCTTCCTATTGGTCGATCCCCGTGACCGGCGTCACGGTCGCCGTTGCCCGAGACCCGTGACCGGGGTCACCATGGCCGGGCGCGCCGATTAGACTCCGAACCACGCGCCTCGCGACTCCGCGCGCCGATCCCGGGCCCTCTCCACTGACTCGTGCGACGCCTTCTCTCGCTCCTCATTCCGCTCGCCTGCGCCATCGTCTTCGTCCGCCTCGGGCTCTGGCAGATGGAGCGAGGCCGCGACCGCACCGCGATCAACGAGGCCCTGAGCGCGCGGCTCGTCGAGGCGCCCATGCCGTTCGACTCGCTGACGGGCAGTGCCGCCGACAATGTCTGGCGGCGAGTCTCTCTCGCCGGACGCTTCCGCTACGACCTCGAGCAGGTCCAGGCCGGCCGCACCAACGCCGGCTCGCCCGGCGTGCACCTCCTCACGCCGCTCGAGCGCGAGGGCAATGACACCTTGGTGATCGTGTCGCGGGGCTGGGTCTATTCCTCCGACGCGGCCACGGCCGACCTCGCGCGATGGCGCGAGGCGGAGCAGGTCGAGCTCACGGGCTATGCCCTCCCGCTCACCACGGAGGGTCGCGCGGCGCCGGACGATCCCAAGCTGCCGCTCCGCTCCGCCAACATCCCGGCACTCGAGGCCCGGCTCGGCGTGCCCGTCTCCCCGCTGCAGGTGGTGATGACCTCCGACTCGGCGGCGCGCGTGGACTCCGTGCCCCGGCGGCTCATGCTGCCGGTGGTCGACCCGGGACCGCATCGGTCGTACATGCTGCAGTGGTTCGCCTTTGCCTTGATCGCGGTCGTCGGTGGGGTGGTGCTGTTCCGGAGCAGCCGCTCGGCTTAGGGCGACGCGCGCTTTACGCCAGCCGCGAATCGGGGTACGTATAGGGACGCTGCGGGAAGCCATGCGACCCGCCTGTTGGACAATCGAAGCAATCTTCCGAGGTCATCTAGATGCCCGGACTGGAGCAGGACCGCACGCACGTCGCGGGGCAGGAGCAGGACCGCACCCACGCCGCCAGGAACGCCGCCTCCGAGCAGGAGGCCCGCGACGTCGCCGAGGACGCGCGCGAGAGTGAGTGGGAGTACCCGAGCTTCGTGAAGGAGCTCTTCCTCGGCCGGTTCCGCTTCGACCTCGTGCACCCGCATCCGCCGGAAGACCCAGCCGAGGTGGCGGCCGCCGCGCCGTTCCTCGCGAAGCTCAAGGAGTTCCTCGAGCGCTACGACGCGGACATGGTGGACCGCACCGGCGAGATCCCCGAGGAGTACGTGCAGGAGCTCCGCGAGATGGGCGCGCTCGGCATGAAGATCCCCAAGGAGTACGGCGGGCTCGGCCTCTCGCAGATGTCGTACGTGAAGGCCATCGAGCTCGTGACGTCCAAGTGCGGGTCGCTGACCGCGCTGCTCTCGGCCTCGCAGTCCATCGGCGTGCCGCAGCCGCTCAAGCTCTTCGGCACCGAGGAGCAGAAGAAGCGGTTCTTCCCGCGCATCGCCAAGGGCGGCATCACCGCGTTCGCGCTCACCGAGGTCAACGCCGGCAGCGACCCCGCGAACATGACCACCACCGCGACGCCGAGTGCCGACGGCAAGAGCTGGTCGATCACCGGCGAGAAGCTCTGGTGCACCAACGGCACGCGCGCCGACCTCTTCGTGGTGATGGCGCGCACCCCCGACCGCATGGTGGACGGCAAGCTGCGCAAGAAGCAGATCACCGCGTTCATCGTCGACGGCAAGACGCCGGGCATCGAGATCAAGCATCGCTGCCACTTCATGGGCTTGAAGGCCATCGAGAACGGATGGCTCTCGTTCAAGGACGTGCAGGTGCCGAGCGAGAACATCCTCTGGGGCGAGGGGCGCGGGCTCAAGCTGGCGCTGATCACGCTCAACACCGGGCGCCTCGCGCTGCCGGCGAGCGCCGCGGGCGCGACCAAGGCGCTGGTGCGTGGCGTGCGCGCCTGGGCGGCCGAACGCGTGCAGTGGGGCCAGCCGATCGTGAAGCATGATGCGATAGCGCAGAAGGTCGCGCGCATGACGGCCAACGCGTTCGCGATGGAATCCGTGGCGTACCTCTCGACCGCCCTGTATGAGCGTGGCGGCACCGACATCCGCCTCGAGGCGGCGATCGCGAAGATGTTCAACACCGAGCTGGCGTGGCGCACGGTGGATGACGCGCTGCAGGTGCGCGGCGGGCGCGGTTACGAGACCGCCGACTCGCTGCGAGCCAGGGGCGAGACGCCGCTGCCGATCGAGCGCGCCATGCGCGACAGCCGCATCAACCTGATCTTCGAGGGCTCGAGCGAGATCATGCGGCTGTTCATCGCGCGGGAGGCGGTGGACCAGCATTTCTCGATCGCGTTCCCGATCGTCGATCCCAAGTCGTCGATGGGGACGCGACTGCGGTTCGCGGCCAAGGCGGCGCCGTTCTACGCGTCGTGGTATCCGGCGCGATGGGTACCATCGTTCAGGTCGTACGGTGACTTCGGGCCGCTGAACGGGCACCTGCGATTCCTCGAGCGCGCCACGCGCAAGCTCGGCAGGTCGCTCTTCCATGCGATGGTGCGGTTCGGGCCGAAGCTCGAGAAGCGGCAGATGGTGCTCTTCCGCGCGGTGGATGTCGGCGCGGAGCTGTATGCGATGTCCGCGGTGATCGCGCGTGCGAAGATGCTCGCTGACCAGGGGAACAAGGCGGCGATGGAGCTGGCCGATGTGTTCTGCCGCGAATCACGCGACCGGGTGGAGGCGAGCTTCCGCGCGCTCTACGGGAAGCACGATGCGAAGCTGTATAGCCTCGCACAGGCGGTGGCGCGCGGGGAGCATGCGTGGCTCGAGCGCGGGATGGCCGGCGTCGCGGATGTCGAGGGCATCGAGCGCCGGACGGTCGCGATCGATGAGCCGGAGGCGGTGGGGGCGGCCTGAGGTCGTGGTCGGCCTGAGGTCCTTTCGCGGCGGCTGCCCGCCAATCTCTACCGGAATAGGTCTGCGATGGGGATCACGAGCGGCTCAGCGGCACCTTGAGGGTGC
>DATLLD010000178.1:0-5154 GCA_035538035.1 Gemmatimonadaceae bacterium | reverse complement strand
CCCATGCGACCGACCGGAGTGCTGCTGCCGGTCTTCAGGTCGATCAGCTGCAGCATGTTGTCAGCCGCGTCAGAGACGATCACGCGGCCGTCGCGCAGCTCACGCAATCCGCTCACGCGGGTGAAGCCCTCGGGGTGCACGGCCTCGGCGGTCGCGAGCCGGCGGATCGGGACCTGTGCGCCGAGTGGCGCGAGGAGCGCGAGGAGCGCGAGGAGCGCGAGTAGCGTGCACGGAGCGTAGAGCGCTGACAGAGCCACCGAGCGACTAGTCATGCGACGCTCCGTGCACCCCGCGGCTCCGACGTCCGCTCGATCCACCACGCCCACGGCACCACGATCCACCCCAGCAGCGCGAACATCGCCATCGACCGCTCGTCCGGCGGCGGGGGCGAGAACGGACCCGTCGCCCACATCACCGTGCTCACGGCCACGAACGACCACAACGCGAGCTGCCCCATCCAGCCGCGCTGCCGGCGCACACTGAGATAGAGCGCGATGCCGGCGATCAGGATGGCGCTCTCGATGATGAAGGTCCAGGTGATGGAATTCCACAGGCCCAGTCCGTAGCGCGCCTGCGCGCCGGGCCAGAGCGGGAGATCCGCACGGTGCGTGATGAAGTCGAGCACCCAATGACTCACGACGAGTGCGCCGGTCACCATCGCGCCTTCCCTCGAGACGCCGCGCCATAGCGCCACGGCCCCGAGCGCCACGCCCCACACGACGCCCATCAACAAGCTGTGTGACCAGGGGTACGACACGAAGTCGAGCGGCGTGAACGCCGTGATGCCGGGCGCGATGCGCACCGTCTCGATGCCCGCGAGGAGAAAGATCGGCCAGAGCAGGTCCACGAAGTTGGCCGCCACGACAAACCAAACGAGCGACGTCGACGTACTAAGCTTCTTGCCGGCGAGTGACACGCCGAGATGACCGACGAACATGCCACGCCTCCCTGACTGGATTCTGGACTACGGAACATGCGGATCGCCGCGAACTTGCTGATTGCACTATCAACATGCATTGCCTCGTGCGCGCCCGCGAGCCGGGGGACGACGCCCGCGCCTGATCCTGTGCCGTCGATCATCGGGGGCGCGCTGGCGCTGCGCGTGCCCTTCCCGGAGATGGTGGCGGCTGAGCTCTTGGCGGCAGACAATGCCGCGGCGTCGGCGAGTGCGCGCACAGACCTCGTCACGGGACTCACGGCGATGATGTCGCCCACGGTGATCATGCCAGGACCAGGTCCTGCCTTCTCGGACGGCGTGGCCGCAGTGCGCGCAGCGCTCATGCGCGACACGCTCAACGCTACCTCCCGCGCCGAGTGGACCGCCGTGCGTGCGGGCATCTCGGCGGACGGTGCGCACGGATTTACGTTCGGCTACATGACGACCGTCCGTGCCGACGGCACGCGCATCCCGGGCAAGTATCTCTCTTACTGGGTGCGCGAGGGCGAGGCTTGGCGCGTCATCGCTTACAAGCGCAGTCGCCGGCCGGAAGGAGAAGTGTCGATGGCGCCGATGCAGCCGGTCGTGCCGCCGAAGGCAACGGCGATCGAGACAGACACCGTCACCATCGAGAGGCATCGCGAATCCTTGGCTCAGGCCGAGCGCGACTTCTCGCGCGACGCGCAGTCGATGGGCCTCGAGCGCGCGTTCGTGAAGTACGGCAGCCCGGACGCGATGAACATGGGCGGGCCGGCGCGCGGGGAGTTCGTGATCGGCAACGAGAACATCGGCCGCGTGGTCGGCGCGGGCTCGCCGACGACCTCGAGCCCGCTCTCATGGGCGCCGGATCATCGCGTGATCGTGGCGTCGAGCGGCGACCTCGGCGTGACGTTCGGGTTCATTCGGTCGAACGCGGCCGAGGCGCGCATTCCGTTCTTCACCGTGTGGCGGCGCGCATCACCCACCGCGCCCTGGCGCTACATCGCCGAGTGAGCCCTACTCTGCCCCATTGAACCGCCGTGCCGCCTCGACGAATATCAGCACGCCCGTCTCCAGCGCGCGCTCGTCGATGTCGAATCGCGGATGGTGGTGCGGGTGCACGATGCCGTGCTCCGCATTGCCCGCGCCGATGAAGTAGAAGCTGCCCGGCGCCTTCTGCAGGAAGGCCGAGAAATCCTCGCCGCCCATCGTCGGGCGCAGCGTCACGGCGACGTCGGGCCCACAGGCGGCGTCGACGACTTCCTTCATCTCGCGCGTCACGACGACGTCGTTGATCACGGGACGATATCCGCGCTCGTAGGTGAACTCGTACGTCGCGCCGTGCGCCTCGGTCACGCCCTTGATGACGCGCTCCATCACCTGCGGCAGGCTCGTGCGCAGCGCCGGGTCGAAGGTGCGCACGGTGCCATTCAGCTCGGCGACCTCGGGGATCACGTTGTGCGTGGTGCCGGCGTGGAACTGCGTGACGCTGAGCACCGCACTGTCGAGCGGGTCGACGCCGCGCGAGATGACCTGGTGCAGGTTCGTCACCACCTGCGCGCCGATGGCGATGGGGTCCACCGTCTGCTGCGGCATCGCCGCGTGACCGCCCTTGCCGCGAACGGTGAGCCAGAAGGTGTCGGGCGCGGCCATGGCGGCGCCTTCGACCAATCCCACCTTGCCCACCTCGAGCGAGGCCCAGAGGTGTGCGCCGATGATGCGGTCGACGCCATCCATCACGCCGCGCTGCACCATCTCATCCGCGCCACCCGGCGAGATCTCCTCGGCGTGCTGGAAGATGAAGCGGATCTCGCCCTTGAGCGTGTCTCGGATCGAGAGCAGGCGGCTGACGGCGCCGAGCAGCATCGCCGTGTGGCCGTCATGTCCGCAGGCATGCATCACGCCGCGGTTGACGCTCGCGAATGGGAGGTTCGTCTCCTCCGTGATGGCGAGCGCGTCCATGTCGGCGCGCATCGCGAGCACGGGGCCGACACGGCCCGTCTCGAGGCGTGCCATCACGCTGGTTGCCGTCGGCCGCGAGATCATCAGGCCACCGAAGCCCGCGAGCGTGTCGTGGACGAACTGCGCCGTCTGCTCCTCGTTGAACGAGAGCTCGGGGTGCCGATGCAGGTGGCGGCGCCACGCGATGACCTGGTCGCGGAGCGCGGCAGCCGAATCGGCGTCGGGTATGCGCGTGGAAGCGATCATGTCGTAGGATAGCCCTACTCCTCGACGGCGGCCACCTTCGCGAAAAAAGCCTCAACCCTCGCCGCCCGCCACGCGTAAATGGGCTTGTCCCCTATCCTATAGAGATGATGATTCCCAGAGCATTAGCCGTGGCTGTGACGCTCGCGGTCGTCGCAGCGCCGACGCTCGGCGCGCAGGCGGCGCGTCCGACCGACGGCTACCACACCGCCGCGCGACTCTCCGCCGCCCTCGACTCCGTCGCCCGCGCCAATCGCGGTTTCGTGACGCTGAGCACGATCGCGACCTCCCCCGGCCGACGGCCGGTGCAGCTCGTGCGGCTCGGCGACTCCGACGAGAAGCCGGCGCTGCTGATCCTCGCCGGCGCATACGGCCCGCAGGTCGCGTCGAGCGAAGTTGCGCTGCGCATCGTGAAGGAGATCGCCGCGCGGCGTGGAGCGATCTTCGCCGACTACACCATCTACGTCATTCCCCGCCTCAACCCCGACGCCTCCGAGTCGTTCTTCGGCAGCGTACGCGCCGAGCGCAAAGGCAACGACCAGCACAGCGACGACGATCGCGACGGCGTGGTCAACGAGGACGGCCCCAACGACCTCAACGGCGACGGGCTCATCACGATGATGCGCGTGCGTGTCGACGTGGGCGGCACGCACTTCGTCGATCCGGTGGACCCGGCGATCATGCGCCGCGCTGACGCCGCCAAGGGTGAGACGGGCACGCACAAGCTCTTCACCGAAGGCCGCGACGACGATGGCGACGAGCTCTTCAATGAAGACGGGCTCGGCGGCACCGACATCTCCGCGAACTTCGCGAACAACTACCCGTGGTTCGAAGCGGGCGCCGGGCTGCACCAGTTCTCCGCCGCCGAGTCGCGCGCGGTGGCCGAGTTCGTCTCGGAGAGAGCGAACATCGCGGCCGTGTACGTGCTCGGCATGCAGGACAATCTCATCAAGCCGTGGGAAGGCCGTCGCGTCCCGGGCATCAGCGGCAACGCACAGGGTACGTCGGCGGGCGGACCGCTGACGGCGATCCTCCCCGAGGACACGCCCTGGTTCGCCGAGGTGAGCAAGCGCTTCACGGGCACGAGCAAGAGTGATGCGCCGGCGTCGGCCGCGGAGTCGGGCGATCCGCTCTCGTGGGCGTACTACCACATGGGCCGGTTCGCGTTCGGCTCGCGCGTCTGGTGGCCGGGCAAGGCCGCGGCGGACACGGCAGCGGGCCGCAAGGCGCCGTCGCCGGATCCGGTCGCGGACGAGCGCAATCAGTACCGCTGGATGAAGGCCAACAATCCCGCCGGCTTCGTCGAGTGGACGGCCGTGCCGGGGTTCACGATCGAGGGCAAGCCGGTCGAGGTGGGCGGCTTCGCACCGTTCGCGCTGCTCAACCCCGCGGGGTCGATGCTCGACTCGCTCGGCAAGCAGCAGGCCGATTGGGTGCTTGAGCTGGCGAAGATGATGCCGAAGGTCAGCGTCGTCTCGCCGGTGACGGTGGAAGCCGTCGGCGCGCGCGTCTGGCGCATCAAGGCGACCGTGACCAACGGCGCGTTCCTGCCGAGCAATGCGGGCATCGGCGTGCGGTCGCGCCTGCCCATGCGAGTGAAGGTGGAGCTGGGGCTCGGCGCCAACCATGTGCTGAGCAGCGGCCGCAAGCTGCAGTTCATCAATGCGCTTCGCGGCAGCGGGTCGACTGAGGATTTCGAATGGGTCGTGGTCGGCGATGCCGGTTCGACCGTGACATTGACCGTGGGCGCCCCGAATGCCGGGATGTCCACCCAGACCATCACCCTTCGCGCGAGGTAGACAGCGATGAATACTGAAAGTCGCTTGATCATGAACGCGCGACGTTGCTTTGCTGCGGCGCTCGTCGCCTCAGCGCTGCCGTTCGCGCTCTCCGCCCAGCAGCGCCCGATGCCGACCACGCCGCCCACCGCGCGCGCCACGCAGGTGCCGGTGGCCGGCGCACTGGCCGCACTCGGCTCGCCGCCCAATCCGAAGGTGGCCGTCTCGTGGGACCGCTTCTACGACCACGCCGGG
>DATLLD010000177.1:0-8193 GCA_035538035.1 Gemmatimonadaceae bacterium | reverse complement strand
GCTGCTCGTCGATGATGGCGAGGCCGAGCCGCTGATCGCGGTCGGCACGCACGCGCTCGTGGCGGAAGGCACGCGCTTCGCGCGCCTCGGCCTCGCCATCATCGACGAGCAGCATCGCTTTGGCGTGGACCAGCGGCGCGTGCTCGGCGAGCCCAACGCCGAAGGCAAGCGGCCCGACGTGCTGCTGATGTCGGCGACGCCTATTCCGCGCTCGCTCGCGCTCACGATGTATGGCGACCTCGACGTGAGCGTGCTCGACGAGCGGCCGCCCGGCCGCCAGCCCATCACGACGGCGCTTCGCCCCGAGTCGGCCCGAGGGCGCGTACTCGGGTTCGTCGAGCGGCAGCTGGAGGGCGGGCACCAGGCGTACGTGGTCTATCCGCTGGTGGACGAGTCGGAGAAGGTGCTCCTCAAGGCGGCGACGCAGGCGTTCGACGAGCTGCGCACCGGCCCGTTCGCGGGGCGCCGCGTGGCGCTGCTGCACGGGCGCATGGCGGCCGACGAGAAGGACGCCGTGATGCGCCGCTTCCGCGACGGCGACATCGACGTGCTCGTGGCGACGACGGTGATCGAAGTCGGCATCGACGTGCCGAACGCGACGGTGATGGTGGTGGAGCATCCCGAGCGCTTTGGCCTCTCGCAGCTGCACCAGCTGCGCGGCCGCGTGGGCCGCGGCGCCGATGAGTCGTACTGCATCCTGCTCGGCGACGTGAGCGAGGAGGCGGCGCAGCGCCTCGACCACTTCGTGCGCACCGAGGACGGGTTCGAGATCGCGCGCGCGGATTTGCGGCTGCGCGGCATGGGCGACCTCTTTGGCGAGCGGCAGAGCGGCGTGCCGACGTTCAAGGTGGCCGACCCGCTGCGCGACGAGGAGCTGGGCGAGATTGCCCGGCGCGGCGCGGAGCGCCTTCTGGCGGAGGACCCCGACTTGTCACGGCGCGAGCACAAGGGCATGCACGATACGCTGCTCCGTCAGTACGGGCGGGCGATGGAGCTCTTCCGGGTCGGATAGGGCCGGCGCGGCCCGCCCTTCCGCCCAGGTCTGGCGCGGCGAGGCGCCGTGCCGGATGTTTCGGCCCGCATGTCACTCGTCGCCACGTCGCCGATCGATCCTCCCGCAGAACCACGCGCCCGGGTGACTGGCCAGGCGTGGCGCGCTGCGTTGATCGCGGCGGGCGTCGCGCTGTTGCTCGCGATCGTCTTCGACCAGTGGTACCAGCGCGAGCTCGAGAACCGGGCGCGCGCGCGAGTCCGCGTGGTGATGGCCCCCTACGCAAGCGCGCTCCAGGCGGCCGTCCAGCGGCGCGTGGCGCTGCTCGCCGGGTTGCGCTCCTTCGCGGACTCGCGCCGGTCGCGACGCGAACTCGACGACGAGTTCCCGCTCTTCGCGCAGGGCATCCTGCTCGGCACGGACGGCGTGCGCGCCCTGCAGTTCGTGGAGAACGGCCGGATCGTCATGACCTGGCCGCTCGACGGCAACGAGTCCGTGCTCGGCTACGACCTGATTTCCGACCCTCGCCCTGTGCTTGGCGCCGATGTCCGCCGGGCCATGGAAACCGGCGGCATGATCGTCACTGGACCGGTGCAGCTGGTCCAAGGCGGGAATGGGCTGCTGGTGCGGCAGCGGATCGCGCCGCGGGCAGGGTTCCCGGACCTCGCCGCCATCATCCTCGACCTGCCGACGATCGTCTCGGAGGCCGGCGTGCCGACGCCATCGTCGGGCCTTCGGCTGGAGATACGCGACAGCGACTCGCGTGCGTTCGCCGGAGACGCGGCGGGAGTCGGTGAATCGCCGGAGTCGATGGTCGTCGCCGTGCCCGACGGTGACTGGTCGCTCGTCGGCGCGCCCACGGACGGATGGGCATCGATGGTCCGCGCGCCGCTGGCCGGTGAGCGGGTGACGGCGGCCGCGCTGATCCTCGCGGCCGGCCTTCTCGGGCTCGTGCTTGGTGGCCGGCAAGAGCGTTTGGCGCGCGAGGTGGAGGAGAGCGGCACGCGACTCGACCTCGCATTGCGCGCTGGCCGGATGGGCGCGTGGGAGTTCGACGTGCCCACCAACCGCATCATCTGGAGCGAGGCGGCGGCGGCGATCTTCGGCTACGAACCGCGGGAGCTGGATGGCGACCCCAGCCAGTTCTTCGCACGCGTCCACTTCGACGACCGCCGCGCGCTTCGCCGCCTCGTCGACGAGATGCTCTCCGGCACGCGCCGCGAGTACGTCACCGAGTTCCGCGTGCTGCTCCCCGACGAGTCCATTCGCTGGGTCCTGGCGATCGGCGAGCTGGAGCGAGACGCGAGCGGCCGTCCCAAGCGCATGCTCGGCGTGATCAGCGACGCGTCCGAGCGGCGCGAGATCGAGGAGCGGCTCCGGCATTCGCAGCGGCTCGAGGCGGTGGGCACCCTCGCGGGAGGCGTGGCGCACGATTTCAACAACCTGCTGACCGCGATCATCGGGTTCACGGAACTCGCCCAGGACCGGGCGACCGAACTCGGCCAGCACCCGGCAGGCGAGGCGATCCACGCCGACCTCCACCAGGTGCTCATGACGGCGGATCGCGCGGCGAACCTCACCGGCCAGCTGTTGGCATTCAGTCGCCGCAAGGTGAGCGAGCCGACCCGCATCGACCTCTCCGAAGCGGTGCGCGAACTCGAGCCCATGCTTCGCCGGCTGCTCGGCGACGGCAACGAGTTCTCCAGCGAGTTGACGCCCGGACTGACGGCCGTCTGGGTCGACTCGGGACAGCTGACGCAGGTGTTGGTGAACCTGATCGTGAACGCCCGCGACGCGATGCCCGACTGCGGGATGGTGACCGTGCGGACCTATGGCGTCCGCGCGTCGGGCAGCTCGCGCCCGCTCGATGCTCCCACGGGAGAGTGGATCTGCCTCGAGGTGGCGGACAGCGGCATCGGGATGGCGGCGGAACTGCAGGCGCGGATCTTCGAGCCGTACTTCACGACCAAGGAGGTCGGCCGGGGCACCGGACTCGGTCTCGCCGTGGTGTACGGCGTGGTCGAGAATGCCGGCGGACAGGTGACGGTGAACAGCGTGCTCGGCGAGGGCACCGTGTTCCGCATCTACCTGCCGCATCGCCGGATGACCGATGAGTACGCGACGCCGCTTGGCGCGGTATCGGCGTCGGCCTAGCTTTCGACGCAAGCCGACCGTCCCTCACCAACAGCCCCACGCGATGTCCAGCGCGCAGAGCACGCCAACGTTCCGCATCTCCGAACTCGGTGCCCAGGCCGGCAGTACGGTCACGGTCAACGGGTGGGTCACGCACACGCGCTCGTCCGGCAAGGTCGCCTTCATCGTGATGCGCGACGGCACGGGCATCCTGCAGTGCGTGGTCGTGAAGACCCAGGTGAGCCCCGAGGTCTGGGAGCGCTTCGGTGCCCTGACGCTCGAGACGTCGATCACCGTGACCGGCGAGGTCCGCGCCGACGCGCGCGCGCCGGGCGGCGTGGAGATGGGCGTCACGGACCTCGTGATCGTCGGAGAGAGCCCGCTTGATTACCCGATCCAGCCGAAGGAGCATGGGATCGACTTCCTGCTCGACAACCGGCACTTCTGGCTGCGGTCGCCGCGCCAGGTGGCGATCGCGCGCATCCGCAACGAGCTCGAGCAGGCGATCCACGACTTCTACTACGAGCGCGGCTTCCTGCGCGTGGACACGCCGCTGCTGACGGCGGCCATCGGCGAACGCAGCGGGCTCTTCTCGACCGAGTACTTCGACGAGGGCAACGCCTACCTCGCGCAGACGGGCCAGCTCTACGGCGAGGCCGCGGCGGCCGCGTTCGGCAAGATCTACACCTTCGGCCCGACCTTCCGCGCCGAGAAGTCGAAGACGCGCCGGCATCTCACCGAGTTCTGGATGATCGAGCCCGAGGTCGCGTTCAACGACTCCGAGGCGAACATGAAGCTGCAGGAGGATTTCGTCTCGTTCCTCGTACAGCGCGTGCTCGAGCGGCGGCCGGCGGAGCTGAAGGAGCTCGAGCGTGACGTGACGAAGCTCGAGAAGGTGAAGGCGCCCTTCCCGCGCATCGACTACACCGACGCCGTCGCAACGCTGCAGAAGAAGGGCAGCAAGGTCATGTGGGGCGACGACCTCGGCGCCGAGGACGAGTCGCTGCTCGTGGAGGACTACGACACGCCGATCTTCATCTGCAACTATCCGAAGGAAGCGAAGGCGTTCTACATGAAGGAGAACCCGGCCGACCCGCGCACGGTGCTCTGCAACGACTGCCTCGCGCCGGAAGGCTACGGCGAGATCATCGGCGGGTCGCAGCGCGAGGACGACTATGACAAGCTCCTCGCGCGGATCGTCGAGGAGAAGCTGCCGGTGGACGCGTACTCATGGTACCTCGACCTGCGGAAGTACGGGACGTTCGTGCATTCGGGCTTCGGGCTCGGTCTCGAGCGGACGATCGCGTGGATCTGCGGCACGCCGCACATCCGCGAGGTGATCGCGTTCCCGCGCATGATGCACCGGCTCTACCCGTAGCCGCGTGAAGCTCCGGGGAGATTCCATTCGCCGCGTCGGTCGACGCGCGAGGCTCGCGGCGGTGTCGCTCACCGTCGCGATGGTCCTCGGCCCGATGTCGCTGCCGGCGCAGGCCGATTCCGCGGCGCGCCCCAAGGTCCTCGTGATCGCCACCGGCGGCACCATCGCGGGAGTGCAGGACGCGCCCGGCACGCTCGGCAGCTACCGTGCAGGCACGCTCACCGCCGAGCAGGTGGTGGCCTCGGTGCCCGAACTGGCGCGGCATGCGCAGGTGGAGGCCGAACAGTTCTCGAACGTCGCCAGCAACCGCATCACGACTGCGCAGTGGGTGGCACTCGCGCGTCGCATCGAGACGGTGTTCAGGGAGCGCCCGGATCTCGCGGGGATCGTCGTCACGCACGGCACCGACCGGCTCGAGGAGACCGCGTTCTTCCTCTATCTCACGGTGCGGTCTGACAAGCCGGTCATCGTCGTCGGCGCACAGCGGCCGGCGACCGGCGTGAGCCCGGACGGACCGATCAACCTGCTCGCCGCCGTGCGCACGGCCGCGTCGCCGAAGGCGGTTGGGAAGGGCGTGATGGTGGTGATGGACGACCGGATCCTCTCCGCGCGCGAGGTGCGCAAGCAGTACCAGCGCGTGGGTGGCTTCACCGGCGGCGAGATGGGGATGCTCGGCGTCGTCGCGTCGAGCGGCCCGGAGTTCTTCTTCGCACCGGCGCGCCGTCATGGCCCCGCGAGCGAGTTCGACCTCGCCGGCGTCGACTCGCTGCCGCGGGTCGAGTTGTTGTTCTCGTATCCTGGGGGCACGGGTCCGCGCTTTGACATACCCCCCGTCGGCGTCGTGGTGGCGACCACGGGCTTCACGCCCGAGGAGGGCGTGGTGTTCCGGTCGCTTCGCCAGTCCGGGGTGGTGGTGGTCAGCGCTTTCCCGTCAGGCGACAACGTGAACGCGCCTGCAGGGCAGCCGATGACGGCAACCGCGACTGCAACCGCGACGACGACCGCGACGGCAACGCCGGCCTCCACGGCGACCGCGTCGGACTCCGCTCGTCGGGCCGAGGCGGCAACGCCACCCGGCGTCTCCGTGCAGCACCTGACGCCGCAGAAGGCTCGCATCCTGCTCATGCTGGCGCTCACGCGCACACGTGACCCGCGCGAAGTCCAGCGCTACTTCCTCGAGTACTGAGTTCCGCGTCCTACCGGGCGCCATGAGCGGGGCCTAGCTTTCCGGCATGATGCCCAAGGCGCATCCGTGAACGAGAAGACGATCCTGCCGCGGAATCCCGGCCACGCGCTCGACCTCGACGTCGTGCGCGCGATCCGCGTGAACCGGAGCGCGGCCGAGCGTCGCGCGGCGACGATCCCGACGCGACGCACGGTCAAGAAGGAGTGGCAGGCGGCGTGGCTGCTGCGCGCCGTCACGCTCATGGACCTGACGACACTCGCCGGCGACGACACGGCCGGCAACGTGCGGCGGCTCTGCGCCAAGGCGCGACGGCCGATCCGTGATGACCTCGTCGACGCACTCGGCGTCGCCGGACTCGGCATCACGGTCGGCGCGGTCTGCGTGTACCACGAGATGGTGGCGACCGCGGTCGAGGCGCTGGAGGGCAGCGGCATCCCGGTCGCCGCGGTCTCCACCGGATTCCCGGCGGGCCTTTCGCCGTTCGAGCAGCGTCTCGCCGAGGTGCATGCATCGGTCGCGGCCGGCGCGCGCGAGATCGACATCGTGATCACGCGCGGCCATGTGCTCACGGGCGACTGGCAGGCGCTGTACAACGAGGTGAAGGCGTTCCGCGAGGCATGCGGCGAGGCGCACATGAAGGCCATCCTCGCTACCGGCGAACTCGCCACGCTCACCAACGTAGCGCGAGCGAGCCAGGTGGCGATGCAGGCCGGCGCCGACTTCATCAAGACGAGCACGGGCAAGGAGGGCGTCAACGCGACGCTCCCCGTATCGCTCGCGATGGTGCGGCAGATCCGCGAGTACGAGTCACGCACGGGCTTCAAGGTCGGCTACAAGCCGGCCGGCGGCATCCGCACGGCCAAGCAGTCGCTCGACTACCTGCTGCTGATGAAGGAGGAACTCGGCGACCGGTGGCTGCGCCCCGACCTCTTCAGGTTCGGCGCGTCGAGCCTGCTGACGGACATCGAGCGCCAGCTCGAGCATTTCGTGACCGGCCGCTACGCCGCGGCCCATCGCCAGCCGATGCCGTGAGCTTTTCATTTCCCTTGGCGCCGAGCGAGAGCAAACCATGACGACCGTTGCCGAGATCTTCGAGACCATGGACTACGGGCCGGCACCCGAGAGCGACGCCGAGGCGCGCGCTTGGCTCGCGCAACATGGCAGCCGCTTCGGTCATTTCGTGAACGGTGCGTTCGCGAAGCCCGGCAGCACCTTCGACGTTGTCGACCCCAGCACCTCGCAGCTGCTGGCGAAGGTCACGCAGGGAAGTGCCAAGGACGTCGATGCCGCGGTCGCCGCGGCGCGGAAGGCGTTCCCCAAGTGGTCGAAGCTGCCGGCGCATGCGCGCGCGCGGCATCTGTACGCGCTCGCGCGGATGGTGCAGAAGCATTCGCGCCTCTTCGCCGTGGTCGAGTCGCTCGACAACGGCAAGTCGATCCGCGAGACGCGCGACCTCGACATCCCGCTCGTGGCGCGGCACTTCTACCACCATGCGGGCTGGGCGCAGCTGCTGCCGACGGAGTTCGCCGGCTTTGCGCCGGTGGGCGTGGTCGGGCAGATCATCCCCTGGAACTTCCCGCTGCTGATGCTCTCGTGGAAGGTCGCGCCGGCGCTCGCGGCAGGGAACACGGTGGTGCTCAAGCCGGCCGAGTTCACTCCGCTGTCGGCGCTGCTGTTCGCCGAACTCGCGCACGAGGCGGGGCTGCCGCCGGGCGTGCTCAACATCCTCACGGGTGACGGTCGCACGGGCGCCGCGCTGGTGGAGCACGACGACGTCGACAAGATCGCGTTCACGGGCTCGACCGACGTGGGACGCATCATCCGCAAGGCGACCGCGGGCAGCGGCAAGAAGATCTCGCTCGAGCTCGGCGGCAAGTCGCCGTTCATCGTCTACGAGGACGCCGACCTCGACGGCGTGGTCGAGGGCGTCGTTGACGCCATCTGGTTCAACCAGGGGCAGGTCTGCTGCGCCGGCTCGCGCCTGCTGGTACAGGAGGGTGTGCACGACCGGCTCGTCGCCAAGCTGCGCGCGCGGATGGAGAAGCTCCGGGTGGGCAAGCCGCTTGATAAGGCCGTCGACATGGGTGCCATCGTCGCGCCCGAGCAGCTCGAGCGCATCACCGCGCTCGTGAAGCAGGGGAAGGACGAGGGCGCCGAGATGTGGCAGCCGTCGTGGAGCGTGCCCAAGAACGGCTGCTTCTACCCACCGACGCTGTTCACGAACGTCGAGCCGGCGAGCACGATCGCGCAGGTCGAGATCTTCGGCCCGGTGCTGGTGACCATGACCTTCCGCACGCCTGAGGAGTCGGTCGCGCTGGCGAACAATACGCCATTCGGCCTCGCGGCGAGCCTCTGGACGGAGAACATCAACCTCGCACTCGACATCGCGCCCAAGCTGAAGGCGGGCGTGGTGTGGGTGAACGCGACGAACCTGTTTGACGCGGCGGCCGGATTCGGCGGGTACCGTGAGTCGGGGTTTGGAAGAGAAGGTGGGCGGGAAGGGAT
>DATLLD010000176.1:0-2273 GCA_035538035.1 Gemmatimonadaceae bacterium | reverse complement strand
CGAGCCTGAGGAGAACGACGCGCAGGTGGAGGCGTTCCTGAACGACCACCCCGGCTGGACGCTCGAGCCGCCGCCGGAGGGCGCCGTCCCCGCCGGCGTGCTCGACGCCGGCCGCCTGCGCGTGCTGCCGCAGCGGCACGGCACGGACGGTTCGTTCGCCGCGCGACTCCGTCGCGGCGCCGCATGAGCACAGCCATGAACACTGCCATCGACACTGCCATGAACGCAGACGCGCGAAGGGACGGCGTGCGGATCGCGCCATCGCTCCTCTCCGCCGACTTCGGCAAGCTGGCCGAGGACTTGGCGATGCTCGAGGCCGGCGGTGCGGAGTGGCTGCACGTGGACGTGATGGACGGCGTGTTCGTGCCGAACCTCACGTTCGGGGCGAAGGTCATCGAGACCTGCCGCAAGCTCACCAAGCTCCCGCTCGACGTGCACCTGATGGTGGTCGAGCCCGAGAAATACTTCGACTCGTTCGTCGGGGCCGGCGCGAGCGTGCTGACGATCCATGTCGAGGCCACGCCGCACCTGCACCGTCAGGTCATGCGCATCAAGGAACTCGGTGCGATGGCCGGCGCGACGATGAATCCGTCGACGTCCATCGAGACCGTTCGCGAGGTGGCGCACGACCTCGACCTGCTGCTGATCATGAGCGTGAACCCGGGCTTCGGCGGGCAGAAGTTCATCCCGGGCTCCGTCAGCAAGATCGCGCGCGCGCGCGCCCTGCTCGACGAGTCGCGAAGCAGCGCGCTGCTCCAGGTCGACGGCGGCATCTCGCGCCAGACCGTGGCGCAGTGCTGGCGCGCCGGCGCCGACACGTTCGTGGCGGGCAATGCGATCTTCTCGGCGAAGGATCCGCGCGCCGAGATCGCCGCGTTGCGGGCCCTCTGCTCGGAGCAGGCGTGAGCGCGCGGCGGCAGTGGTTGATCGTCGGCGGCATCGTCGCCGCGCTCGGCATCGGGCTCTTCGTCGCGATGACGCAGCTCGGCTCCGAGTTGTTCCCGCTCAGGATCGGCTCCAAGGCGCCAAACTTCGCCGCGGTCACGCTGGCGGCGCCGGCCGAGCACGCCGCTGTCGCCCACGTCGCGCAGGAGAAGGGCATAGGGGACTATCGCGGTGAGGTCGTGCTGCTCAACATCTGGGCCACCTGGTGCGCGCCATGCCGCATCGAGATGCCGTCGATGCAGCGACTCCAGGATGAGCTCGGCCCGAAGGGGCTTCGCATCGTCGCCGTCAGCGTGGACGATCCCGGCATGGAGGCGAAGATCACCGGCTTCGCCAAGGAGCTCTCGCTCTCGTTCGAGATCCTTCATGACGCGCCGGGAAGGATCCGCGCGCAGTACCAGACCACCGGCGTGCCCGAGACGTTCGTCATCGGTCGCGACGGCCGCATCCGTCGCCGCATCATCGGTGCGGAGGACTGGTCGAGCCCGGCCAACATCGCGTTCATCGAGCGCCTGCTGGCCGAGCCGGCGAACTGATGACGGCGCCGGGCGGTGAGCGCATCGTGCCCCCGCCGCAGCCGCGCCGCAGCTTCCTCGCGGCCGCGTTCACCGAACGCGTCCCCACCAAGCTCGCAGCCATCGTGCTCGCGCTCGTGCTCTGGCTCGTGGTGCGCGGCGAGGAGCCCACGGAGATCATCCTCGCGGTGCGGTTCGTGCCCGTGGTCGACACCTCGCTGGAGATCAGCGGCAACACACCGGATTCCGTCGAGGTGGTGGTCTCCGGGCGGCGGCGCGAAGTGCTCAAGCTGCAGGCCAACCCGCCGGTCGTGCGGCGGCGGTTCGACGAGGACACGCCGCGCCGCCTGCGCGTGACGCTGTTGCCCTCGGACGTCGAGTTCCCGATCGGCGTCGAGGCCACCGCGAAGACCGTGCGTCCGAGCGTGATCACGCTGAACTTCCGTCCACGCGCGACCACTGCCACGCCCGACACCGGGAAGCCCTGACATGCGGCTGCTGGCGATCGAGACCTCGTGCGACGAGACGTCGGCTGCAGTGGTGAGCGGCGACTCGCGCGCGCCGCGGCTCGAGTCGCTCGTGATCCTCTCGCAGGACATCCACGCCGTGTTCGGCGGGGTCGTGCCGGAGATCGCGTCGCGCGAGCACCTCACGGCGATCGTGCCGGTGACACGGCAGGCACTCGCCGAGGCGCGCATCGCGGCGCGCGATGTCGACGCCATCGCCGTGACACACGCCCCGGGACTCGTCGGGGCGCTGCTGGTCGGCGTCAGCTACGCCAAGGCGCTCGGCGCCGCGCTCGGCAAGCCGGTC
>DATLLD010000175.1:0-5818 GCA_035538035.1 Gemmatimonadaceae bacterium | reverse complement strand
GCGTAGAAGATGTCGATGAAGTCCTCGAACAGGGAGGCTCTCTCGGGCGAGGCGGTGACTGGTGCGTCGACGGGATGTGCCACGGTGGGAAGCTCCGGCAAGGGAGGGAGTAGCGTTCTCTTCACGCGACGACGCGTAAAGAGTGCGACGCCGCGCGTGGCGGCGCAATGCCGTGACAAGTCAAGAGCGCCCGGCCGTCACCGACGGCCGGGCGCTCTCTCTCGTGGTGGTGATTCAGCGCGCGTCGGGAGGCGGCAACCGGCGAGCCTGCGGTGCACGGGGCGCGGTGGGGCGCATGCCCTGCCGCTCGCGGATCATCCGCTCGCCGCGCATCATCCGCTCGCCGCGCATCATCACCCGCCCGCCACGCTCGCCGCGCGCCTCGCGCAGCCCGCGCTGGCGTCCGCGCTCCTCGGCCTGCAGCTCCCGCAGCTTCTGCCGCTGCGTGTCGTTCAGCACGCGCTCCGCCGCCGCGCGCGTCACGGAGTCACGCCGGCGCGCTTCCTCCATCTGCGGTCGCATCGCCTCGCGCCGCGCCAGCATCGTGGCGCGCATGGAGTCGCGTGCCGCATTCCGCTGCTCCGGCGTCATGCGGGGCCGCGCCGAATCGGTGCGCATGCGGGCCGGGCGCATCGAGTCGCGACGCGCGACCATCTGGCCGCGCATGCGTTCCATCGTGGCGCGCCGCGCCGCATGCTGCACGCGCTCCATGGAGTCGAGCTGCGCCACCTGCCGCGGCGTCAGGTCGAGCACGCGTCGCAGGTTGAGGATCCTCGTGACGTCGGCGCGCGGCGGTTCACGCCGTGCCGCTTGCTGTGCCTGGGCGGCCATCGGCAGGGCCATCGCGCCGAGTGCGCCCGCGGCGATGGTAAGGCGGCGAATCGTCTGCTTCATCTCTGGCCTCCATGAGATTCTTTTGGGGAACGGTGGGGCACCGTGCCCATATCAAGGCAGACGTCGCCTTCCCGGCGACGTTAACTTCCCCGTCCTATGACCACGTTCCACGATCGCCCCGTGTTCCCCCGGGGCTTCCGCTGCGCCAGCCGCAATGTCGGCCTCAAGCCCTCCGCCAAGGACCTCACCCTCTTCGTCTCCGAGGTCGACGCCGCGGCCGCCGCCGTCTTCACGCGCAACCACTTTCCCGGCGCGCCGGTGACCCTCGGCCGGGAGACCATCCGCGGCGGGCGGCTCCGCGCCATCATCGCCAACAGCAAGGTCAGCAACGTGGCGACGGGCGCGCGCGGGCTCGAGAACGCGCGTCGCATGGCCGCCGCCGCGGCCGCCGAGCTCGGGACGACCTCGGACCGGGTGCTGGTGAGTTCCACCGGCGTCATCGGCGTGCAGCTGCCGGTGGCGAAGATCGAGGCGGGCGTGCGCGGCATGACCGCGGACCTGCAGGACGACCCGCTCGTCGGCGCCGAGGGCATCATGACGACCGACACCTACGCCAAGGCGCTCTCGGTCGCGGTGGGCGATGCGACCATCACCTGGGTCGCGAAGGGCTCGGGGATGATCGAGCCCAACATGGCGACGATGCTCGCCTACATCTTCACCGACGCCGCCTTCGACGCGCCGGCGCTCGACCGCATGCTCCGCGCCGCCGTCTCGGACTCGTTCAACATGCTCTCCGTCGACACCGACACGAGCACGTCGGACACCTGCGCGCTGCTGGCGAATGGGCTCGCCGGCAAAGTGGATGAGGCGGAGTTCCTCGAGGCGCTCGTCGCCGGCTGCAAGCGCATGACCGAGATGATGGGGCGCGATGGCGAGGGCGCCGAACACCTGCTGCGCGTGACCGTGCGCGGCGCGCTCGACGACGGCGAGGCGCGGCGCGTCGCCAAGTCCGTGCTCAACTCACCGCTCGTGAAGACGATGGTGCACGGCGCCGACCCCAACGTCGGCCGCCTGCTCATGGCCGTGGGCAAGTGTTTCGAGTGCACGATCCGCCCGGGAAGCACGGACGCGTGGATCAACGGCTTCCAGGTGGTGCGCGGCGGTGAACGCCTGGACTTCGACGACGAGCGCGTGCGGACGGCGCTGCGCAACGAGGTCGTGGACATCGAGGTGGCGCTCGGCGTCGGGCAGGCCGGTGCGGTCGCCTATGGTTGCGACCTCACCAAGGGGTACGTCGAGGAGAACGCGAGCTACTACTCGAGCTGACGCACCCGCTCGCGCTCCGGCTGTTCGGCGAGGAGCTTGGTGACGAAGCGCTGGCCCTCGGAGACGCGCTCCATCTCGATGGCGATCGACTCCACCGCGGCCTCGAGCCGCTGGAGCCGTTCCGTGTTCTCGCGATCGAAGGCCGGCGTGGCCGGCCTGGCGCCCGACGCGCGCCGCCAGAGCAGTCGCGCCATCGAGACCGCGATCGGTGCCAGGACGAAGATCGTCAGGACGATTGAGATTGCGGTGAAGTCCGTGCGCACGTTCGGTCCTGGTGATGGGTCTTCCGTACCGGTGAACAGATGCTGCTGCGCGCCGGCGACCAGCCGCCCGGTACGCGCGATCTCACCCTCGATCTGCAGGATGCGGTCGTCAAGCAACCTCACTTGCTGTTCGATGCCCGTGCGATTCACCACGAACGTGCCCTCGAGCTTGTCGGCGAGGTCCTCACGACGGTTTCTCGCGGAGACGAGCTGGTCCGACAGTTCCCTGCGCTGCGCGCGCAACGTGGCCATCTCGGCGGCCGTCTGCGGGATGCCCAGCACCGGGCCGCCCTCGGACGTGGTGATGCCGATCGGCACCGGGGCTGGGGGCTGGGGCGTGGCCGGCGCGACACCTGGCGCGGGTGCGGGCGCCTGGACGGCCTGTGGGGGGAGATTCATGAAGTCCATTACGCCGATCTCCGGCCGGTAGTGTCAGTCGAGCGGCTCCACCAGAGGAATACCGGCACTCCCGCCGCGAGCACCAGCGTGCCGCGCAGGGCGTTGCCGGGGTTCGAGATCACGGCGCCGACGACGACGTAGGCGGCGGCAAGGATGAAGAGCCCGGTGCTCCACGGGTGAAATGGCGCGCGAAAATGGGGCGCCGGGCTGCCTTCTGCCCTTCCCGCCGCCGCGGCGTTCGACCGGCGACGATAGACCAGAAGCGTCGCCGCCGTCGAGCCAAAGAAGATCCAGTCAGCGAACGTCACCCAGTCGAGCAGCTCGCCATAGGTGCCCGAGAGCACGAGCACGATCGACCACGCGCCTTGCAGGACGATCGCGGCCACCGGCGTCCGCGTGCGAGGGTTGAGCCTCGCCAGCGATCGAAAGAAGATGCCGTCGCGCGCCATCGCCTGGTACACGCGCGGCGTCACGAGGATGACGACGTTCAGGAAACCAGCGGTGGAGATGGCGATGCCGGCCGAGATCAGCGTGCGGCCGCCAGCGCCGAAGCGGGAGCCCATGGCGTCCGCCGCCGGCGCCGTGCTGCGCGCGAGCCCCTCGACGCCGAGCGTCTCGAGGTAGGTGACGTTCACGAGCAGGTAGACCGCCGCGACTATCAGGACGCCGATGATCAGCGCGCGCGGCAGGTTCCGCACCGGGTCCACCATCTCCTCGGCGACGAAGTTCGTCTGCTGCCATCCGCCGTAGGAGAAGAGCACCGGCACGAGCGCCGTGCCGATGGCGATGGTGATGGGCATGAAGCCGTGTGGCGCGGCCAGCGGCATCGTGCCTGCGGCGGCGGCTGCGTCCGTAGCGGCCAGCATGGCGTCGGCGCCGCCCGTGAGCAGCAGCCCCGCCACGATCAGCGCGGCGACTGCCGCGAGTTTGAGCAGCGTGAACGCGTTCTGCACCCACGCGCCCGGCGCCACGCCGAGGACGTTGATGAGCGAGAAGAGCGTGATCGCGGCGATCGCGAGGGCTCGCTCGCTGCCCGCAGGCAATCCCACGAGCGGCACCGCGTAGTTCGCGAACGTGACCGCGACGGCTGCCGCCGCACCGGTCGCGATCGCGAGCAGCAGCGCCCACCCGTAGAGGAATGCAGGCAGCCGGCCGAACGCGTCGCGCAGGTAGGCGTATCCGCCGCCGGCCGCCGGCGCTCGCGCGCCGAGCTCGGCGAAGATGAACGCGCCCAGGATCGCGACGACGGCGCCGAGTCCCCACGCGAGGAGCGTGAGCGTCGACGTGCCGACGCGCTGTGCGACGACGGCGGGATTGAGGAAGATTCCCGACCCGATGATGCCGCCGACGACGAGCAGCGTGCCGGAGAAGAGTCCGAGGCGACGGGCGTAGGTGACTTCAGGCATGGGCGGGAAAGTACGGCCGCGCCCCTCGTTCCTGCCATCTGCCACCGTCGTCCGAACTACTTCGGTCTCGCCAGCGACCTATAGTACTCCTCCACCTGGGCCCGATACTCGCTGGGCACCGGCGAGCGCGCGCCGAGGGACGCCTTCTGGTTGCCGTTCGCAGTCAGTTCACGATAGAGCCCGAATTCGAAAGCCTTCAGCCGGTCGATCACCTGCGACTGCAGCTGCGCGGCGCCACGCGGATCGCCGAGGGGGCGGCCCGACTCGAGGCGGCGGAGGTCGTCGATCGCGCGGTTGAGTTCGCTGACCTCGACGCCCTGCGCGCGGGCGAGCTCGCGCAGCGACTCGGCGTTCTGCCGACGCAGCCCGAACTCGCGCGCGAACTGCCGCGTGTCGCCGGAGGGCCGAGCATCGTCGCCGGCACCGCCGGGCGCTCCATCGCGCTGACCGGCCGTGCCACCCTGTTGACCGCGCTGCCCCTGCTGCCCCTGCTGCTCCCCCGCAGTTCCCTGTGCTCCCTGTGGTGACTGCCCGTCACGCATCGCACCGAGCGACTCCCCAGTCCGCTCCCGCAACGACTCCATTCCCCGCACCAGTTCCCGCGCCGCCTCGAGCGCCCGCTCCTCCCGCCGCGCCGCGCTCTCCCCCTGCAGCGCGCCAACCGCCGCCTCGAGCTTCTCCGCCGCCTCCCCGAGATTCTCCCCGATCTGCCCCTCGAACGCCCGCGCATACTCCGGCGATCCTCCCCGCATCACGCTCTTCGAATACTGGATCTTGTCCCGCACGCGCTGCTCACGGATCCCGTCCGACGCCTCTCCCAATCGTGAAGCAGCCGTCGGCTGGTCGCGCCGGCCCTCGCGCGAGAGCCGGTTCGCATCCGACTCGATGCGCTGCACCTCGCCGCTCAGCGCATCCTTGCGCTCCGTCAGCCGCTGCGTCTGCTGCGCTCTCTCGGCGCCCGTCATCCCCTGCAGGCGTCCGACGTCCTCCGCGATCTGCCGCTGGCGCTCCTCGGCGGCGCGAGCGCGCTCCGCGAGATTCTTCACGTCGTCGGAGAGTCCCTTGTTGCGCGAGTCCTCGAGTCCGCGCGTGGCGCGCCGCAACTGCTCGAGCGCGGCGTTGCCCTGCGCCTCCGAACCACTCGCAGCCTGGCGCATGGCATCGGCGGCGCGTTGCATCTGCTGAGCGGCGCTCGCCAGTTCCTGCGAGTTCTGCTCGCGTGAGAGTCGCTCGAGCCGCCGCGCCTCCTCCTCCGCTTGCCTCGCGAGCTCGCGCTGCGCGCCACCACCGCCGCCGCTCGCCTCGCGGCCGAGCCGCTGGCGCATCGCCTCGGCCTGACGCTGCATGCGCTCGTTCTCCTGCTGCTGGCGGCTAGCCAGTTGGCGCAGGCGCTCGAGCGTCTCGTCGACTTCCTGCGCCTCCGCGCCCGACGAGCCACCCTGCTGCACCGCCTCGTACTGGTTGCGCATGCGATCGGTCTCCAGCTCGAACAAGTCGGCAAGATCCTCGGCGCGCGCCCCACCGCGTCCACCCCCGCCGCCGTACAGATGAAGGCCGCCGTTCACGCGGTAGCGCAGCTCGAGCGAGCGC
>DATLLD010000174.1:0-9103 GCA_035538035.1 Gemmatimonadaceae bacterium | reverse complement strand
CGGAGCCGTGCGTCGGGACTCGTGATGCCGTAGCGGATCACTTCCGCCGTCGCCGGCGACGGCGGAAGTGATCCGCTACGGCATCACGAGTCCCGACGCACGGCTCCGCGCGCACGACATCCGCCACGAGGACGGTCGCACGACCTTCGCCGTGCGCTACGACGGCAAGCCGATGGGCGAGGTGACGCTTGGCGTGCCCGGCACGCACAACGTGCTGAACGCGCTCGCGGCGCTGGCTTGCGGCATCGGCCCGTGGGGGCTGACGGTGGCACAGATGGCCCCGGGCCTCGCGGCGTTCGTGGGCGCGGAGCGACGCTTCCAGCAGGTCGGCAGCGCCGCGGGCGTGCAGGTGGTGGACGACTACGCGCACCATCCCACTGAGCTCCGCGCCACGCTCGCCGCGGCGCGCGAGGCGTATCCGGGCCGGCGGATCGTGGCGGCGTTCCAGCCGCACCTCTTCAGCCGCACGCGCGACTTCGCCGGCGAGTTCGGGCAGGCGCTGGCGCTCGCCGACGTGGTCGCGCTGGCGGACATCTACCCGTCGCGCGAACAACCGATTCCCGGAGTGACGAGCGCGTTGATCGCGCATGCTGCGAGCCTTGCTGGGCGGGCGCCGGCTTGGACGGGCCCGCGGAGCGCGGCAGCGGCCGGACTCGCTGACCTCGTGCGCCATGGTGATGTGGTGTTCACGATCGGTGCAGGGGATATCACGAAGACGGGACCCGAGCTGCTGGCGCTGCTCGCGGGGCGGGTGGCGGCATCGTGAGACCGATCCCAGCTGCCGACGCGGCTCCGCGCTGGCGTCGCCGCCTGCGCATCGTGGGCATCTTCGCCGCCGCGCTCACGCTCGTCGCGTCGCCCTGGTGGGGGCGCGCGCTGTTGCAGCAGATGGATTTCTTCCGCGTGCGCCGCGTGGAGATCGAGGGCGCGCGTTACGCCTCGCCCGATGAAATCGTTTCGCGGTTGAGGGTCGACACGACGGCATCCATCTGGGATGACGTGTCGCCGCTCGAGGCGCGGGTGAAGGAGCATGCGCAGGTGCGCGACGCGCGCATCCGGCGAAAGCTCCCCGGGACCCTCGTCGTGGTGGTGACGGAGAACCCGCCGGTTGCGCTCGTCGGCACGACGCGGGGCCTCGTGGTCACCGACGCGGCGGGTCAGTCGCTGCCGGTGGACCCCACGACGATCGACGTGGACCTGCCGGTGCTCGTGCGGCCGGACACGCTGCTGCTCCGGCTGCTCGGGGCGGTGCGCGAGGCGGACCCGGCATTGTTCAGTCGCGTCAGCGAGGCCGGACGCACGCCGCGGGGAGAGATCGTGCTGGTGCTCCCCGAACACCGGATCCTCGCGATGCCGGACCTGACCGTGCAGCGCCTCACCGATGTGCTGCCCGTCGAACTCGACCTCGCGCGCCGCGCCCTCAAGGTGGCGGAACTCGACCTGCGTTTTCGTGACCAAGTGATCGCCCGCCTACCAAGCCCATGAACCTCGAACGACTCGTCGCCGGACTCGACATTGGATCGGCCAAGACCACGGCGGTGATCGCCGAGGTGGTCGGCGACCTGCCCAAGCATCCCACCGTCAACATCCTCGGCGTGGGGCAGTCGCGCACGACCGGCCTCCGCAAGGGCGTCGTCGCCGACATCGAGGAGACGCAGCGCTCCATCACCAAGGCGATGCAGGACGCCGAGCGGATGGCGGGCGCGCGCGTGGAGACGGTGTACGCGGGCATCGCGGGCGAGCACGTGCAGGCGATGACCTCCACCGGCATCGCGTCGGTGACGGGCGCCGAGATCACCAAGGCCGATGTCGACCGCGCCAACAGCGTCGCGCGCGCGCAGGCGATCCCGCAGGACCGCGAGCTCATCCACGCGATCCCGCAGGAATACACGGTCGACAAGAACCAGGGCATCCGCGACCCGATCGGCATGATCGGCACGCGGCTCGAGACGGAGATGTACCTCGTCACGATCGGCTCGTCGCCGGCGATGAACCTGCGGAAGGCGGTGGAGCGCGCGGGCTACAAGGTCAGCGAGCTGGTGCTCGAGCCCTTGGCGAGCGCGCTCTCGGTGCTGACGGACGACGAGAAGGAACTTGGCGTCGCGCTGGTGGAGATGGGTGCCGGCACGACGGACGTGGCGGTCTTCCACGAGGGAAAGATCCGGTACCTCGGCACGGTCGGCTACGGCGGACTCAACGTGACGAGCGACATCGTGCATGGGCTCGGCGTGACGCAGGCGGATGCCGAGCGGCTCAAGGAACAGTTCGGCGCGGCGTACGAGCCGCTGGTGAAGCACACCGGCGAGCAGATCCGGTTGCCGAGCACGGGCGCGCAGGGCGAGCGTCAGGTGCCGCGCGAGTTGCTGGCGCACATCATCCACCAGCGCACGCAGGAGATCTTCGAGATCGTGCTCCGCGACATCGAGGAGGCGGGGCTGATCAAGAAGCTCTCGGCCGGCGTGGTGGTGACGGGTGGCGCTGCGGCGCAGCCCGGCACGGCGGACCTGGCGAGCGATGTGTTCGGCACGGGCGCGCGGCTCGGCGTGCCGGGTGAGTTCCTCGGCGGGCTCGCGGACTCCGTGCAGTCGCCGCGCTTCGCGACGGTGACGGGGCTCGTGCAGTATGGGGCGCACCGGGTGACGATCGGCACGGGGACGGGGAAGGGACGGCGGCTGAGTCTCTCGACGAGCGGTCCGTCGATGGATCAGCTGGCGGCGCGGTTCAAGACTTGGTTGCAGGATTTCTGGTGATTCGGGTCGAGCGAACCTCGGGCCACACGGAGATGGGGGCCGACGGCGACTGCCGGTGGCCCCCATTTCACGTTCGAGCGTTTGATTGCAGGGGGTGGTGCCGTCTGATGCAATCATCACAAAGTTGTCGCGGCATCACTTTCTGGTGATAACCAACCCCCGTATCGCACCGCCTCCCGAATCGTCATGATTTCATGATGACGCGGCTCGGATGACATATATTCCGCGGTCGACGCCACCGACCGAATCCACGCCTGTCCGATATTAGGGAGCACCACCCCAGATGAGCATCTTCGAATTCGAGGAAAGCGCCTCGCAGAACGCCCGCATGAAGGTCGTGGGCGTCGGCGGAGGCGGCGGAAACGCCGTCAACCGCATGATCGAGGAGCACCTCGAAGGCGTCGAGTTCATCTCGGTCAATACGGACGCCCAGGCGCTCCTCAACTCCAAGTCCGACGTCAAGATCCAGGTCGGCAAGAAGCTGACGCGCGGGCTCGGCGCCGGCGCGCGCCCCGAGATCGGGCGCCAGGCCATCGAGGAGAATCGTGACGAGGTCGCTCGCACGCTCGGCGGCGCCGACCTCGTCTTCATCACCTGCGGCATGGGCGGCGGCACCGGCACCGGTGCGGCGCCGATCGTCGCCGAGCTGGCCCGCGAGGCCGGTGCGCTCGTCGTCGGCATTGTCACCAAGCCGTTCCTGTTCGAAGGCCGCAAGCGCATGCGCCAGGCGGACGAAGGCATCATGGAGATGGCGAAGTACGTCGATACCATGATCGTCGTCCCCAACGAGCGGCTGCTCGCGGTCGTCGGCAAGGGGATCCCGTTCCAGGACGCGCTCAAGAAGGCTGACGAAGTGCTGCTGCAGGCCACCGGAGGCATCTCCTCGATCATCACCAAGGCCGGCGTCGTCAACGTCGACTTCGCCGACGTGCGCACCGTCATGAAGGACGGCGGCTCGGCGATCATGGGCACGGGCATCGGCCGCGGCGAGAACCGCGCCGTGGACGCGGCCAAGATGGCGATCGAATCGCCGCTGCTCGACAACGTGTCGATCGCCGGCGCGCGCGGCGTGCTGATCAACATCACGGGCGGCAACGAGATGACGCTCGGCGACATCAACACCATCGCCGAGATCGTGAAGGAGGCGGTGGGCGAGGAGAGCGAGATCATCTTCGGCGCGGTCAACGAGCCGGCGATGACGGGCGAGGTGCGGGTGACGGTGATCGCGACGGGTTTCGAGCGAAAGACCGCGCAGGGCGCGGTGGCTCCGGCACGCACGGGGACCCCGGTGATCCCGCTGCTCGACCGTTCCGCGCAGCGCACGCCGCCGCAGCCCTCAGTGGGCAACGCCAGCGGCAACGCCGTGCCGGCGCCGCGCTCGCGCCCCACGCCACGACCACTTGAGGATCTGTCCGACATGGAGATCCCGACCTTCATTCGGAGACAGATGGACTGATGGGAGCCAAAAAGAATCTCACGCGGATCGTCACGGGCGCGGTGATCGTCGGATTGGCGGTCGCCGCGCTGCGACTGCCGGCACCGAAGCCGGGAACGCCCGGCGCGCGCCTCGGCGACGCGGGCGAACCTGACCTGCAGCCCTGGTCGCAGGCCGACACGCTGAACTTCGGTGAGACGCTCGCCGGCCTGCTCTCGCGCCGCGGGCTCACGCCCGGTGAGGCCGCGACGGTGATCGCGGCGGCGACGCCGCTCGACCACCGCCGGATCCCCGCGGGCATGGAAGTGGTCGTCAGTGGCGACACGACCGATGCGTCGCGCCCCAAGGAGATTCGCTTCCAGCTGGCCGTCGACCGCATCGTCAAGATGACGCGCGCCGGCGACTCGTGGACCGCCGCCGAGGAGATCCTGCCGTGGACCATCGATACCGTGCTCGTGCGCGGCGTCGTGACGTCGTCGCTCTATGACGCCGTCGAGCTCGGCGCCAAGGACGTGCTCTCGGCGAAGGCGCGCGCCGAACTGGCCTGGAACATCGCCGACATCTACGAGTACCGCGTCGACATGTCGCGCGAGCTGCAACAGGGCGACGAGGTGCGCGTGCTGTTCGAGCGCGCCACCGCGCCCAACGGCGCGATGCGGGCCGGCACGGTCATCGCCGCCGGGCTGCAGCGCGCGGGCTCCGAGGTGCAGGCCATCCGCATGCCGGTCGACAACGGCCGCAGCAAGTACTACGACCAGCAGGGGCGGTCGCTCGCGGCGTCGTTCCTGCGCACGCCCGTCTCGTTCCGCCGCATCTCGAGCAACTTCGGGCGCCGCAAGCACCCGGTGCTCGGCACATGGCGCCAGCACCAGGGCATGGACTACGCGGCGGCGTCGGGCACGCCGGTGCGCACCATCGGCGACGGCGTGGTGATCTTCGCGGGCACCCGCGGCGGATACGGCAACGCGGTCGAGGTGCGGCACCCGAATGGCTTCGTGACGCGCTATGGCCACCTGCGCGGCTTCGCGAAGGGCGTTCGCAAGGGCGCGCGCGTCGAGATCTCCGAGACCATCGGCTATGTGGGGATGACCGGCTTGGCGACAGGACCGCACCTCCACTTCGAGGTGCTCGTGAACGGCGTGCAGCGCGACCCGCGCCGCGCCCTGCAGGCGTCGTCAGGCCCGCCGCTCACCGGCGCGGACCTGAACCTGTTCGAGCGGATCCGCGACTCGGCGGTGTTCTCGCTCGAGCAGCCCGCCGGCGTGGTGCGCACCGTGAGCGCACCGGGCGTCGCCAACTGATGCGAGAGGTGGCGCGTAGGTAGCTTGCTGTCTCACGCGCCCCCTCTTCGCACTGATGATTCCCTGGTTCCTGTCCATAGCCGCCGGCCTCGCGCTGGCGGTGCTCGCATATGGCTTGCGCGGCGCTCGGAGCGCGCGCATGCCGTTCGCGCTGCGCGCGCTCGTGGCGACCCTCGTGGTGGCGCTTCTTCTGGACGCGCCGCTGGGTCGCTCGCGCCCGGCCGCGCCATGGGTGGGGCTCGACGTCTCCGCGAGCTGGCTCGCCGGCGGTGACAGCGCGCGCTGGCACACGGCGCGTCGCATGGCGGACTCGGCGATGGCTGCCGGCGCCGACTCCCTGCTGCTCTTCGGCGATTCACTGCGACCGGGACCGGTGGTGTCCGCCGCTGACCGCGCCACGCGGGTAGCTCCGCTGGTCGAGGCCGCGCTCGCCGTCGGCCGGCCGGTCTTCGTGGTGACGGACGGCATGGTGGATGATCCCGAACGTCTGTCCCAGTTGCCGCGCGGGTCGCGCGTGATGGTGCTTGGCGCCGACAGCGCGCTCGACGCCGCGGTCACCGCGTTCGACGTGCCGGGCGGTGCGCTGGGCGGCGACACGATCCTCGCGCGCATGGTGGTGAAGGCCGGCGCGGGCGGCGCAGCGGCCACGGAGGCGCGCCTCGCGCTCGATGGCCGTGAGGTGGCGCGCGTGCCGGTCGCGGCGCTCGATGCCTATGAGGAGCGCGAACTGCGTCTCCCCGTGACGATGCCGGCGACCGACGCGACGCGGGTGCTGCAGTTCTCGCTCGCCGGTGGTGACGCGGTGGCGCGGAACGACTCGGCGCGGGTGGAGGTCGTGGTGTCCGGGGCGGCAGCGGCGGTCTTCGCGTCGACCTCGCCGGACCAGGATGCGCGCTTTGCGCTGGCGGTGCTGCGCGGGACGCGTCGCGGGCCGGTGCAGGGTTTTTGGCGCGTCGCGCCGGGGCAGTGGCGCGCCGACGGTTCGATGCGTTCGGTTCCGGAGGAGACCGTGCGTCGCGCCCTCCAGCGTGCTCCGCTTGCGGTGATGCACGGTGATACCGCGATCTTCGGAGCGCCGCGCGCACTGACAGCCTCGGGCGCGCTCGTGCTGATGGCCCCGCCGGCCAGTGGCGAGGACTACTACCCGACAGGCACAGGCGACTCGCCGCTCGTAGCCGCGCTGGCTGGCGTGCCGTGGGATTCGCTGCCGCCGCTCGACGTCGGCACGATGCGCGGCGCGCAGTTCAGCGCGGTCGTCGCACGCCGGGCGCGCCGGCTGGACGAGCGCACGGTCGTCGGCCTCACCGATGGCGAGCGGCGAGTGGCCGTCGTCCCAGCGAGTGGACTGTGGCGCTGGCGCCTTCGCGGCGGCCGGGCCGGCGACGCGTTCGATGCGGTGTGGGGGAGTATATTCGACTGGGTGGGCGCCGAGCCGTCGCGTGACGTGCCGGGTACGAGGACGGCCGCGGAACGCGCGGGAATCGCGGCGGAACTCGTGCCGCGCCGTCCGACGGTCGCGAGCGGCGAGGTGGGCGAAGGCGCGCCACTCGACCTCGCACCGGGCGCCCGCAGCGCCTGGTGGCTCGCCGCCCTCGCGCTGGTCGCGCTCTGCGCGGAATGGCTCCTGCGTCGGCGGATCGGGTTGCGCTGATCCCGCCGCCGGCGCGCATCAGTGGTCCCGCCCGAAACGACGCAAACCCCCCTCGCCGCACCGATGGCTCTGATCTTCAGGAAGAAGGACGACGCGCCCAAGCGCTCGCTCTGGGAACGCATCAAGGATGTCGCGCTCACCGACGTGGCCGTGCTCGCGCGCGGCGGCGTCGATGCGGGCTCGCTCGAGCAGCTCGAACAGTTGCTGCTCGAGTCCGACTTCGGCGTGCCGGTCACGGTGCGCCTCGTCGACGAGGTCAAGCGGCAGGCGAGCCGCGGCGCCGTCAAGACGCAGCCTGAGTTCCTGCAGGCGCTCTCGGGTGGCATCAGCGCGGCGCTGACCGCGGGCAACTCTGACCCCACGCTCCACTTCGCCGCCGAGGGTCCGACGGTGATCCTCGTGCTCGGCGTCAATGGCGCCGGCAAGACGACCTTCATCGGCAAGCTCGCGGCGCGACTGCGCAAGGAAGGGAAGTCCGTGCTCGTCGGCGCGGGCGACACCTTTCGCGCCGGCGCCATCGACCAGCTGAAGGTCTGGGCCGAGCGCACTGGCGCGGCATTCGTCGGCGGCGCGCCGGGAGGCGACCCCGGTGCCGTCGCGTGGCAGAGCATCGACGCGGGCGTGACGCGCGGCGCCGACGTGATCATCATCGACACGGCGGGACGCCTGCACACCAGCGACGCCCTGATGGAGGAACTGCGGAAGGTCCTCCGCGTCGTGAGCAAGCGGCTGCCCGGCGCGCCGCACGAGGCACTGTTGGTGCTCGATGGCACCGTTGGGCAGAATGCCGTGCAGCAGGCGCGGATCTTCTCCGCGTCGGTGCCGCTCACCGGGCTCGTCGTCACCAAGCTCGACGGCACGGCGCGCGGCGGTGTGGTGGTTGCCGTGCACGAAGCCATCGACGTGCCGGTCAAGTTCATCGGCGTGGGCGAGCAGGCCGCCGACCTCGTGCCGTTCGAGGCGACCGCGTTCGCGCGCGAGCTGCTCGAGGGGTGAGCACCCGGGAGGGTGGCCCTCGGGACGGCGTCCGCGACGGGAATCGTCGCAGCGCCGGCGAGCGTACGCTCGAGACCCCGGTCAACTTCCTCACGGGCATCGGACCGCGCCGCGCCGAACTGCTCAAGAAGCTGAACATCTTCACGGCGCGCGACCTGTTGTTGCATGTGCCGCATCGTTACGAGGACGCGAGCACCGTCTCGCCCATCGCGCGGCTGCGCGTGGGCGAGGATGCGACGGTCATCGGCACGGTCATCTCGAAGGGCATCCTGCCCACGCGCAAGGGACTGCGAGTCTTCCAGGCGGTGGTGCAGGACAGCTCGGGGCTCATCGAAGCGGGATGGCCGGGCCAGCCCTGGCTCGACCGCCAGATCCAGAAAGGCGACGTGCTGCTGCTCAGCGGGCCGGTGCGCTTCTTCCACGGTCGCCAGCTCTCGCCGCGCGAGTTCGTGAACCTCGGGCCAGAGGCGGATGGCACGCTCGGCGGCCGCGTGCTTGCCGTGTATCCGGCGACCGAAGGGCTCTCGTTCAAGGTCATCCGCGGGTTGATCGACCAGCATCTCGACACACTGCTGCCGGCTGTGGAGGAGTATCTCCCGCCGGAGTTGCTGGCCGAGGCTGGCGTTCCGCCGTTGCCGCAGGCCCTGCGCGCGGTGCACCGGCCCGCGACGCTCGCCGAGGCGTACGCGAGACGCGCGCGCCCGCAACATCGCACAGCAAGCGCGCGACGGCATCAAGTTCGAGAACAAGAAGGACCTCACCTCCAAGCTGCGCGCGGCGCTGCCGTTCACGCTCCCGGGCGCGCAGGCGCGGTCCGTGCGCGAGATCTTCGCCGACATGTGCGCGGTGCCGCGCATGCATCGCCTGCTGCAAGGAGACGTAGGCAGCGGCAAGACGGTGGTCGCGCTCTTCGCCGCCCTGCTGGCGATGGAGAACGGCTACCAGGTGGCGTTCATGGCGCCGACGGAAC
>DATLLD010000173.1:0-54252 GCA_035538035.1 Gemmatimonadaceae bacterium | reverse complement strand
CCATGCATCGTGGTGACGATCGGTGTGCTGCCGGCGCCGCCCGTCGCCAGCACCCCGGCCGGGAACCACCAGTGCGCGTGCACGATGTCCGGCTTGAAGTCATCGATGGTGCGGCTCACGGCCACGGCGCCGGCCGCGAGCCGCACCATCGATGACTTCAAGCCGGACATCGTGCACGCGCACTGGTGGTTCCCGGCCGGGGTGCTGGCGACGGGCGGCGCCGGCAGCACACCAATCGTCACCACGATGCATGGGTCCGATGTGCGCCTGGCGCGCCGGACGAAGTTCGTGCATGGACTCTTCCGCCGCGTCATGCAGCGCTCGGACGCGGTGACCGCCGTCTCGTCATGGCTGGCCGGCGAGGCGCGCGCGATGGCGCCCGATGCCAGGATCACCGTCGCGCCGATGCCCGCCGACGTGGCGCTCTTCACGCCGGACAACGCCGAACGGGTGCGGGGCCGCTTCCTCTTCGTGGGGCGTCTCAACGCGCAGAAGGGACTTGGCGACCTGCTCGAGGCGCTCGCTTGGACGCCCCCGCACGTGACGCTGGACGTGGTCGGGGCGGGGGACGGGCGCGAGGCGTTGCGTGCGCAAGCCGAGCGACTGGGAGTCGCGAACCGCGTGCACTGGATCGGGGCTCTCACGCGCAAGGAACTGCCGACGATCTACCGACGCGCTCAGGCGCTGGTGATCCCGTCGCGTGACGAGGGCCTGGGGCTCGTCGCGGTCGAGGCGCAGCTCTGCCGCACGCCGGTGATCGCGTATCGCTCTGGCGGGCTGCCGGACGTGGTGCATGGGGATTGGGGCGGCATCCTCATCCCGCCCGGCGACACCCGCGCGCTCGCCGGCGCCATGCAAGCGGTCGACTCGAACCCGGAAGCGATCGGAGGCCGAGGCGCCGCGGCGCGAGCCAAGATGCTCGACCGATTCGCGCCGAGCGCCGTGGCTGCGGGATACCGCGAGTTGTACCGCGCCGTGCTGAACGATGTCCGCTAAAGAAGGCGCGCGAAGATGGTGGAGGTTCCTGCAGGCCGCATTCGTGATCGCCGTGTTGTGGTATGGCGGCGTGCTGCTCGCCAGGCAGTGGGGCGATCTTCGCTCGCTCGGCGCGAGCATTCGCCCGGACTGGTGGCGAGTCGCAGGATCGGCGGCGATCGTGCTCGTGAGCTACGGCGTGCTGATAGCGACGTGGCGCGCGATGGTCGCGCAGTGGGCTGAGCGACTCGACGCGTTCAGCGCGATGCGCATCTGGTTCGTGTCGAACCTCGGGCGGTACGTACCCGGCAAGGTGTGGCAGATCGGCGCGATGGGCGTGATGGCGCAGCACTCCGGTGTCTCCGCCGTGGCCGCTGTGGGTTCTTCGCTGGTGATCGCGCTGGTCAACCTGCTCGTCGGGTTCGCCGTCGTCGGCGCGACGGGAGCCGGGCTACTTGCTAGCGTGCTGCCGTCGCGCGGGGCACTCATCGTCGCAGTGACCGCACTCGCTGCCGGCGTGGTGGCGCTGCCGTGGGTGCTGCCTCCGCTCATGCGCTTCACCCTGCGCGTCACGGGCCGTTCGGCTTCAGTCGCGGCACCACCGCACTTGCCGGCGCGCGTCATCTGGCTCGCCGCTCTCGGGTGCGGCGTGGCGTGGGTGCTCTACGGCATCGCGTTCCGTGAACTGGCGGTGGCGCTGCTCGGTTCCGCCTCTGGAGATGTGGCCGCCTACGTGGCAGTTTTCACCTTGTCATACTTGCTCGGTTTCCTCGTCCTCTTCGCGCCCGGCGGCATCGGCGTGCGCGAGCTGTCGATGTCGACGCTGCTCGTGGCGGCCGGCCTCGCCGCCGGCCCCGAAGCGGCGCTGCTCGTGATCGCTTCACGGCTCTGGCTGACGGTCCTCGAGATCGTGCCCGGGCTCCTGTTCCTCGCGTGGCCAGGCAAGGCGCCGCGGTCTCGCCGGGGAACCCACGTCGTCCTCCCGTAGAACCGAAACAACGGCCCTCCTGATGACGACGTCCGATCTCTCCGACGAAAGACAACCGCGTTTCGCCTCCGCGTGGGCGACCCTCGCCATCGTGCTCGCCGCGATGACGCTGGCGTATCCGGCACTGGGTGGCGGGTTCCTCGTGAACCCGGTGAGCGACCAATACATCGCGGGCTACGCCTTCCGCGACTTCGCCGCCGCCTCTCTGCGCGCCGGCGCCGGTTTCCCGCTCTGGAATCCGTACCTCTTTGGCGGCATGCCGTACGTCGCCGCGATGCACGGCGACATCTTCTACCCGACGTTCCTGCTGCGCATCATGATGCCGACCGACGCCGCGATGACGTGGGGCATGATCCTCCACCTCATGCTCGCCGGGTTCGGCGGCTATGCGTTCCTGCGCTCGATCGGCGTCGGCTTCCACGGCGCGCTCGTCGGCGGCATCGCGTACATGATGGGTGGGCAGGTCTCCTCGCTCGTGTCGCCGGGGCACGACGGCAAGCTGTTCGTCTCTGCGCTGCTGCCCGTGACCCTGCTCGTGCTCACGCGCGGCGTGCGCGACGGCAGGCATTGGGCGTGGGGCGTGCTGGCGCTGGTGATCGGCCTGGCCGTGCTCTCGCCGCATCCGCAACTGCTGCAATACTTGCTGCTCGCCGCGGGTGCTTGGGCACTGATGCTGGCATGCGGCAACGTCGGAACGGGGGGAGGGCCGCTCACCCGGCGCCAGACATTCACGCGCCTCGGCTTGGCGCTCGCAGCCGTGCTCGTGGGCGGCGCGATGGGCGCCATCCAGTACCTGCCCGTGCGCGAGTATGTGGAATGGTCGCCGCGTGCCGGCGGCCGCGACTACACCTACGCCACCAGCTTCTCAATGCCAATCGAGGAGCTGTTCAACACGTACTTGCCGCAGTTTACCGGGATCCTCGAGAACTACTGGGGCCGCAACCCGATCAAGCTGCACTCGGAGTACATCGGGGCCGGCGTGCTGTTTTTGGCCGCGGCGGCGTTCGCGGGCACGCGTCCCGCGGGCAAGACCGCCGGCAAGACCGCCGGTATTTCGGGCAGCTCGACGGCAATCCACGCAGTTGCCGACGGCGCGACTCGCCGTCGACTGCGCTGGTTCTTCACGGGACTGCTCGTCGTCTCGCTGTTCTGGGCACTCGGCGGGTACACGCCGTTCTACCATCTCGTCTACGCGATCGTCCCGGGTTCGAAATTTTTCCGCGCGCCAAGCACGATCTTCTTCATCACGACCTTCAGTGTGGCGGTGCTCGCGGCGTTCGGCACGGAGCGGATCCTGGCCGGACAGGTGTCACGTCGCTGGTACACCTGGGCGCTCGGAGCCGGCGGCGCGATCGCAGTGCTCGCGACCGTCGGCGCGCTGAACCAGCTGGCGATCGGCATCGCGAATCCTCGCTTGATGGATGCGGTCGACGCGAACGCGCCGGAGCTCCTCAAGGGCGCGTGGCGGTCATTCCTGTTCCTCGCCGCGACGGTTGGCGTGGCGTGGGCGTTCAGCGCGCGCCGGATCAGCGGCATGGTGGCAGGCTCGCTGCTGGCGGCCGTGACGGTCATCGACATCTGGAGTGTCGAACGGACCTTCTTCAAGTTCTCGGCCCCCGCGTCGGTGCTCTATGACAGCGATGAGGCCATCGAACATGTCAGGAAGGAGACGCAGCCGGTGCGGGTCATCGCGACGCAGCTCGCTGAGGGTGCGAGGTACCACGACCCGAACATCTTCGGCGATGGCCTGATGACTCATGGCGTTCGCGTGACGATGGGATACCACGGCAACGAACTGGGTCGCTATCAAGTGCTCGGGATGAAGGAGCAGGGATGGGCACAGATTGGGAACCCGACGTTCTGGGGCCTCGCGAACGTGAAGTACTTCTATACGAACATCGATTCGCTGCCGATACCGGGCGCGCGGCGTGTCGTGGGCCCGGTGCGTGACGCGGCCGGGACGATGGTCTCGCTGTTCGAGCTCCCGGGCGACCATCCATTCGCCTGGGTCGCGCCCGTCATCGCCAAGTATACCGATGCATCGATCGCCGAAGCGGTGCGCGCGCCGAACCTGCCGTACCGGAGCGTCGCCTTGATCGACACGGCGTCAACGACGCCTGCCGTCGCGCTGACTTCGATGCCGGCGCCGCTCGACTTGCCGGTCACGGCGTCCCACTACGAGCCGGGGAAGTTCACCGTGGAGCTCGCCTCGCCCGCGCCGGCAGGGTCCGCGCTGGTGGTCTCCGAGAACTATTATCCGGGATGGCAGGCGGTCGTGGACGGCCAGCCGGCCAAGGCCGAGCGAGCGAACCTCTCTCTGATGGCCGTGGCATTGCCGGCGGGCGCACGGAAGGTGGAGTTCACCTTCGACTCCGCTCCATTCCACACCGGACGCACCATCACACTCGGGGCGCTCGCGGTCGCGTTGCTGGGCGCCGCGGCAGGGATCTTCGCCGGGAGACGACGGACCGATGGCTGAGCGCGCGCTGATCATCACTCCGACCTACAACGAGCGGCTCAATGTGCCGACCCTCGTCGAGCGCGTGCTCGCGCAGGACCCGCGGCTGGAGATGCTGTTCGTGGACGACAGCTCGCCCGACGGCACCGGCGACCTGATCGAGTCGATCGCCGCGACGAATCCGCGGGTGCACCTCATGCGCCGGCCGGGGAAGATGGGACTCGGAACCGCGTACCGGGACGGATTCCGCTGGGCGCTGGAGCGCGACTACGAGCTGATCTTCGAGATGGACGCCGATTTCAGCCACGACCCAGCTCACCTCCCGGAGTTCCTCAAGGCCGCGGAGACCGCGGACTTCGTGCTGGGCTCGAGGTACCTCCACGGAAAGGTGACGATCGTCAACTGGCCGATGACGCGCCTCGTGTTGAGCTACGGCGCGAACATATACGCGCGTCTGATCACGGGCATGAAGCTCTGGGACGGGACCGGCGGCTTCAAGTGCTTTCACAGGCGCGTGCTGGCGGCGATCGACCTGGACGACGTGCGGTCGAACGGGTACGCGTTCCAGATCGAGATGAGCTTCCGAGCCATGCGTAAGGGGTTCAGGCCGGTCGAGATCCCGATCGTCTTCTCGGACCGCACGGAGGGCGAGAGCAAGATGAGCGGGCATATCGTCCGCGAGGCGGTCTTCATGGTCTGGCGCCTGCGATGGTGGGCACTGATTGGACGGCTGTGAGCTCGGCGTGGAGAAGAAGCGACCACCGGCTTCCGGGACGGTCGGCATGACCGGGCACTTCTGGAAGATGTCCGGCTCCGGGAACGATTTCGTGTTCGCGGACCTGCGATCCGACGCCACGGCTCGGCGCCGGTGGGCGGACAAGGCGTTCATCGAGGAGCTCTGCACACCTCACACGGGAATCGGTGCTGACGGTGTAGCGATCATCGAACCGTCTGCCACAGCGGATTTTAGGCTCCGGTACCTCAACCGAGATGGCAGCCAAGGCGAACTCTGCGGGAACGCCTCGCTGTGCGCCACGCGACTCGCGTCGCACCTTGGGATCGCGTCAGCCGAGGGCATGCGGTTCGAGACCGAGGCAGGTCTCATCAGCGGCCGGATCCATGACGGCTTGCCCCAGGTGGACCTCCAGCCGCCGCAGGGGCTCAGGGTGGACGCCGGAATCTCGCTCCATCTTGGCGAAGAGCGCATCGGGTTCGTGAATACCGGCGTGCCGCATCTCGTCATCCTGACCAGCGACCTCGCGCTGATCGAGCTTGGTGACCGTGGCCCGGAGCTGAGGTTCCATGAGAGCCTGCCATCCGGCGCGAATGTGAACTGGGTGGCACCGGACGCGGAACTCATTGGCGGCTGGCAGATGCGCACGTACGAACGCGGGGTCGAAGCCGAGACCTTGGCCTGCGGGACCGGCGCCGTGGCGTGCGCGGTAATGATCGGCGCGTGGGGGTTGACGGCACCCGAAGTCCCGACGTCACTCCGGACGAAGTCCGGCCGGCGCCTCGTGGTCACGACGCGGGTCCAAGAGGGCCTGACGATCCCGTCGCTGGCGGGTGAGGGCCGGATCGTGTTCGAGGGCGAGCTGCGGGAGCTCTAAGCCGTCCGACTCCAGAGCACAGTCACGCAATCACGCGGTCACCGCGACATAGACCGGGAGCGGTGGATCCAGAACTGATTGTGGGTTAATCCCGTTATCCCCAGACTGTACTTTACATAATACATATTATAGGTATTTACGTCTGAAGCTGGCAAGACGGCAGGAGGCGATCTCTCTCTCACCAGCATCAGGCCAGTTCCTCCCCTGATTAAGCGCAAAAGAACGGGCCCGCAGCTCTAGCCGCGGACCCGTGCACCTCTTAAAGCACCTTATCTCATCAGCTCTTAACCATTGCCTCGCCAAGCCTTACGCGAGCTTCACCGGCGTACTCGGAGTCGTCGCGCCCGGCAATCTCCTCATAGATCTTGCGGGCGGCTGCTACATCGCCTGCCGCCATCAGATTGCGGGCCGCAGACATGCGCAGTTGATCCTTCTCCGTCGCGAAGTCCGTTGCCGCAGCCGCACGCTGGAACGCATCGGCCGCCGCCTTTGAGTCGCCGGCCGCCTCATGCCCGCTCCCCATCAGGCTCAGAAGCCCAGGCTTGAGTGCCTCGGGCGACTTATCCAGGGCCCGCTGAACATGCGCGAGACCATCGGCGTGCTTGCCCTGATCGAACAACAGCTGGGCCAGGAGCATCGCGGACTGCGTCCCGGCGGTCGTGCCGGCGTAGCGGCTGAAGACCCGCTCGAGTTCAGGCTGCGCCAGCGCGGCGTTCCCGGCTCCGAACGCCATCTCGGCGGCCGCATAGGCCTCGGCCGCTCGCGTCTCCTTGATGTCCACCGAGCGGTAGTACATCCAACCGCCAGCGACGGCAACCGCGACCACGATCGCGCCGATGATGATCTGCTTCTTATAGAGTTGGACGGTGTCGGCGAACGACTCCGGTTCGAGGTCGAGGCTCGGACGAGCGGCCTCTCCGGTTCTGGTCATGAAGGGACTGGGTTTGTGTGTGTGCTGCTGCGTGGGGCCATCAGGAAACCTAGCGAGAGATGCCCCCGGGCGGACTCGAACCGCCGACCTGCGGTTTAGGAAACCGTCGCTCTATCCACCTGAGCTACGGGGGCAAGAATACTTTCGGGGTCGACCAGCCCGGACCGGGTCAGTCACCCGCTGACTCGGGGTTGACGTTCTGGCCGAGCACAATCGCCTTCCGAGCCGCAAGATAACCAGGCGAGGCAACGCCCGCGACAACACCTTGCGATACGCGACGTCAACGCCTACCATGCGCCCCATGACTTCGTCGGCCGACACGCCCCGCAACATGAACCGCTACGCGTATTACTACGCCAGCCCAGCACCGGGCCTCGTGGTGGAGCATTTGCGCGCGTAAGCGCAGAAGCCCGTCGACGCAGCGGCCCGTGAACCTCACGGGCCGCTTTTTATTTGCGCCGTGCCCGCCCCACTCTCCCTCCAATCCAACCCCGGCTCAATCCAATGAACAACATGCCCCGGCCCGACATCTCCGCTGAACGCACCGTCGCGATCATCGGGCTCGGACTCATCGGCGGCTCACTGGCCCGAGACTTGGCGTCGCGCGGGGCTCGCGTGCTCGGATACGACCGGGACCCGGAATCGATGGCGCTCGCCAGCGCGTCTGGCCACGTACACTCCGCGCTCAGGGACGACCTCGCCGATGTGGCCGACGCGGACTGGCTCGTCCTCGCCGTGCCGGTGAACGAAGCCGTGGGGATCCTTCGAGCGATCGCACCTGTCGCGGGGCACCTCACGCTCATCACCGATGTGGGCAGCACCAAGCGCGCGATCGTCGACGCTGCGTGCGAGCTCGGTCTCACGCGGTTCGTCGGCAGCCATCCGATCGCCGGCAGTCATCACTCGGGCTGGCGCGCCTCCCGTCCTGGACTTTTCACCGGTCGCGACGTCGTCCTGTGCACCGCTGCTCTCACGAGCCACGATGCGCTCGGGCACGCGCAGTCGCTTTGGGAATCTCTCGGGGCCGTGACCACCATCTCCCCGGCGGAAGTGCATGACGAGCGAATGGCATGGGTGAGTCATCTTCCCCAGATCGCGAGCTTCGCGCTGGCCTTGGCCATTGGTACGCGGGGTCATGCGCGCGCCGAACTCGGTCCCGGCGGACGCGATGCCACGCGGCTCGCGGCAAGTTCCCCGGCCATGTGGCGGGCGATCGGAATCGAGAATGCGGCTTCGATCTCACGGGCGGTGATGGCACTCGAGCAACAGCTCCGGCAGTTCCGCACGGCTTTGGATTCGTCCGACGGCGACGACCTCGAGGCCCGCATGGCCAACGCCTCGAGCTGGTGTGAACGCGCTGCGACTGAGCCACACCAGAGGAATTCTTAACGATAGGGGGGGCAAGTTCGTATAACGAGGACATCCATTGGTTGGACCCACCCGTCGTTTCCCTTGCCGCCCAGAATGCGCCCGACTCAGGATATTTCCCAGCGATCGCGACCGCTCGTTTCCCTCGCGACGACGCTCTGCACCGCCCTTGTGTTCTTCGCTGCCGCTTGCGGCACCAACGGAGAGGCCGCGAGCACGAACACGAATCGCGGTCCCGGCGGCGGGCTGGGTGGCCCCGGCGGTGGACCGGGCGGCGGCGGGCCCTCGCCCGTAGAGATCGCCACCGTGGAGCGGACGTCGCTGGCTCGCACGAGCGTGGTCACCGGACAACTCGCGCCGATCCAGGCGGTGAGCGTCAACTCGCAGGTCGCAGGTGCACTGCTCACCGTCAACGTGGAGGAAGGTTCGCGGGTCAGCCGCGGCGACGTCCTCGCCGAGATCGACCCGCGCGAGCTGACTGCGCAGGTGCGCGCGGCCGAGGCGTCCCTCGCCCTCGCGCGCAGCAACGCCGAGCGCGCGCAGACGCTGCACGCGGCAAAGGTCATCACGACCGCCGAGCATGATCGCGACCAGACGGCGCTCACTGCGGCCGAGGCGACGCTCTCACAGCTCAAGACCCGTCTCGAGTTCACGCGGGTCGTCGCGCCGATCTCGGGCGTGGTCACGCAGCGCCTCGTGCGCGCCGGCGACATCGTCGGTGGCCAGACGCCGATGTTCACGGTCGCCGACGTGTCGACGCTCGTGACGCTGCTCCCGGTCTCCGAGCTCGAGGTGCCGCTGTTGCGCGCGGGTTCCACGGTCCCGGTCACCGTCGATGCGCTCGGCCAGTCGGTGAGCGGTCGCATCCGCCGCATCTTCCCCGCGGCGGACAGCGCCAACCGGCTGGTGCCGGTCGAGGTCGCGATCGCCGGCAATGCCATCGCGGGACTTCGCCCGGGCTACACCGTGCGCGCGACGCTGCGGCTCGACGAGCGCCAGGGCGTGTTGGTGGTGCCGACGCGCGCGGTGGTCGGCGCCGCCGGCGCGCACAGCGTGTACGTGGTCCGTGACGGTCGCGCCGAGCGTCGCCGCGTGCGGGTTGGCGCGGACCTCGACGGCCGCACGGAAGTCATCGAGGGCGTCGCCTTCGGCGACTCCGTGATCACCACCGGCAACGCACTGCTGCGCGATGGCGCGCAGGTGAAGATCGTCCAGCCGCTCAGCCCGGAGGCACCGAGTGCCGCGCGTCCGGTTCCCACCGCCGGAGCCCGCCCATGAGCGAGAAGCGTCGCGGGATCGCCAGTTGGGCCATCGGCCATCCGGTGGGCACCATCATGCTCACGAGCACGCTGCTCGTGCTCGGCATCGTGTACGTCGGACGCCTGCCGGTCGATCTGCTGCCCCGCATCGTGTATCCGCAGGTGCGCGTAAACGTCAGCAACCCGGGCGTCGAGCCCGTGGTGCTCGAGGAGACGGTGGCCAAGCCGCTCGAGGCGGCGCTCTCGACGGTGCAGAACCTTGAGCGCCTGCAGGTGAGCATCAATGAAGGGAGCGTGGGAATCACGCTCGACTTCGCGTACGGCACCAACGTCGACTTCGCCCTGCAGGACGCGGCGACCAACGTGGAGCGCGTGCGCTCGCGCCTGCCCGAGGAGGCGTCGGCCCCGACGATCTCCAAGTCGGATCCGTCGCAGATGCAGATCTACCAGATCGCGTTCTCGTCCAGCACACGCGACCTCGTGTCGCTGCGCCAATGGGTCGACCAGCGCCTGCGCCCGCAGCTGCTCTCCGTGGAGGGCGTCGCGTCGGTGGACCTCTCCGGCGGCCTCGTGCGCGAGATCCAGGTGGAGCTCGACCCCGAACGACTCCGTGGCTTCGGGCTCTCGGTGCAGGACGTGCTGTCATCGCTGGGCAGCGAGAACCAGAACCTGGCCGGCGGCCGCGTCATCGCGCCGGACCGCGAGCTGGTGAGCCGCACGAGCGGCAAGTTCACGCGCGTCGACGACATTCGCGGCGTGCTGCTGACCACGGCCGGTGGCGCTCGCGTGCCGCTGCGCGACATCGCCGTCGTGCGCGACACGGCGCAGGACCAGCGCTTCTGGGCGCGCCTCGATGGCACGCCGGCGGTGCGCATCGGCATCCAGAAGCAGCCGGAAGCCAACACGGTGGAGGTCGTCGACCGCATCCAGGCGGCGATCAAGCGCCTGGAATCGTCGAACTACATCCCGGCCGACATCCGGCACCAGGTGACCTTCGACCAGTCGGGGTTCATCCGCGACGCGCTCAGCTCCGTGAAGGATTCCGCCATCGTCGGCGCGCTGCTGGCGATGCTCGTGGTGCTGCTCTTCCTGCGGTCGATCCGCAAGACCTTCATCATCGCCGCGTCGATCCCCTTGGCGATCCTAGCGACGTTCGTGCTGATGGGCTTCACGAACCTGACGCTCAACATCATGTCGCTGGGCGGCTTGGCGCTGGGCACGGGCCTGCTGCTGGACAACGCGATCGTGATGCTCGAGAACATCTACCGACGGCGCGAGCTGGAAGGTCTGGACCCCGTCGACGGCGCACACGTGGGAGCCGGCGAGATGACGAGCGCGGTCGTCGCCTCGACGACCACCAACCTCGCATCGGTCGCGCCGTTCTTGCTGATCACGGGCCTCGCGGCGTTGATCTTCCGCGAGCTGATCCTCACGATCTCATTCGCGATCTTCGCCTCCCTGCCCCTCGCGCTCACGCTCGTGCCGATGCTCGCGGCGCAGCTGGGCAAGATCAAGTTCACCAGCGGACTCGAGCAGAACCGGATGCTGGTCGGCTTCGACCGCTGGTTCGACCGCCTGATCAAGCGGTACCGCATCACGGCGGTGTGGACCGTCAAGCACAAGGCAGTGGTGCTCGGCTCCGTGCTGCTGGTGGCCGCGGGACTCTTCTCGCGCGTGCCGGGCATCCCGTCAGAGTTCCTGCCGCAGGTGGACGACGGCAGCGTGGGCGCGTTCATCCGCCTGCCCCCCGGCGCAACGCCGGCGCAGACCAACCGCGTCGCACTCGAGGTGGAGTCGATCGTGCAGAAGATGCCGCACGTGCAGGCGGTGTTCACGACTGCCGGCGGCTTCCTCTTCAGCGGCGCGTCGGCCTCGAACGCCGGCCGCGGCAACCTCGACATCATGCTCACGCCCGCGTCCGAGCGCACGATGGGCGCGGACCAGTGGGTGCGGGCGCTGCAGGACAGCATCAACGCGCGCGGATTCGCCGGCGCGCGCATCGGCGTGCGGCCGCCGCGCATCCGCGGCCTCCGCACCAACAGCAGTGGCGAGGACGTCTCGCTGGCCATCGTCGGCGACGAACTCGCCACGCTGCAGGAGATCGGCCAGACCATCACGCGCCGGCTGCAGGGCGTGCCGGGCCTCCAGAACTTCCAGAACCCGCAGGACGAGGGCAGTCCGCTGCTCTCGATCGAGCTCGACCGCGACCGCGCCCGCGCGCGGGCTCAACGTGCAGCAGGTGGGCCAGACGGTCCGCACCGCGCTCGACGGCACCGTCGCGACTCGCTATGCCGAGGGCAACTTCGAGTATGACGTGCGGGTGTTCTTCCCGCGCGGCCGCTTCAACAGCGTCTCGGACCTCAACGACATCCCGCTCTTCGCCGGCCGCGGCACCGGGCCGGTGCGGCTCGGCGACGTCGCCAACGTGCGGATGGCGCTTGGCCCCACGGGCATCAACCGCGTCAACCAGAACCGCCAGCTCCAGCTCAACGGCGATGTAATCACCGACGTGGCGACGGTGGGCGCGGTGACCGACTCGATCAAGGCCCGGCTGGCGGATCTCGAGATGCCTGACGGCTACGGCATCATCATCGGCGGCGAGCAGGAAGCGATCGCCGAGAGCAACCGGCAGCTCACGCTCGTCGTCGCGCTCGCGATCTTCCTCGTGTTCGTCGTGCTCGCGGTGCAGTACGAGAGCATCCTGAACCCGTTCGTCATCCTGATGGCGGTGCCGCTCGCGATGATGGGCGTGATCACCATCCTGCTGATCACGAGCACGCCGTTCAGCGCACCGGTGATCCTGGGGATGATCCTGCTGGCGGGCATCGTGGTGAACAACTCGATCCTGCTTGTAGAGTTCACCGAGTCGTTCCGGCAGGAGGGTCACTCGATGATCGAGGCCGTGATCGAGGCCGGCGCGGCGCGCATGCGACCAATCATGATGACGACGCTTACGTCGCTGATGGGCACCTTGCCGCTGGCGGTGGGACTGGGCGAGGGCGGCGAGCTCATGCGCCCGCTGGCGATTGCGGTCGTGGGCGGCCTGCTGATGTCGACCTTCCTCACGTTGCTCGTGGTGCCGTGCACCTACTTGATCGTCCACGGCATCGGCGACCGGGTGAGCGCGGTGCTGTATGGCACGAAGGTCCCGGCGGAGGCCGGCGCACCGCCGGTGGTGCTGGCGAACCACCAGCACTAGGCGGCTTGGGCGCAGTTCGGCTCTGCTCCACCGAAACGCAATGAAGCCGCGCAGCCCTTGGGGCTGCGCGGCTTCGTCGTACTCAGATGGTACTCGTACGGTCCCGCTGGGCCCTTACGGGTTGCGCGGCTTGGCTGTGCGTGGCTTCGACTCGCTCGAGCCGGAGGAGGAGGAGGTCGATGACGAGCCCCTCGCTCCACTGGAACTGGAGGCCTCAGTGGCCGGCCTGACGTTGGTGCGCGGCTGCGCCGGCTCGCCGCCCGACGGGTCCCGCTGCGTGTAGCCACGGCCCTTCACGACACGACCATTCGACTCCGGCGATCCGCCGGTGCCGCCACCCGGCTGCGGCCGCACGATCACGATCGGGCCTGAACCCCAGCCGGGATACATGCCGAACCCGCCATACGAGTTCCATCCCGACAGGCCGTACGACATGTACGAGGAGTACGGATAGCCGGCATAGCAGGAGATGCCACCGAAGTAGTAGCAGCGGCGGAGCATGTCATACTCGTAGCCGCCGAACGCGAACGGTGACGGATCGTAGTAGCGCGGGTGCGCCCCGGCCGTCGTGCGCGGCGCCTCCACGGCTGCCACGTCGCCCGCGCCGTTGGGCGCCAGCGCCACCTGGAACGACTTCGGGTAGCCGAGCGCGACATAGACGTCGAGCACGCGTTCCGGGACCTTCGCCTTCGCGAGGCGCTCCAGCTCGCGCGCGTCGAGCGGCTCGATTTTCTCGGCGTCGCGGCTCGACTCGATCATCCAAGCCTCGACGACGCGCTCATCCACTGCCTGCGAGGCCTCGATCACGCGCTCGGGAGAGAGCGGGACACTCGCACCGATGCGGCCCGCCGTCGCACGGCGGTCGAGCGGTGCCACCGCGTCACGGATCTCGAGCGGCAACCCGCTCACGTCGCGCAACCGCATCGCCCGGCGAACGCGCAGTTCACGCTGGTCGCCGATGCGGATGCCGTGCACGTCGATGAACTGTCCCGTCTCGGAGATCGACATCACGCCCGAGGTCTTCTGCAGCGGCCCGCGGTCGCAGCTGACCTCGCCGGTCAGGAACACACGGTTGCCATCTTCCGAGAACCGCGCGGCCTCCTCACCGACGCACCCCTCCGCCGAGACCGGTCGTGTGACGCCGTCGGCAATGATAGATGAGCGCTGGACGACACTGTCCCGGTCGAGACGCACGATCTCCACCGATTCGTCGTTGCTCCCCGGCAACACGCAGGTGGTCGTCTCGGCGCTCGGCGCGTTGGCCGGCGCCCAGCAGCCGAGCCACGCGGCCCAGGACGCGCGCGAGGACTCCTGCGCACCGATCGATACGAGCGGCGCAAGCGATGCGAGGAGCAGGAAAGTCGAGATTCGACGCATGGTATCCATCCTCGGTCAGAAGCGGATCGCGAGGCCGACGTTCGTCGACACTCCAGAGAGGTCCAATTTCTCGAAACCCACGAAATCGTCACCCATGTCTGCTCGGGCGTGCTGGTAGCGCACCTCACCGGTCAGCTGCAACCGCGGAGCGAGCGTCCATCCTGCACCCGCCGACGCTTGGAACATGTTCACCCAGCCCGAGGAGCGAAAGCGGTCGGTGAAGACCGCGTTCGGCTCGGTATCGAAATCGATGAAGTCACCGCTCTGTTCAAAGATGTACTTCATCTTGCCGACCCCGGCGCCGAAGTAGGGGTCGAACTGCGTCGGAATCCACGCGAACGACCCGATCTTCCGGCCGCTCGGCCGCGGGTGGTAGCGAAACGAAAGCGCGACCGGCGTGCGCGAGAACCGCGTGACCTGCTCGATCGGCTGGTCATCGGCATCGACCCAGTCCCGAAACTCCGAGCGGTCGCTCGACGCGGAGTGCGAGGCGCCCAGGACGATCTCGAACTGCTCACCGAGCCTGAAGCCAAGGTCCCCGCCGAACGCCGCTCCCGCGAAGTCGCTCCGAGAGAGCGTCAGCTCGTCGGTCGTGAAGTCGAAGAAGTCGCTGCGGGCGCCCGGGATCGCGTAGCCTCCATGCACCGAGAGCGTCATCGTCGGCGCGCGAAACAGGAATCCACGTCCACTCCCGCCCTGAGCCTGCCCCACCTGTGCGCTCACGACCGAAATCGTGGCAACCGCGAGCCACCCGTACCATTTACGCCACATTCGCCCGCTCCTTGTGCGGCAGTGTGAAGTCCATGCAATAACTACTCGCATCGGCCTCAAAGCGTTCCGCCGGAACGCACCTAAATCGGGCTAGGTCAGTAGCTTACGAGCGAGGCCACACGTCGTCCCGCAAGTGCGGACCGCCACGGCAGGAAACCTAGGTCGATCACGACCGCGATTCCCACGACCCGAGCCCCGAAGCGTTCCACGAGCCGGCACGTGGCTGCGGCGGTGCCCCCCGTGGCCAGCAGGTCATCGACCACAAGGACCTTGGCGGCTGGCCCGAGGGCGTCCTCGTGCAGCTCGAGGGCGTCCTTGCCATACTCCAGTTCGTACCGTTCGGTCACACGCCTGAAGGGCAGCTTGCCCGGCTTGCGGACAGGCACCAGCGCCGCGCCCAGCGCCATTGCGACCGGTGCGCCAAAGAGGAATCCCCGGCTCTCGATAGCGAGCACGTGCGAGATGCCGTCGTCGCGAAAGTCCGCCGCCATCGCCTCGACGGTCCTCGCGAACAGCTTGGCGTCGAGCAGCACCGGCGTGATGTCCTTGAAGATGATCCCCGGCTTGGGGAAATCGGGGATGTCGCGAATGGTCGCGCGCAAGTCGGCGACAAGGCTCACCGCTCGAACCCGTGTGCACCGATCAGCGGTACGAACCGCATCGCGTCGAGCGTCGCGCGCTCGATGCCGGTGGCGGTCCGGCGCACCCGAACCAGCTCCTGTTCATCGCGGCCGCCCACCGGCACAAGCAACTGTCCGCCCACGGCGAGTTGGTCCACCAGTGGCTGCGGCACATCCGGCGACGCCGCGCCGACGAGGATCGCGTCGAATGGCGCGTACTCCGGCCAGCCGAGCGTGCCGTCGCCGACGCGCTGGATGACGCTCTCGATGCCCACTTCCTTGAGCGTCGTCCGCGCGAGCTCGGCAAGTGCCGGGATACGCTCGATGCTGAAGACCCGGTCCGCGAGGCGGGTGAGCAGGGCGGTCTGGAAGCCCGACCCGGTGCCGATCTCGAGGACCTTCTCCGAGCCCGTGAGACCGAGCAGCTCTAGATACCTGGCGTGCACCCAAGGCTGGCTGATCGTCTGGCCTTGCCCGATCGGGAGCGCCGTGTCGTCATAGGCGCGATGCCGCACGCCGGTCGGCACGAACAGGTGCCGCGGCACCTCGTCGAACGCCTTGAGCACGGCGAGGTCGCGAATCCCCTTCTGTTGCAGCTCCTCGATCAGCCGTCGTCGCGCACCACCGTACTGCCGGATCAAGGCACCTTCCACCAGCGCTCGGAGTCGTCGAGCCGGTCGCGCGCCGTCAGGTCGAGATGCAGCGGCGTCACGGACACATAGCCATCACGCACCGCGCGGAAGTCGCTGTCGTCGCTCCCGCTCCACGCCACGGACCCGCCGCCGATCCAGAAGATCTCCCTGCCCCATGGGTCCTTCATCGGCTGCAGCGACTGCGAGAAGACGCGCCGACCGAGTCGCGTGAGTTTCACGCCCTTCACCTCGCTCGCCTTCACCGCCGGGAGGTTCACGTTGAGCAGCGTATCGGCCGGGAACTCAGGCAGGCTCGTGAAGTGCTTGAGGAGTCCGGTCAGTGTCTCGACCTGCTCCTCGAGCATCGGTTCATCGCTGCCGAGCACGCGCCCCGCGAAGGAAACGGCGATGCTCGGCACGCCCAATGCGAGCCCTTCCATGGCCGCGGCGACGGTGCCCGAGTAGAGCACATCCTCGCCCATGTTCGGGCCGTGGTTGATGCCGCTCAGCACGAAGTCCGGCCGGTCCGGCAACAGCGCCTCGATGGCGAGCATCACGCAGTCGGTCGGCGTGCCGTCCACCTGCCACCGGCGGTCGGCGAGCTTCACCGGCCGCAGCGGATGATGGAGCGTGAGCGAATGGCTCGTGGCGCTCTGCTCGCGGTCGGGCGCGACGACCCACACCTCACCCAACGGTCGCGCCGCGCGCTCGAGGCATTCGAGGCCGCGAGCGAGGATACCATCGTCGTTGCTGCAGAGGATTCGCACGCTATTCGGCCTGTTCGTCGTGTTCGAGGATGCGCAGGATCTCCTTGAGATCCTGTTCGATGAGTTGCACGGTCTCGGCGTCGAGGCCGCGCCGCGCGGCCGGCTTGACGCCTCCGCTCCGGCGGTGTTCGTCGACCTTCTGCCGCGCGCCTTCGATGGTGTACTTCTCGGTGTACAGCAGGTGCTTCACCAGCAACACGAGCTCGACCTCCCGCCGGGTGTAGACCCTGTTGCCCGAACGGTTCTTGGCCGGGCTGAGGAAGCGGAACTGGCTCTCCCAATAACGCAGCACATGCGGCTTGAGCCCGGTCAGCTCGCAGACGTCACCGATCGAGAAGAACTCGCGGACGGGCTCGCCGGCAGCCGCCATCAGTCGTTCTCTTCCCGGAGGTCGCGCGTCATCAGCTCGACGAGCGCCCAGCGCGCCGGCTGCCGCTCGAACAGCACGCGGTGCACCGCGCGCACGATCGGCATGTCGATGCCATGGAGCTCCGCGAGTGCGCGCGCGCTCTCCGTGGTGGTGACGCCCTCGGCGACGGTGTCCCTGCCCTGCAGCACCTCAGAGAGCGTCGCGCCGCGGCCGATCTCGATGCCCACCGAGCGGTTGCGCGAGAGCGAGCCCGTGCACGTGAGCACGAGGTCGCCGATGCCGGCGAGGCCGGCGAACGTCGCCGCATCGGCGCCGAGCTTCACGCCGAGTCGCGTCATCTCGGCGAGTCCGCGCGTGATCAGGGCGGCGCGCGCGTTGAAGCCCAGTTGCAGCCCGTCCGAGATGCCGGTCGCCACGGCCATCACGTTCTTGAGTGCGCCTCCGAGCTCGACGCCGGTGACATCCGTCTGAGTGTAGACGCGGAACGCCGAGGTGCTGAGCGTCTGCTGCGTGAGGCGTGCCGCATCGGCGTCCTTGGAGGCGGCCACGATCGCGGTCGGCAGGTGGCTGGCCACTTCCAGCGCGAAGGTCGGTCCGGAGAGTGCGACCACGGGGCGGCCCGGCGTCTCCTCCGCCACGACGTCGGTCATCAGCGAGAGCGGACCACGCTCGATCCCCTTGGTCGCGACGACGAGCGGGACGGCCGGCGGCACCCAGCGCGCGGCTTGGTTGGCGACCTCGCGCAACACATGCGAGGGCGAGGCGTAGATGATCAGCTCGGCGGCGGCACAGGCCGTCTGCAGCGACGGCGTCGCCCGCAGCGACTGGTGCAGCGGCACTCCCGTGAGGAAGCGCCGATTCTCGGACTGCGTGTTGACGGAGTCCACGACGTCGGGCTCGTAGGCCCAGAGCAGCGTCTCGTGTCCGTTCTCCGCCAGCAGGTTCGCTAGCGCGGTGCCCCACGCGCCGGCGCCGATCACGGTGATCTTCATGCAGTCGTCCGGCGGAAGGTGCGCGGCTCCGTGCCCTGCCGCAGTCGAGCGATGTTGGCGCGGTGAGACCAGATCACGAACGCTCCGATTGCCAGTGAAGCGAGAAAGAGCGGTGAGCGCCCGCCCAGCGTGATGGCGACCGCGAACGGAAGCACGAGCGCCGAGATGATCGAGGCGAGGGACACGAATCCGGTGCGCCAGGCGGTGAGCACGAACGCGAGGAACGACACGCCCAGCGCCGCCGGCGCGAGCGCGAGGAACACGCCGGACGCGGTCGCCACGCCCTTGCCGCCACCACGCCCGAGGAGGAAGATCGGCTTGGCGTGGCCGGCGATTGCCGCCGCGCCGAAGGCCAGCCCCCACCAGAGCAACGACATGGAGCTGGGCGCAGCAGAGGCCGGTAGCGTGGCCGGCAAGAAGAACACCGGCAGGAATCCCTTCAGCGCGTCGACGGCCAATACGCCCGCCGCCGCCCTGGGACCGAGGTTCCTGTAGACGTTGGTGGCGCCAAGGTTGCCGGAGCCGATCGTCCGCAGGTCCACACCCCTGAGCACTCGGCCTGCGAGATATGCCGAGGGGAACGAACCCGCGAGATATGCGATGCCGAGCGCGAGGGCAGGATGCATCTCAGTCCCGGGCGCCCTTGAGTCGCATCAACACGCGAAGCGGATTGCCGTGGAAGGCCCACTTCTCACGGAATCCGTTGTGCAGGTAGCGGATGTAGTGCTCCTGCACGAGGTCCGGATGGTTGCCGAACACCGCGATCGACGGCGGCGCGGTCTCCACCTGTGTCGCGTAGTTGAGCTTGATCTCGCGGCCTGCGGCCTGCGGCGGCTGGCGGCGCGCCAGCAGTTCGCTCAGCACGTCGTTCACCTCGGAGGTCGTGATGCGCTTGGAGCGTTCCGCCTCCACTTCGAGGATCACGTCGAGCACCTTCGTGACGCGCTGGCCGGTGGTGGCTGACGTGAAGAGGAAGGGCACGAAGCGGAGGTACGGCGCCTTCTCGATGCAGTCCTTCTGGAACTTGGCCGACGTCTTGTCGTCCTTCTCCTTCAGGTCCCACTTGTTCACGATGATGATCATGCCGCGCCCGGCTTCCCAGGCGAGCGTGGCGATCTTGAGGTCCTGGTTGTGCAGGCCCTCGGTGGCATCGATCATCAACAGGCAGATGTCCGCGCGGTCGATGGCGCGGCGCGAGCGCAGCGACGAGTAGAACTCGACGCCGTCATCGATGCGCGACTTGCGCCGCAGTCCAGCCGTGTCGACGAAGATGATGTCGCGGCCGTGGAACGTGAACGGCGTGTCGATCGAGTCGCGCGTCGTGCCCGGGATATCCGAGACGACGAGCCGATCCTCGCCGAGCAGCCGATTGATGAACGACGACTTGCCGACGTTCGGACGGCCGATCACGGCGATGCGCAGCGCCTCCGGGGAGCCGCCATGTTCCAGCACCGGCAGCTTCTGCACGACCATGTCCAGCAGGTCGCCGGAGTTCTTGCCGTTGGTGGCGGACACCGGCACCGGGTCGCCGGCGCCGAGGTTGAAGAACTCGTAGTAGTCGTTGCTCTTGGGGTCGTCGACCTTGTTGGCGACGAGCACCCAGGGCTTCCGCGAGTTGCGCACGAGGTCCACGAGGCGCGCGTCGCTGGGGTGCAACCCCTGCTTGGCGTCGACCGTGATCAGCAGCAGGTCCGCCTCGGCGATCGCCTCCTTCACCTGATTCCGGATGGCGACATCCATCGGCAGGTCGGAGTCCTCGATGATGCCGCCGGTGTCGACGAGCCAGAAGGAGCGGCCGTTCCAGGTGCAGCGTGCGAAGTGGCGGTCACGCGTGGTGCCCGCCTCGTCACTGACGATCGCGGTGTCGTCGCCGATGAGGCGATTGAACAGCGCGGACTTGCCGACGTTCGGGCGCCCGACGAGCGCGACGACTGGCATGTCACTCATCGGACGCACTCCCGGCCAGCGAGCAGGACGGCTTGTCCTCGTGTTCGAGGACATCGATGAAGTCGTACGACGGGTAGACCGGCATCGGCAGCGACTCGCGCACCGAGACGAACGACAAGTCGTCGAGGAAGACGCCGCCTTCGTTGATGGTCTCGGCGGGGATCAGTGCGATGTCGAGGTCCGTGCGGCCTTCCAGCGCGCGCAGGATATCGGCACCAACCAGCAGGCCGGCCGTCGTGACGGTCTGGCCAAAGAGAGAATTCACGGTGGGGATCAGTTCAAAGTGTGCGCCGGTCACGCCGGCGAGCTGCTCGAGGAGCTCGGGCATCAACGGCGCCATCGCGACGCCGGTGACGACGCCGATGCGGCGGCCATCGATGCGCGGAAGGCGGTCCAGCCCCTCGCGCACGCGGCCGCGGAGCGCGGTGATGGCACCGACGCCGTTCTCGATCTGCGAGAAGTCGCCGTAGTGCGCGGCCTCGGGCAACGGCCGGTGGGACAGAAGGTAGAGCTCGTCCGAGCCGAGGACCCAGGGCTCGCCGCGCTCGCGCGTGCCCCGCTCCGCCCAGCGCTCGACGGCATCGAGGATGCGCGAGGCGTTCTCGACATCCATCGACTGGCCGGTGTAGATGTGCGAGAACTGCGTCAGCCCCACGGGCACGAGCGCCACGGAAAGGCAGGCATCGCCGAACGACCAGAGGTCCGCGAGCGACTGCTCCAGCACGTCGCCGTCGTTGAGCCCGGGCACGACGACCATCTGGCCGTGGAACTGGATGCCGTCCGCGGTGATCCGCTGGAGCTGCTCCATGATGTTCGGGACACGCGGGTTGTTGAGCAGCTTCTTGCGGGCTTCCCACGGCGTGGCGTGCACCGAGACGTAGAGCGGCGAGAGCCGGTAGTCGCGGATGCGCTCGAAGTCGCGCTCCTTGAGGTTCGAGAGCGTCGCGAAGTTGCCGTAGGCGAACGAGAGCCGGTAGTCGTCGTCGCGCATGTAGAGCGTCTTCCGGAGGCCCTTCGGCAGACCTTCGATGAAGCAGAACTCGCAGCGGTTCGCGCAGCGGCGGACGTTGGGCGGCTCGAGCTCGATGCCCATGATGTCACCGTCCTCGCGCTCGACCTCGAACAACAGGTGTTCGCCGTCCGGCAGCTTCGCCTCGAGTTCAAAGGCGTCGTCCGCGGTCAGGAACTCCCAGTCCAGGAAGTCCGCGAGTCCACGCCCGTTCACGGCCAACAGCTCCGTCCCGGGGATGATCCCCAGGCCGGCGGCGATGCTATCGGGTTCGACACGGAGGACACGGACCATCGGAAATTCGCGACCTGGGACAGGCGTGGAGCCAAAAAAAAGCCGCGGTGCGCGGCTCACTCAATCTATCAGGCGAGCCCGCCGAACACAATGATTCACAGCGACTTCCGTGCTCTCAGTTGAGACCGTCTCCCTGCCCTTCCGCCAGTACGGCCGCATTGATCTCGGCCATGGTTCGCCCCGTCGCCGCAGCCGCGCGCACGACGTCATCGAACTCCGGCTTGGCGCGGCGACTGCCGCCTGCCAACCTCACGGTCTTGAGCCCCACAGGCTGGCCAAAGACCACCACGTCGTGGTGCTCGCGCGGGAGTGCCAGCCGCTGCACCAGATGCTGTCGCACGCCGATGGTCGAGCTCTCCCGGAGCAACAGCGCGGCGAGGGCGTCGGCGAGCCTGGGGTCGGCAAGCACCTCGATCCGCGTGCCTGGGCGCCCCTTCTTCATGATCGTCTGCAGGACCGTCACGTCGAGCGCGCCGGCAGCCCGCAGCAGCTCGGCGACGGCAGCGACCTGCTCTCCGGTGCAATCGTCCAGGTCCGCCGCGAGCACCACCAGCCGCTCGATGGCGGCCGGGGAGCTGGCTGGCGTGCTGCCGCTGCCGGCAGCGCGCGAGGCATCCTCGTCGGTCAGCTCCGCATCCGCGAGGATCAGCCGCAGGGCGTTCGCACGGTCCTTGAAGTCCTTGGTGCCTGCCCCGAACCCACTGGCCCGTGGCGTGAAGCCTGCCGGCGGCGCGCCGGCACTCAGCACCCGCACCAGCGCGGCCCCCGTTGGGGTCACGAGTTCGCCTGACCCTTCCGGGCCGGGGCGCACCGGCAGTCCTTCGAGCAGTTTCAGAGTCGCGGCAGTCGGCACCGCCATGCGGCCATGAGCGGTGTCCACGAAGCCGTCACCCAACGGCAGCGTGCCGCAGTACACCCGCTCGACGCCCAGCAGCGCCAAGCCCCAGATCGACCCAACGATGTCGAGGATCGCGTCCACGCTACCGACCTCGTGCAGGTGCACGCGCTCCACCGTGGTGCCGTGGATGACGGCCTCGCACTCCGTGATCAGCGTGAAGGCCTCCATCGCCTTCTGTTTCACGGCCTCCGGCGCCGGCGTCGCCTCGACGATGGCGCGGATGTGCTTGAGGTGACGCCCGTGCGGCTGCGGCGGGATGATGAAATCCACCTTGCGGCAGGCCACCTGCCCGCGCAGCACGCTCGTGACCTGTACGCCCACGCCCTCTATGCCGAGCGTCGCCGGCAATGAGGTGATGAACGTCTCCTCGAGCCCTGCGTCGAGCAGGGCGCCGAGGAACATGTCGCCGGAGATTCCGGAGAATGGGTCGAGGATCGCGATTCGCATGGGTCCAATCTAGTGACGGTAGCTCGCCCCGCTGCCGGTGTTGAACACCACGACCTCCGCGTCGGACTTGAGCCGGCCGCTCGCCACCAACTGACGCGTGGCCTCGAACGCGGCGCCTCCTTCCGGTGCGGCGTCGATGCCCGCGCGCGAAGCGAGCAGGAACGTGCCGCGACGGATCGCCTCTTCTCCCACCGACTCTGCGTCGCCAGCGCTCTCGCGAAGCGTGCGCAGCGTCATGCGGTCGCCGAAGGGCGACGGTACGCGCAGGCCGCTCGCGTGCGTGGCGGGGTCGGCCCATGCAGTGGCCTTCTCCGCTCCCTCGCGGAACGCGCGCACCAGCGGCGCGCATCCCTCGGCCTGCGCGATGATCATGCGGGGCTTCGCCGTTCCGGCCGACAGCCAGCCCCACGCCAGCATCTCGTTGATCGCCTTCCAGATGCCGATGGTGCCTTCGCCACCGCCGGTCGGGTAGACGATGGCGTCCGGCAGACGCCAACCGAGCTGCTCCGCCACTTCGTAGCCCATCGTCTTCATGCCCTCGACGCGGTACGGCTCGCGCACGGTGGCGACGTTGAAGAAGCCGCTCTCGGTCGCGAACGCCACCGTGGCCTTGCCGGCGTCGCCGATGTGGCCGGCGACCAACACCAGTTCCGCACCGAACGCGCGGATGGAGCCGAGGATCGCCGACGGCGTGGTCTCCGGTGCGAAGATGCGGCACGGCATTCCGGCCGCCGCCGCGTAGGCGGCGAGCGCGATGCCGGCATTGCCCGCCGTCGGCACGCAGACACCCGCGAGGCCCAGTGCCTTGGCGCGCGTGACCGCCATCATCAGTCCACGCGCCTTGAAGCTGGCGGTCGGGTTGATGCCCTCGTCCTTCACCCAGAGCCGGCGCACGCCGATGTCGCGCGCGAGGTGCGGCAGCTCGACCAGCGGCGTCATGCCCTCGCCGAGTGTGACGCGACTCTCGCCCGGCAACGACGGCAGCGCGGCGGCGTAACGCCAGAGGCTCGCTTCGCTCGTAACCGCCGAACGCGGAACGGCGTTGGCATACTTCACGAGCAGCGGCTGGCCGCAATCAGGACAGACCGAGGCGAGTGCGGTGCCTTCGGGCTTGGAATAGGCGCAGGACGAACAATTGAGGGACCAGGACACGATGAATTCGGATTGAGGGTGAACGCACGACTGTGAGATGCTACGCGCCGGGCTCGGGATCAGCTGAAGGCGCATCGGTCGGCGTGGAGGGCGGAGTCTCGGACGACTCGGTGGGTGCTACGGGTGGTGCGGCTTCGGGTGGTGCGGCTTCGGGTGGTGCGGCTACGGGTGCTGCCTCGTCCGGACCCAGCTCCACGCCGAGCGACTTCAAGATCGACCGTGCGCGCGCCGCGCTGAATCCCTCGACCGCGGCGATCTCCTCGACAGTCGCCTCACGCACGCCCTGCAGCGAACCGAACTTCATGAGCAGCGCACGGCGCTTCACCGGACCGATCCCCGGGATGCTGAGCAGCTCGCTCGTCACAGTCCGCATCGTGCGGCGCTTGCGGTTGTAACCGACGGCGGTGCGGTGGGCCTCATCGCGTGCCTGCTGCAATAACCGCAGCGCCGGCGAGCGTCGCGGCAGGCGCAGCGGCTCGCTCCGCCCGCGCGCGAAGATCTCCTCTTCGCGCTTGGCGAGGCTCACGAGCGGCAGCTCGCCGAGCCCGAGTTCCTTGAGCGCGGTGTCCGCCGCGCTGAGCTGCCCCTTTCCGCCGTCGACCACCACGAGGTCCGGCAACTGCTTCTTCTCGTCGAGGCGGCGCCGGAAGTACCGGCCGACCACCTCCCGCATCGACTGGAAATCATTCGGCCCGGCGGCTTCATCGACGCTCTTCACTCGCATCGTGCGATACTCGGCCCGGCGCGGCCGGCCGTTCTCGAACCAGACGATGGAGCCGACGCTGTCCTTGCCCTGCGCCGTGGAGTTGTCGAAGCAGACGATCGATCGCGGCAGCCGCTCGAGCCCCAGCTCGCGGCCAAGTTCGTAGACCGGGTCCACGGCGCGCTCGTCGGTGTCGTCGCCCGCGAGCTTGAACTCCTCAAGCAGGTGTCGCGCATTCTGCTCGGCAAGGTCAAGCAGGTCGCGCTTGGGGCCGCGCTGCGGGATGCGCACTTGCGCGTCGCCGGCGAGCGCCTCCTCGAACAATGCGCGATCCTCGAAGTCGAACGGCAGCAGCAGCTCGCGCGCACGCGCCGGCGCCGCCAGATAGGTGCTCACGAGGTACATCGAGAGGACGTCACCATCGCTCTCGCCCTCGACGCCCTCGAGGAAGCGGTGGTCGCGCGCGAGCAGCTTGCCGCCGCGGATGCGAAGCATCGTGACGGCGGCGTCCTCGCCGTCTCGGGCATAGCCGATCACGTCGCGGTCGCCACCCTCGACCGAGAGCACGACCGTCGGCTCCTCCATCTGCTGCAGTCGCGCCAGCGCGTCGCGCAGCTCGGCGGCGCGCTCGAAGTCCAGCGCGTCGGCGGCTTCCTGCATGCGGGCCTTCACGCGCCGCACCACCGCATCCGTGCGCCCATCGAGGAAGGCCACGACCTCGTCGATCATCGCGCGGTAGTCCTCCTGCGTCTGCAGGAACACGCAGGGCGCCTTGCACCGGCCGATGTGGTAGTCGAGGCACGGCCGCTCCGGCATCTCGCGCGGCATGTCGTAGCGGCACGAGCGCACGGTGAAGGTGCGCCGCACGACGTCGAGCGCGCGGCGCATCGCCGAGACGTCCGTGTACGGGCCGAAGTAGCGCGCGCCGTCGCTCTCGAGCCGCCGCGTCACGAACACGCGCGGGAACGGCTCCTGCACCGTGACCTTCACGTACGGATACGACTTGTCGTCGCGCAGCGTGATGTTGAACCGCGGGCGATGCTCCTTGATCAGGTTCGCCTCGAGGATCAGCGCGTGCGTCTCGCTCGGCACGACGATGGTCTCGACGTCGGCGATCTGCGCCACCAGCGCGCGCGTCTTCAGGCTCTCGAGGTGATCGGAGCCGAAGTAGCTGCGCACGCGCGGCCGCAGCCGCTTGGCCTTGCCCACGTACAGCACCGCCCCGTCGGCGGCCTTCCAGAGGTAGACGCCGGGCGTGTCGGGAAGGTGCGCAAGCTTCTGCGCGACGACGTCAGGCGCGTCGCGCATCGGACGGGTGGATGCCGATCAGGCGCGTGGCGCCCAGGTAGACGACGCCGAACACGGGCACCGCCGCGAGCGCGACGATCAGCGCGGGGTGCGCCGAGAGCGTGCGCACGGTGGCCGCGCCGGCCACGCCGGCCACTATGGCGCACGCCCAGAGCGCGGCGAGGCGCGTGGCGGGCACGCCGGTGCGGCCGATGCGCACGCGGATGCCGCGGCGCAGGAGCACGAACTCCACCCACGCGGCGAGCCCCGACGCGGCGGCGAGAGCGGCCACGCCCCATCGCTCGTCGACCCCCAAAGCCGCGGGGAGATAGAGCGCCGCCGCCCAGCCGAGCGCCGCGCCGATCGACACACGGACGATCGCCGTGCGCAGCGGCAGGCGCGTGTCGCCGAGCGCGTACGACGCCGATGCGTAGAGCCGTCCCATCGTCGCCGCGAGCAGACCGACCGCCGAGCCGGCGAGCGCACCCCAAACCCACTGTGCGTCGGCGCCGGTGAACGCGCCGCCCTCGTACACCGCGGCCGCGAGCACTCCGCCGATGAACAGGAACGCCGCCGCCGAGGGAATCACGAAGTACGCGATGCGCGTGAGTCCGCGGTCGAGCCGCGCCCGAAGCGCGGTCGCCACCTCCTCGCCGGTCCCGCGCTCACCAGACATCGCCGGCAGCTCGGCGGCCGAGACGGACATGCCGAACAGCGACACCGGCAGCATCGAGATGGCCTGCGCGTAGTTGAGGGTCGCGAGTGCGCCCGCGCCGATCAGCGACGCAATCAGCGTGTCCGCGAAGCCGCTCAACTGCACCACGCCGCGTCCCACGAACACCGGCCCGAAGTTCCTGACGACGGTGCGGACATCGTGATCGCCGGGAGCAAGGCCGAGACGGATCTGGCGGTCGAGCCGGCGAACCGTCGGCGCCTGGATCGCGAACTGCAGCACCGCGCCAAGGACGCTCGCCCAAGCGACGGTCACTGCGAGCGAGCCACCGGCGAGCGACGGTCCACCCCACAGCAGCGCCGCGATGATCGCCGCGTTCCAGATGACCGGCGATGCGTACGAGAGGAAGAACCGGCGATGGGAGTTGAGCACGCCGAGACACCAAGCCGATAGCACCAGCACCCCGATGCCCGGGAAGATGATGCGGACGAGCTGCGTCGTGAGGGCTTTCGTCGCGTCGTCGAAACCGGCCGCGATCAGCGCCACGAGCCAAGGAGCCCCGAGCACGCCGACCAGGACGATCACCGACATGACCAACGCCAAGAGCGAGAGTACGGCGCCGGCCACCCGGCCCGCCTCGTCGCGCTTGCCCTCCGCCATCAACCGGGAATACACCGGAATGAACGATGCGGAGAGCACGCCCTCGCCGAACAGGTTCTGCAACATGTTCGGGATGCGGAAGGCCGCCGCCAGCGCGTCGGCGGCGAGCCCGGTGCCGAGGAAGTGCGCCGTGACCCGCTGCCGCACGAGGCCGAAGATCCTGCTGAGCAGGATCCCCGCCGCCACCAGGCGGGCGCCGCCGGGCAGCTTGCTCGCGCGCGTCACCCGCCGACCAGCGTCCCCGCGTGCACCGCCGCACCGGCCTTGAGCTGCGCGACGAGCAGGTCGCCGTGGCGCGCGAGCATGGGCACGGCGTTGAGCCGTCGCTCCTGTCGCTGGCCCTCCGGCATGATCGCCGCGCGCACCGCCGCGAGATCGTGCACGGCGTCCACGTGTCGTGCACGCGCGGCCGCGCGCAGCCGGCGCTCGAGCCGGTCCACGCGATGCAGCATCTGGTGACGTGCGCCCTCGACGACGCGCTCCGGTACGAGCTGGTCCGCCGCCGCGGTCGCTGCCGCGATCCCACCCATGCGCCGCGCGAGTTCCTCGCGCAGCGCGTCGAGCGACTCGCGCAGCGTGCTCGGCATGGCGCGGTCGCCGAGCCGGCGCTCCGCCTCATGCGGCTTCCGGATGTCGTCGAGCACCATGCCGAGCCGGCCGAGGCGACGGTCGACGGACGGTTCGACGACCGTCGCGGACCAGCGCGGGACGGCGAGCGGCGAACTCATGTTGAGTGCGTCGGCCACCGCGCTCACCTGCGCGAAGTACGCGATCTCGCCGGGCCCTCCCACGTACGCAACCGTCGGCAGGATCCGACGCTCGACCACGGGACGCAGCAGCACGTTCGCAGAGAGCACCGCATCGGCGCGATCGGCCGTCTCCGTAGCCTGCAGGATCGGCACGCGTTCCTTGATGCCGGCCGTGCTGCGGAAGACGAGCGAGAGCCTGGGCACGCGCGCCACCTGCGCGCGAAAGCCGGCGCGCTCGATCGCCACCATCCGGAGCGCCAGTGCCTCGTCGATCGCCGATGCGCGTCGCAGCGCCTCCATCATCGTCGGGCGGGCGGCGGCACGCGTCGCGGGATGCCAAGCGTCGAGCACGGCGATGCCATGCGGCTGCAGCAACGCGCGCAGGAAGGTGAGGTACGCGCCGCCCACCGTCGCATCCGGCTGGTACGCCGCCGCGAGCGCCTCGAGCACCTGCGCGTGAGGCGACGAGCCGGCAGACTCGACCAGCCGCTCGAACTGCTCCGACGTGTCACCGAGGGGCATCTCGGCCATCACCAGCCCGTCGGCTCCCTTGCGGGGGATCGAGAGTCGGCGGGCCGTGGCTCCCTCCACCACCGCGGTCCACGAGGCCTCGGCGAAATCCGCGTCGTCCGTGGCGGCCCAGAACACCGGCGCGGTGGGGATCCCCGTCTCACGCTCGATGCGGTCGGCGAGCGTGAGCGCCGACATCGCCTTGAGCAGCGTGTAGAGCGGCCCGCCGAAGAGCCCGGGCTGCTGGCCCGTCGTGACGACGATGCCGTTCGCGGCCGCCACGCGGTCGAGCCGCTCGGCGGCGGCGCCCGACGGATCGAAGGCGGGGCGCAGGCCGGCCAGCCACTTGCTTCCGTCAAAATCCTTGCGCACCGACTCGGCGCGCTTCTTCCACTCCGCGGCACCCGAGGGACGGGGACGGAACCACTCCTCGGGGGCGAGGCCGTCCTGCACGCCTCGCGAGAGTGGTCCGCCGCCGAGCGGCTCGCTGACGACGCGAGGAGCGCTCATCGGCAGCCCCTGGCGCGCGAGAGCGGACCCAGCGGCGAGCGACATCGGCGGCAATTCGTGGTCATCACGGCGGGCGGCATCACTTGTGATAGGGTTCGCCGCGTCCGATCGACCCGGCTCGGTACAACTGCTCGGCGAGCACCAGGCGGGCGAGCTCGTGCGGCAGCGTCCACGGCGCGAGTGCGATGCGACGATGACTCCGCTGCCGCACCACCTCTCCCAGACCGTGCGCCCCGCCCAGCAGGAAGGCGACATCCTGCGCCGACTCACGCTGCGCCTGGAGGAACGCCGCGAACGATTCGGAGGTGAATGCTTCGCCCCCCGGATCGCAGAGCACCAGCCGGGCCGACGTGGGCAGCCGCTCGAGCAACCGCTCGCCTTCCTTCTTCATCACGAGTTCCGCCGACGCGCCACTCCGGCCGCCGGCGGATTCCTCGCGGACCTCGACCACCTCGAGCGGCCAGTAGCGCGCCGCCCGCGTCTCATACTCGCGGATGGCCGCCGCGAGCGCCGCATCGCGCGGCTTTCCCACGGCGGCCACCCAGACCTTCAGCGCTGCCCCCGTCCCGCTGCGGCCGGGAGCCGGGCGCCATCACGCATAGATGCCACGCAGGCGATGCACCGTGGAGACACGGCTGATCGCGACCATGTACGCCGCCGTCCGCATGTTCACCTTGTGCTGCTGCGAGAGCTTGAGCACGTCGCGGAAGCTGTTGACCATGATCTCGCGCAGCCGGTCGTTCACGAGCTGTTCCGTCCAGTAGTAGCCGCCGCGGTTCTGCACCCACTCGAAGTACGAGACCGTGACGCCGCCGGCGTTCGCCAGGATGTCCGGCACGACGAAGATGCCCTTCTCGTCGAGGATCGAGTCCGCGCCGGCCGACGTCGGGCCGTTGGCCCCTTCGACGATGACCTTGGCCTTGATGTTCTTGGCGTTCTTGGTCGTGATCACGTTCTCGAGCGCCGCCGGGATGAGCAGGTCGACCTCGAGCTGCAGGAGCTGCTCGTTGGTGATCGCCTCGCCCTTCTTGTAGCCCTCGAGCGACCGGTGCTGCCTCACCCACGCCGCGGCATCCTCGACGTCGATGCCCTTGGGGTTCATGTAGCCGCCCGTGCGGTCGCTGATCGCGACGACCTTCGCGCCTTCGCGCGCCATCATCAGCGCCGCCGTGGAGCCGACGTTGCCGAAGCCCTGCACGGCGACGGTCGCGCCCTTGATCTCCATCTTGAGGTGGCTGAGCGCCTCGCGCGCGGCGATCGTCACGCCGCGACCGGTCGCCTCCTTGCGGCCCAGCGATCCGCCCATCTCGACCGGCTTGCCGGTGGTCACGGCGTTGACCGTGTGCCCGACGTGCATCGAGTAGGTGTCCATCAGCCACGCCATCACGCGCTCGTTCGTGTTCACGTCCGGCGCGGGCACGTCGGAGTCGGGGCCGAGCGTCTGGATGATGCCTGCGGTGTAGCGGCGCGTCACGCGCTCAAGCTCGCCGACCGACATCTTGAGCGGGTCGCAGATCACGCCGCCCTTGGCACCGCCGAACGGGATGTTGACGACCGCGCACTTCCACGTCATCCACGCCGCGAGCGCACGCACCTCGTCGATGTTGACGTTCATGTCGAAGCGGATGCCGCCCTTGGCCGGGCCGCGCGACGTGTTGTGCAGCACGCGGATGCCGGTGAACACCTCGACCTCGCCGTTGTCCATCATCACGGGGATGGACACCGTGATCTCCTTCTCGGCGCTCTTCAGCACCTTGTAGATGCCAGGCTCCAGGTCGAGCAGCGCGGCGGCCCGGTCAAGGCGCGACATCATCGCCTCGAACGGGTTGTCTTCGTTGAGGAAGCGGTCCTTGTCGGGACGCACGATCGGATTCGTCGGGAGGCGCAAGTCGGCCATGATGGTCAGGGGCACCGTACCGGTCGGAGACCGGCAAAAGGGACTGAAGGTGGGTCGCGCTACGGAGAGACGTCAGTCGTCAGGTGGTCCAGGCGATCCGCCAGGATTCGCTCTCCACGCTCGACGTTCACAGCCTGTGAAAGATACCAAAATGGAGGGGCATTGCGAGGCCACCGCGGACCCACCTTGACGGCGTCCTTGAGTGTGCATACAGCGTAATCCATCGTCGCCGCGCGGTTGGCCAGGCCGGCGATCTCCTCACCGCTGAACGGGTGGTGGTCCGGGTATGCCGCGGACTCCACCACCGCCCCAGCGGCGGCGAGCTGCCCCTCGAACGCGGCAGGGGCACCGAGCGCCGAGAATGCCAGCACGCGCCGTCCGGCGAGTGCGGTCAGGTCCAGAAGGGGCGCCGCGCCGTCGACGGTCCACCGGTGCAACGCGCCCGGCGCGAGGTGAAGGATCGCGGTGGGCAGACCACCGCCCCAATCCGCAGCGACGGTTTCGGCCGCGCCGAGGCTCGCCGTCTTGCGCGTGACGATGAGCAACTGGGCGCGGCGCAACGCGCCGCGCGACTCGCGCAGCGGCCCCGCGGGGAGCAATCGGTGCGCCCGGCCCTGCTCCGCCGCCACGAGCACGACGTCGAGGTCGCGGCGTGCGCGACGGTGCTGGAACCCATCGTCGAGCACGAGGACCGTGGCACCCTGCTCGCGCGCGCGTGCCGCGCCGCGCACGCGGTCGGCGTCCGCGACGACGATCACACCCGGCGTCAGCCGCGCGTGCACCAGCGGTTCGTCGTCGCCGTAACCGCGGAGCAGGATCGCCGGTCGTTCGCCGCGGCGCGTCATCTCCGCCGCGAACCACGCGCTCACGGGCGTCTTGCCCGTGCCGCCGACGGTGAGGTTGCCGACGCTGACGGTCGGCAGGCCGAGCGAGTGGCGGCGCGCGAGGCCGGCCTCGTACGCTCCGTTGCGCATCGCGACCAACGCGCCGAAGAACCACGAGAGCGGCGCGAGCGCTCGCGCCGCTGCCCCGTCGCGCTCCCATGCGCGCTCGATCGCGCGGCTCATGCGGGCCCCATGCGCCGGCTCATGCCGGCTCCTTGCGCCCGCTCATGCCGGCCCCATGCGCCGGGTCAGCTCTGCCGCCGCGGCGTCGTCTGTTCCGCTCGCGACCCACGGATCGCCGTATGTGATCCGCACGCGCGCGAACGGCTTGGGCACCATGAAGCGGTCCCATCCCCCGAGCCTCCAGGCGCGCGTGACTTCGCTGCGCATGGGTACGATCGCCGCTTGCGCTCGCTCGGAGGCGAGCAGCACGCCCGGCTGCGCCACGCCCGCTGGGCCACGCGGGCCGTCCGGGGTGATCGCGAACTCCCTGCCTGCCTGCAGCTCCCGCACCATGCCGAGCAGCGCGCGGCCGGCGCCGCGCGACGAGGAACCGCGCACCGTGCGGTAGCCCCACGACTCCACCAGCCGCGCGATGATCTCACCGTCGCGATGTTCGCTGATCATGGCCGTGATGCCCTCATTGCGGCGGCGCCAGGTCTGCGCCAGCAGGTGCCCGTGCCAGAGCGTGAAGATGATCGGCGTGCCGGCGGCGCGCAGGCCGCGCCATGGCGCCGCGTTGACCTCCTCGTACCGCCACGTCGACGCGAGGAGCCGCACGAGCGGCCCCCCGAGCCGCACGACCCAGCGCACGCGGCGTTCCTGCGCGCGCGCCCTTGCCGCGCGCTCCTTCTCGGCGTCGCCCGCGGGTCCGTTCTCGGCGGGTCCGTTCGCGGCGGGTCCGCTCGCGGGCGTGCTCACCGCAACATGCCGAGCGCCATCTCGGCCACGCGTTCCGTCGCGCCCGGGGTGCCAAGCTTGGCGCGCACTTCCGCCAGCCCCGCCTCCATGCGCTCTCGCTCTGGACTGCGCGTGTCGAACAACGGTGAGAGCGCGTCCGCCACGGGCGCCGGGCGGAACGCATCCTGCACGAACTCCGGCGCCACCTCGCGGCCGGCGACGATGTTGAGCAGGCCGATGTGCGGGATCCTCACCAACCGTCGCGCGATGGCGTAGGAGATGGCGCTCGTGCGGTAGACGATCGCGCAGGGACACCCCGCCACCGCCGCCTCGAGCGTCGTCGTGCCGCTCTTGCAGAGCGCCACGTCCGCGGCGCGCAGCACGTCGAATGACGCCGACCGCACCATCGGGAACGGCACTTCGTCGGCGCGGAACTCGATCGTCGGCGCCACGCTCAGCACCACCCGCAGCCCGGGACGCCGCTGCTCCAACTCGCGCGCCACCGCCACGAAGTCGGAGAGATGCCGGCGGATCTCCTGCGCGCGGCTGCCGGGAAAGAGCGCCAGCAGTTCGCCCTGCTCCGGCAGCCCGATGCGGCGCCGCGCCTCGGCCTTGTCCGGCATCGCCTGCGCGCGGTCGAGCAGCGGATGCCCCACGAAGGTCGCGTCGACGCCGGCCCCCCGCAGCATCTGCTCCTCGAACGGCAGGATCACCGCGGCCTTCGTGATGATGCGCGCCATCGTCCGCATGCGCCCGGCGCGCCAAGCCCAGACCTGCGGCGTGATGTAGTAGAGGACGGGCACTCCCGCCGCTTCCGCCGTCGCGGCCACGCGCATGTTGAAGCCAGGGTAGTCGATGCAGATGACCAGCCCGACGCGTCCCGAGGCGAGCCGATCCTTGAGCGTGCGCAGCAGGCGCAGGTGCGAGGGGATGTGCCGCAGCACCTCGACGAACCCGACCACGCCCTCGTGCTCCTCGATCATCTCGACGCCGGCCTCGCGCATGCGCGAGCCTCCGGTGCCGGCGAGGTGCAGGTCAGGGCGCCGCGCCTTCAATCGCTCGGCGAGGATGGCCCCGTGCAGGTCGCCCGAGGCCTCGCCGGCGAGGATCAGGATCTCACGCACCGTCCGGCTGCTTCCCCGGCGTACCGCCGCGCAGCGTCGCCATGCTGCGCTCGATGTCGCCGACGATGCGGAGTGCGACCGCCAATGCGTCACGGCCGGCCTTGCCGTCCACCGCCACGGGTGACTCCCCGCGCAGCGCCGCAACGAAGCTCTCGAGCTCGAGCCGGAGCGGCTCGCCCTCCGGGGCATCGATCACCACGCGCTCGACGAACGCCTCGAGCGGCTGCGCCTGCCGCGCGAGCGCCACGAGGTCCACGTCACCCCGCATCCGGTACATCTCGCCCGTGCCCGCGGCGAGGTCGAGCGAGAGATAGCCGTTGCGCTGGAAGATGCGGAGCTTGCGCATCCGCTCCTTCGACACGCGGCTCGAGGTGATCGTCGCTACCGCACCCGTCTCGAACGTGATGCGCGCGTCGGCGATGTCGACGCTCGGCGTCAGCACCGGCAGGCCGGCGGCCGAGACCTCGCGCACCGCCGCGCCCGTCAGCGTGAGCACGAGGTCGATGTCGTGGATCATCAGGTCGAGCACGACGGCGACGTCGGATCCGCGCGGGTTGAACGGCGCCAGGCGATCACTGTCGATGAACAGCGGCCGGTCGACATGCGGGAGCGCGGCGCGGATGGCCCGGTTGAAGCGCTCGATGTGGCCGATCTGCACCATCACGCCCTGCTTCTCCGCGAGCGCGAGCAGCTCGTCGGCCTCGGCCAGCGTCACGGTGATCGGTTTTTCGATCAGCAGGTGCTTGCCGCGCGCCAGCGCCTGCATCGCGACCTCGTGGTGCTTCGGCGTCGGCACCACGATCGACACGGCGTCGACGTCGTCGAGGAGCGCAGCGAGCGAGTCGTAGGCGCGGATGCCGAGTTCGCGCGCCACCGTGGCGGCGCGCTCCCCGTTCGCCTCGAAGAAGCCGCTGAACGAGACGGTGCCGAGGTCCTTGAGGATGCGCGCATGGTGGTAGCCGAGGCTGCCGGTGCCCACGACGCCCAAGCGGATCGGCGCGCTCACGTCACGATCCCGCGCCCGCTCTCCTCGACGAACGCGATGAACGCCTGCACCTCGGGGAACGGCTTGAGCTCGCCGGCCGCGCGTTCCAGCGCCTGCGTGATGTTCACGTCGGAACGGAAGAAGAGGCGGTACGCCTTCTTCAGCTCCGACACCACGTCCTCCTTGAACCCGCTGCGCTGCAGGCCCACCGAGTTCAGCCCATAGAGCTTCACCGGGTTGCCGACGGCCTTCACGAACGGCGGCACGTCCTTGGCCACCCGCGACATGCCGCCGATGAAGGCATGGCGCCCGATCTTGCCGAACTGGTGCACCGCGCAGAGGCCGGAGATGATCGCGCGGTCGTCGACGCGCACGTGGCCGGCGAGCTGCGTGCCGTTGGAGATGATGACGCCGTCGCCGACGTGGCAGTCGTGTGCGAGGTGCACATACGACATCAGGAAGCATCCCTTGCCGACGGTCGTCTTGTGCGACTCGGAGGTGCCGCGATTGATCGTGGTGTATTCGCGGATCACCGTCCCCTCTCCGATCTCGACCGTCGTGACCTCGCCCTTGAACTTGAGGTCCTGCGGCAGGCCGCCCAGCACGCTGCCCGTGCCGACGGTGACGTTCGGCGCGAGGTGCACGTTCGCCTCGAGCGTCGCGCGCATCTGGATCACGCTTCCGGCGCCAACCGTGCAGTCGGGTCCGATGAACGCCCAGGGACCCACTTCCACGTCGTCCGCGAGCTGGGCGCCCGGGTCGATGATCGCGGTCGGATGGATGCGTGACTTCATCGGTCGCGGACCACGGCCGCCATCTCCGCTTCGCAGACGACGGCGTCGTCCACCTTGGCCACGCCGGCGATCCGGCAGACCTGCTTGCGCAGCTGGACGATCTCGACCTCGAACCGGATCTGGTCACCCGGCTTCACCGGCCGGCGGAACTTCACGTTGTCGAGCGACATGAAGTACACGACCTTGCTCTCCGGGTCGTCCACCGTGCCCATCAGCAGCACGCCGCCCACCTGCGCCATCGCCTCGACGATGAGCACGCCCGGCATGATGGGGTGGCCGGGAAAGTGGCCCTGGAAGAACGGCTCGTTGATCGTCACGTTCTTGATGCCGACGATGCTTTTCTTCTCCTCCATCGCGATGATCCGGTCCACGAGCAGGAACGGATAACGATGGGGCAGGATCCGCATGATGTCTTCGATTCCGAGCACTCGCTCCTCCGGTTTGTTCGGCAGCGCGTGCGCGAGCATCTCGCGCACGAGCGTGACAGTCCCCCTGTGACTCGGCTTGGTCGCCGAGATCCGCGCCGCGACGCGCATCCCTGCCAGCGCCAGGTCGCCCACCACATCCATCGCCTTGTGCCGCACGAACTCGTCCGGCCAGCGCAGCGCCGTGCCGACCACGTCCTGCGCGTCGAGCACGATCGTGTTCTCCGCCGACGCGCCCTGGATGAGCCCCTTGCCGCGCAGTTCGTCCACCCAGCTCAGCATGCCGAAGGTGCGCGCCGGCGAGAGGTCCCGCGCGAACGCTTCCGGCGTGACGCAATAGTGCCCGCGCTGCGCACCGATGAGCGGGTGGTCGAAGTCGATCTGCACGTCGAGCTCAAGCGAACTCGCCGGGTGCGCGACATACACCGACTCGCCGTCGACCACACGCACGCTCTCGCTCAGCCGCAGCACCTCGGCGCGGCCGCCGTGCTCCACCACGCCGGCCGACTGCAGCAGCAGTCGGTAGGGCTCGGCCGAGCCGTCCATGATCGGCGGCTCGGCCGCGTTCATCTCGATCATGATGTCGTCGATGCCCATGCCCGCGACCGCCGCCAGCACGTGCTCGACGGTGTGCAGGGCCGCCGCGCCCTCGCCCAGCTGCGTGCGCCGTTCGGCCGCGATGGCCAGCGAGACATGCGCGCGCACTTCGGGTGCGCCCGGCAGGTCCGCGCGGCGAAAGCGGATGCCGCTCCCCGCCTTGGCCGGCCGGAACGTCAACGCGCAGTCACTGCCCATATGCAACCCGACTCCGTTCAGGGAGACGGCTTTCCCGATGGTCCGTCGCGGCAGGTCACTCACGAGTCGCGACGATCCTTCATGAACTGCTCCACGCGCTTCATGAAATCGGGCAGCTTCGCGAGCGCGCCGTAACCACGCATGGCCAGCTTGTGCGGTCGCGCCGGGAACCCTCCCCAGGTCTCTCCCGCGGGCACGTCGCTGATGACGCCCGCTCGGGCGGTGAGGATGGCGCCCGACCCGATGTTGACGTGCCCTGCGACGCCCACCTGCCCCGCCAGGACCACGCCGTCACCGATGTTCGTGCTGCCGGCTACCATCGTGCCCGCCGTGAACAGGCAGAGGCGCCCGACGCGGCAGTTGTGCCCGACGTGCACCATGTTGTCGAACTTGCAGCCGTCCCCGATCTCCGTCGCGTCGAGGCTGCCGCGGTCGATGGTGCAGTTGGCGCCCATCTCGACGTCATCGCCGATCTCGCAGCGCCCGACGTGCGGCACCTTGCGATGCCCGTCCTTGCCCGACACGTAGCCAAAGCCGTCGCTGCCGATGCGCGTGCCGGCGTGCAGCGTGGTGCGCGCGCCGATCCGCGTGCCCTCGTACAGCGTGACGTGGCTGACGAGCCGCGAACCGGGCCCCACCGCCACACCGTCGCTGACGTGGCTGAACGGGCCGATCCACGCGCCGGCGGCGATCCGCGCACCCGCGCCGACGACCGAGAACGCCTCGACGCAGGCGTCAGGGGCGATCACCGCGGTGCTGGCCACCACCGCTGAGGGATGCACCCCGGCGAACGGGCGGTCGGGCATCGTGTACAGCAGCGGCAGAAGCGTCAGCATCGCCTCGTGCGGCTTGTCGACGACGATGCGGCTGCGGCAGGTGCCCGGCGTGTCCGCCAGCTGCGGCGACACGAGGACGGCGCCTGCATTGCTCGACGCCAGCATCGACGCATAGCGCGCCGAGGCGAGGAAGGTGACATCGCCCGGGCCGGCGCGGTCGAGCGGCGCGATGCCGCTCACGACGGTTTCCGGGTCACCAACGAGCGAACCGCCGACGGCAGCAGCGACGTCGGCGATCCGGAGCGCGGAAGGTCCCTTCACGGACATCGCCCTGGTGGGGGAGAGCGGTGTCGCGGGACTACGGCTTGCGGCCGACGCCGGCCGGCTGCGTCACCGGGCCGGCGGGCTTGGGCGCGGGAGTGGCGGTCGGCCGTGCGGCCGGCGCACGCGTCGCCGCCGGCATCGTCCGGATGCGCGCGATCACGCGGTCCGAGAGGTCGAGATTCTTGTCCATCGCGACGATCGGGTTCACCTGCGCCCCGACGTCGAAGATCATCGCGAAGCCTTCGGCCATGCGGATGTCCTCGAGCGCGATGCGCACCTGGTCGAACAGCGGCGCCAGCGCCTCCTGCTGGAGCTGCTGCGCCTCGGCCTGCAGCGCCTCGAGCGTGTCGCGGTACTGCGCGTCGTACTGCTGCAGCACCGTGAAGCGCGTCACGCGCTCAGGCTGCGTCAGCTTCGCCGAGTCGCGCTCGAAGGCGTTCATCATCACGTTGAGCGAGTCGACCATCTTCTTCTCGCGCGCGCCGAGCTTGTCGATCTCGCCGCGGAGCGCGGCCTCCGCCTGCGCACGGCCGGGGATCTCCTGCATGATCCGGCGGCTGTCGACATAGCCGAACTTCTGCTGCGCCGAGAGGGGCGCGGCAGCGGCGAGGAGGAGTGCGAATGCGGCCAACAGGCCGCGTGAACCGACGATCATGAATACTCCTGGAGGTTTAGAAGAGCTGTCCGAGCCGGAAATGCAGCTGCCACTTGGGGTCCGGGCGCCCGAACTCGTCGCGCCGGTCGAAGCCATATGCCCAGTCGAGCCCGAGCGGGCCCAGCGGGGTCACGGTCGAGATGCCGAGGCCGGCGCCGCGGAAGAGGCGCGTGGGATCGAAGTCCCGCGGCCGCGCCCAGAGGTTGCCGGCGTCGTAGAACGCACTCACGTAGAGCGCCTGGTTGAAGCGCAGGCCGAGCTCCGCGGTGGACGAGAAGAACGCGCTGCCGAACGATTCACGCTGCGCGTTGTACGTGCCCGTGCTGGTCGAGAACCCGCGCGGCGTGATCGAGAACTCCGGATAACCGCGCAGCATCTCGCCGAACTGCACGCCACCGAGCGAGAACTGCTGCGACCAGAAGAAGTCACCCGGGTCGCCGACGACGATGCCCGAGCGGCCGGTGAGGCCGAACGTCAGGCGCAGCGGCTGCGAGCCCGGCTTGTTGCCGCCGATGCGCGCCAGCAGCGCGTAGTTCTTGAACTCCGCCGTGTAGCGCTGGAACGTCGCGCTGCCGCCGAGCGGACCGCCGTTGAACTGCGCGCTCACCGACTGCAGCTGTCCCTCGGTCGCGAACGGCATGTCGACGCGCGTGTCGCGGCTGACGTCCACGCCGAACGTGCTCCGGAGACAGCCCTGGCACGAGTTCGTGGAGATGCTGCCGAGCAGGCCGTCGCTGCCGTAGCGCACCGACTCGAGCCCGTACGACGTGAAGATGCGGGTGAAGCGCGAGCGCGGGAACGGGAAGCCCGCGCGCAGCGAGCCGCCGGTGCGCGTCGTGCGGCCGAGGTCGGCGATGCGGAACCGTGCCTGCGACCGGTAGCCGGTCACCGTGCCCGAGATCAGCGAGCCCTTGATGCCCGGGTCCGTGTACGAGGCGTTGAAGTCGTTGATGTACTGGCCGAACTGCCACTGCACGCTGCCGCGCTTGCAGCGTCCGAACAGGTTCGGCTGCTCGAGCCCGATGTACCCGCCGAGGCCGGTGCCCTGCCCCATCGACGCACCGAACGTCACCTGGCCGCTGCGCTTCTCCTTCACGCGGAAGATGATGTCGATGTCGCCCTGCTCGTTGGCCTGGCGCGTGTCCGGGAACGGCAGCGGCGTCTCGAAGAACCCGAGGTTCGCGATGCCCTGGTAGCTCCGGATCAGGCGCTCCTGGTTGAACACGTCGCCCGGGATGATCACGAGCTGGTCGCGGATGCAGTTCTCGACCGTGTAGTCGTTGCCGAGGATGTCCACGCGGTTGATCACCGCCGGATTGTTCTCGATGATGTCCCAGCGCAGGTTCACGCGCGCGGAGTCGGTCGGGTCACGCTCGACGACCGGGCGCACTTGCGCGTAGATGTAGCCCTCGTTGCTGTAGAGCGTCTGCACCGACTGGGTGGCTTCCTCCCAGCGCGTGCGGTCGAACACGTCGGTGGCCGGCGCGCGCCGGCGCACGAGTCCGCGCAGGCGCTCGGTGAGCGACGGCGCGCGGTCCGTGAACGGGTAGTAGGCGGCGATCTGCGCCGCGTCGAAGCGGCGGTTCCCCACCACCTCGAAGCCCGACACCTTGTACTGGTCGCCCTCGCGCACCGTCAGCTCGATCTGTGCCTTGCCGCGCTCGGCGTCCACCAGCAGCGTGTCGCGATCGAGCTGGAAGTCGACGAAGCCGCGCTCGGCATAGAGCTTGGGGATCTTCTCGCCGAGGTCGGCCGCGTACTTGTCCTCATCGAACTCGCCCTTCCGGAACCAGAGGAAGCCCTCGGGCTTCGTCTTCATGGCGCCGACGATGGCGCCGTCGGAGACGCGCTCGTTGCCGGTGACGGTCACGCCGGAGATGGCGAGGCGACGGCCTTCCTCGACGTTGAGCACGAGGTGCACCCGGTCGCCGACGAACGTGGTCTCGGGCCGCACCTTGGCCAGGTAGTAGCCCTTCGACTGGTAGAGCGAGTCGATGCGTCGCATCGCCAGCGCGATGCCGTTGGGATCGAGCGGGCGGCCGAGCAGCAGGTCGACCTTGTCCTCGACCGTCCGCTTGGACACCTGCTCCGGCCCGACCACCTGGACCACGCCGAGCAGCGGGCGCTCCTTCACGTCGATCTGGAGGATGGCGCCGGCTCCCTCCGCCGGAAGACCGCAGGTGACCTGGACGTCGTCGAAGTCGCCGGTGCCGAACAGGTCGCGGATGGCTCGCTGGATCGACGGGAAGTTCAGCGAGTCACCCACCGTGAATCCGCTCGTGGCGAGAATCGCCTGACGGGAGACGCGCGACGCGCCCCTGACATCGATGGAGTCAGGGACGAGGCAGCGACCCGCGAGGGCGGCATCTTGGGCCAACAAAGGTCCGCCCGCCAGCAGCGACAGGGCGAGCGCGACCATCGGAACACGTTGCATGGGCGGAATATACACGAGTCCGTACCGGACAGGTCGACCCTGTCCGGTGCCGGGACCCTCGTTCAGGTTGAAGCGCGGGTCAGGCCTTGGGGGAGCTGGCCGGGACCCTGAACTCGAGCTTCGTGCCGTCCGTCGACACGTCGACTTCGATCTCATCCCCGCGGCTGAACTCCGCGAGGAGGATCTTCTCCGAGAGGGGATCCTCGATCCAGCGCTGGATGGCCCGCTTGAGGGGGCGCGCGCCGTAGCTCACATCATATCCGTTCTTGACGAGGAACTCCGTCGCGCCGTCGGTCAGCTTGAGCGTCAGCTCCTCGTCGCCGAGCCGTGACTGCACATCCTTGAGCAGGATCGTGACGATCTGCGCGATGTGCTCCCGGCTCAGCGGGTGGAACACGATCACGTCGTCGAGCCGGTTCAGGAACTCCGGGTTGAAGACGTGCTGCATCTCCTCCTTCACCTTGTCGGCCAGGCGCTCGAAGTTCTGCGTCGGGTCCACCGAGCCGAACCCGAGCTGCCGGTTCTTCATGATGTCCTTCGCCCCCACGTTCGACGTCATGATGACGACCGTGTTCTTGAAGTCGATCACGCGGCCGTAGTTGTCGGTGAGGTGGCCCTCGTCCAGCACCTGCAGGAGGATGTTGAAGACGTCCGGGTGCGCCTTCTCGATCTCGTCGAGGAGGATCACGCTGTACGGCTTCCGCCGCACCGCCTTGGTGAGCGTGCCGGAATCCTCGTAACCCACGTAGCCCGGGGGCGCGCCGATCAGGCGCGACACCGAGAACTTCTCCATGTACTCGCTCATGTCCACGCGGATCAGCGCGGACTCGTCGGCGAACAGGAACTTGGCGAGCGCGCGTGCGAGCTCGGTCTTGCCGACGCCCGTGGGGCCGGAGAAGATGAACGAACCGATCGGGCGGCGCGGGTCCTTGAGGCCGGCGCGGCTGCGCCGGATGGACCGCGAGATCGCCTTGATCGCGTCGTCCTGCGCCACGACCTGCTCGTGGAGTTCCTCCTCCATCCGCAGCAGGCGCGCCGTCTCCGCTTCCTGGAGGCGCGTCACCGGGATGCCCGTCCAGCGGCTCACGATGAAGGAGATCTCCTCCTCGCCGAGCACCGGGCGGAACGACTGGCGCCGCGCCTCCCACTCCTCCTGGCGCGCGCGGATCTCCGCCTGCAGCTCGCGCTCGGTGTCGCGAAGGCCGGCCGCGCGCTCGAAGTTCTGGTCGCGCACCGCAGCGTCCTTCTCGGCGTTCACGGCCTCGAGCTTCGTCTTCAGCTCCGCCACCGCCGGCGGCAACACCTGCGCCGCCAGGCGCGCGCGCGCACCCGCCTCGTCGATCACGTCGATCGCCTTGTCGGGCAGGAACCGGTCCGTGATGTAGCGCTCCGAGAGCTTGGCCGCGATCGCGAGCGTCTCGTCGGGGATCGTCACGCGGTGATGGTCCTCGTACTTCGCGCGCAGGCCCTTGAGGATCTCCACCGTCTCGTCCACCGACGGCGGGTCCACGACCACCGTCTGGAAGCGGCGCTCGAGCGCGCCGTCCTTCTCGATGTACTTGCGGTACTCGTTGAGCGTCGACGCGCCGACGCACTGCAGCTCGCCGCGCGCGAGCGCCGGCTTGAGCATGTTGCTCGCGTCGATCGCGCCTTCGGCCGCGCCCGCGCCGACCAGCGTGTGCAACTCGTCGATGAACAGGATGATCTGCTTGTTCTGCGCGATCTCGTTCATGACCGCCTTGAGGCGCTCCTCGAACTGGCCGCGGTACTTCGTGCCCGCGATGACGGCCGCCATGTCGAGCGAGAGCACGCGGTGGTCGCGCAGCGAGTCCGGGCACTCGTTGTTCGCGATCAGCTGCGCGAGGCCCTCGACGATCGCCGTCTTGCCCACACCGGGCTCGCCGATCAGCACGGGGTTGTTCTTCTTGCGGCGCGACAGCACCTCCATCACGCGCTCGATCTCCTTGAACCGGCCGATCGTCGGGTCCAGCTGGCCCTCGGACGCGAGCGTCGTGAGGTCGCGGCAGAAGTGGTCGAGCGCGGGCGTCTTCGACTTCTTCTCGCCCTTCGCGGCGGCCGGCGCCGGCGGCGTCACGCCCTGGCCCGAGCCGCCGCCCTGCGGCATCTCGGTCCCGAGCAGGCGCAGCGTCTCGGCGCGCGCGGCCTCGAGGTTCACGCCGGCGTCGGTCAGCACCTGCGCCGCGATCCCCTTCTCCTCGCGCAGCAGGCCGAGCAGCAGGTGCTCCGTGCCGACATAGCTGTGATTCAGCTCGCGAGCCTCGCCCATGGCGAGCTCGAGCACCTTCTTCGCACGCGACGTGTACGGGAGGTCCGGGCCGGTGGCCTGCGCCGCCTTCCCCTTCTTCACCGTCTCCTCGATCTTCTGCTGGATCTCCTCGAGGTCGACGCTCAGGTTCTGCAGCACGGCCGCGGCGACGCCCTCACCCTCGCGGATGAGGCCGAGCAGGATATGCTCCGTCCCGACGTATTCGTGATGCAGACGTGCGGCTTCCTCGCGAGCCATCGCCAGGACCTTCCGCACTCGCTCCGTGAAGTTGTAGCCGTTCATCAGTCGCCTCGACTCTGCCGTCCCAGGGGTCAACCGGGCAGGCGCGCCTCGTTGGCCAGTACCTGTCGCACGTAGCGGGCCCGCGCCAGGTTCGCCTCGCCTTCGGTCAGCACCCGTCCCTCGATCTGGGCGAGGTGCGCCGACTGGCTGAAGATCAGGAGCTTGTTGAGCGTGTATACACTGAGCCCGGACACCAGGTTCAGGCCGGCGGCCAGCCGAACACCACTGAGCAGGTTCATCGCTTCGTCCGCCGGCAAGTTGCGCGCATGCCGGAGGGTGCCGTACGCGCGCCACAACTTGTCCTCGATAATATAACCGGCGTCACGCAACAACACCCGCCGCGCTTCCTCTTCCCGCTCGATCACCCGCTTCACCACGCGCACCAGCTGGTCCGCGAGTTCCTCCTCTGAACGGCCGAGCGTCGTCTGGTTCGAGATCTGGAAGAAGTTCCCCAGGACGTCGCTGCCCTCGCCGTACAGCCCTCGATACGTCAACCCCATGTGCTGCAGGCCCTGCAGCACCTTCGCGATCTCCTGCGTCAGCACGAGTCCCGGCAGGTGGATCAGCACCGATGCGCGCATGCCCGTGCCGGTGTTCGTCGGGCACGCCGTGAGGAACCCGAACTCGCCATGCCAGGCATACGGCAACTCGGCGCCCAGCTCGCGGTCCATCTTCTCCGCCTCGCGCAGCGCCCCCGGCACATCGAACCCCGAGCGGAACACCTGCAGTCGCAGGTGATCCTCCTCGTTCACCATCAACCCGGCGTCACCCGTCACGAATACGGCACCGGCACCGGCCACTTGGGTTTCCTTCCCCTGGTCGAGCCCGGCCAGCTCGCGGCTCACGAGGTGACGCTCGTGCAGCAGCAAGCGCTCCTGCGGCGTGCACTCGTCCACCCGCACCAGCGCCGCGTGCCTCAGCGATTCGACGCGCGGCGCCACTTCGCGCAACTGATGGAGCACCCGAAGCCGCTCGCCCTCGCGCGCGCGCGTCGGGAACGCGAACCCGGCCAGGTTGCGCGCGAGGCGGATGCGCGACGAGAGCACGATGTCGGAGTGGTCGCCGGACGCCGACAGCCAATGCAGGCCGCCATCCGGCAGCAGCGTGAGGTCGAGTGTCATTCGCGCCCCCGGATCTGGTCCCGCCGCGTGAGGTCGAGTGTCATTCGAGCCCCCGGATCTGGTCCCGTAGCGTGGCCGCCGTCTCGAACTCCTCCTGCTCCACCGCGCGGTGCAGCTTCTCGCGCAGGTCGTGCAGGGTGAGGTCGCGGGTCATGAGCTCGGGGTCTCGCACGCCGTAGCGCCAACCCTCGTGACGCGTGCCGCCGTGCACGCGGCGCAGCAGCTCCCGGAGGCTCTGCTCGAACGCCCCGTAGCAGTGCGCGCAGCCCAGGCGGCCGCTCGCGCGGAAGTCCCGCAGCGAGGTGCCGCAGTACGCGCAGCGGGCGGCGTCGCCCGGCATCTGGGCCGCCTGCTGCTGCACCGCCTGCAGGAAGTCGCCCAGCGGGTTCTTCGGCACGTTCACGCTCGTCTCGATGCCGCGTTCCGCGGCACACCGCTCGCAGAGATGCACTTGCGTCACCACGCTCTCGACGATCTGCGTGAGGTGCACGATGGCATCGCGTTCGTGGCACTGGTCGCAGAGCATCAGACACCTCCTTCGGATGCGGCCACTTGCTGCAGCTTGCCGTCCTCGAGGTGCAGCACCCGGTCCGCGCGCGCCGCCAGCGAGCGATTGTGCGTCACGACGACCAGCGCGAGGCGCATCTCCGCCGCCAGCCCCGCGAACAGGTCGTGCAGGCGCTCGGCGTTGTGATGGTCCAGGTTCCCCGACGGCTCGTCCGCCAGCAACAGCGGCGGCTCGGCGGCCAGCGCCCGCGCCACGGCCGCGCGCTGCTGCTCGCCGCCGGAGAGCTCCGACGGCCGGTGGTGCCGGCGCGAGGCGAGCCCCACACGCTCGAGCAACGACTCGGCGCGCTCCCTCGCCTCACGCGGAGGACGGTTGGCAATCCGCAGCGGCATCATGACGTTCTCGAGAGCGGAGAACTCCTTGAGCAGGTGGTGGAACTGGAATACGAATCCCACTGTGCGGTTGCGAAGTTCCGCCAACCTCTCGTCGCTGGCACCGGCGGTGGACTCTCCCGCCAGCAGCACCTCGCCGGCGTCGGGCCGTTCCAGCGCACCGAGCACGTGCAGGAAGGTGCTCTTGCCCGCCCCGCTCGCGCCCACCACCGCCACCATCTCCCCGGCGGACACCGCGAGGTCGACGCCAGTCAGCACGTGGATCTCGCCGCCGTCGCCGCCGCGGTAGCCCTTCACCACGCCGCTCGCGGAGAGCACCGGGGTGATCGGGGTGATGGAGGCGAGGGAAGCCATGGCCGGTTCACTCATTCGCTGCGGATCGCCTCGATCGGGTAGAGCTTCGACGCGACCGACGCCGGATGCAACGTCGCGAGGATCGCGACCAGCACGCTCATCGCGACGATCAGCCCGACGTCCCCGGCCTGCAGCTGCACCGGGAGATGATCGATGAAATACACCGATGGGTCGAGCGCGATCAGTTTCCACCGCTCGAGCGCCACGCCCACCACCACGCCGATCACGAGCCCGAGGCCGGTGCCCACGAAGCCGATGAACGCGCCCTGCAGCAGGAAGATCCGGCGGATCGAGTCCGGCCGCATGCCCATCGCCTTGAGGATGCCGATCTCGCGCGTCTTGTCCCGCACGACCATCGTCAGCGTGCTCACGATGTTGAACGCCGCCACGATGATGATCAGCGTCAGGATCACGGCCATGCCGAGCTTCTCGAGCTTGAGCGCGCGGAAGAGCGAGCTGTTCTGCGTCTGCCAGTCGACCGTGCGGTACGGGAAGCCCAGCGCCTCGGTGATCCGCTCCGCGACGTCAGGCGCCGCCCAGCGGTCGGTGGCGCGCACCTCGATCCCCGTCACCGACGTGTCCATTCCCGCGAACTCCTGCGCCGCCGCGAGGTCCATGTACACGTAGTTGTTGTCGTACTCGTACATCCCCGTCTCGAACACGCCCGTCACGTCGTACTCGAAGTAGCGCGGGATCAGCCCGCCGAACAACGGGCTCGCCGTTCCGCCCGTCGCCGCGACGATCGTGAGCTTCGACCCCGGGTACGCGCTCAGCCGGTCGGCGAGCAAGTGGCCGAGCACGACTCCGCGAGTCCCGCCCGTGTCGTCGCGGAACCTGAAGTCGCCCTCGCGCGCATGGTCGCGGATGCTCGTCACCTGCACCGAGCCGGAGTCGCCGGCGAGGATCCCCGAGATGGAGACCGCCTCGTGGTAGTTGTGGCCGGTCGTGGCCAGGCCCTGCGAGAGCACGAACGGCGCCGCGTCGACCACATCCGGCACGGCGCGCACCTTCGCCATCGCCGTGCGCCAGTCGTCCACCCGCAGTCCCTCGCCAAACGTCAGCACGCGCACGTCCGGGCTGCCGACCAGGATCTTCTCGCGCAGGTCCGTCTGCAGCCCGTTCATCACGCCGATGATCACGATCAGCGCGCTCACGCCGACCACCACGCCCGCCACCGCGATCACGCTGATGAACGAGAGCAGCCTCGAACCACGCCGGCTGCGCAGGTAGCGCCACGCGATGGAGAGCTCGAGACGGCTCATTCGGGGCGCATCAGCGGGAACAGGATCACGTCGCGGATATGGGGCGTGTCGGTGAGGTACATGAACAGCCGGTCGAGGCCGATGCCCACGCCGCCCGTGGGCGGCATGCCATACTCCATCGCGCGCAGGTAGTCCTCGTCCACGCCGGTGGCCTCCTCGTCGCCCGCCGCCTTGAGCCGTGCCTGCGCCTCGAACCGCGCGCGCTGGTCGATCGGGTCATTCAGCTCGGAGAACGCGTTCGCGAGCTCCTTGCCCTTGGCGAAGAGCTCGAACCGTTCGGTGAGGCCCGGCTTGCTGCGATGGGGCTTGGCCAACGGCGAGAGTTCCACCGGATAGTCGACGACGAAGGTCGGCAGGTCGATCTTCGACTCGACATGCGCCTGGAAGAGCTCGTCCAGCAGCTTCGGCCGCGAGAGCTTGGCGAGGTCGTGCACGCCGGCGCGCTCGGCGGCCTTCCGCAGCTCCGCGTCGCTCATGGCCGTCACGTCCGCGACGCCGAGCGCCGCCGACAGCGCCGGCACCCACTCGATGCGCGGGAACGGCGGCTGGAACGTGGGCACCGGCGCGGCGTCCGAACCATCGGGGCGACGCCGGGGCTCGTCACCGAACGTCTCGCGCACCGCGGTCGCGGCGTTGATCAGCAGCTGCTCCACGCGCCCCATCATCACCGTGTAGTCGGCGTAGGCCTCGTAGAACTCCAGCATCGTGAACTCGGGATTGTGCGTCCGGTCGATCCCCTCGTTCCGGAAGTCGTGCCCGATCTCATAGACGCGGTCGAAGCCGCCGACGATCAGCCGCTTGAGATACAACTCATCGGCGATGCGCAGGAAGAGCGGCATGTCCAGCGCGTTGTGGTGCGTCGAGAACGGCTTGGCCGCGGCGCCGCCGTACAGCGGCTGCAGCACCGGCGTCTCCACCTCGAGATAACCGAGGTCGTCCAGGGCGCGGCGCAGCGCCGTCGTCATGCGCGACCGCGCGGCGAAGTGCCGTCGCACCTCGGGGTGCACCGCAAGGTCCGCGTAGCGCTGGCGCGACCGCTGTTCGCCGTCGGCGAACCCGGAGTGGCGCACCGTGCGCCCATCGACGACCTCCTCCTTGCCGAACGGGAGCGGACGCAGCGACTTGGCCAGCAACCGCACGTCGTCCACGCGCACCGTCACCTCGCCCGTCCGCGTGCGGAAGAGCGGGCCGTGCACGCCGATCACGTCGCCGAGGTCGAGGTGGGCGAGCAGCGCCACCTGCGCCTCCGGCAGCGAGTCCTTGCGGAAGTACAGCTGCATGCGGCCGGTGTCGTCCGCGAGGTGCGCGAAGACCGTCTTGCCGTGCCCGCGCCATGCGACGATGCGGCCGGCGAGCTGCACCACCGGGCCGTGCGGTGCCTCGGTGCCGGGCGCCGGGGGCTCGGCCGGCGCCACCGGCATCAAGCCCACCGCCGGGCCGCAGCCGTGCGAGCGGTCGAACGAGTAGGCGAACGGCGCGGCGCCCGATGCGACCAGCGCGTCGAGCTTCTCCCGACGCGCCTTCATCACGAAGTTCAGGTCGTCCGTCACGCGACCTTCTCCGGCGGCGCGCCCGTCTGCTTCAGGTACGCCTCGATGAACGGGTCGATCGCCCCGTCCATCACCTTGTGCACGTCGGTGAGCTTGAGCTCGGTGCGGTGGTCGTTGACCATCGTATAGGGCTGGAAGACATAGCTGCGGATCTGGCTGCCGAATGAGACGTCCATCTTGGTCGCGTCGAGCGCGGCCTTCGCCGCGTGCTGCTTGTCGGCCTCGATCTGGTAGAGCTTGTTCTTGAGCTGCTTCATCGCGGTCGCCTTGTTCTTGAACTGTGACCGCTCCGCCTGCGACGCCGTCACGACCCCCGACGGGATGTGCGTGATGCGCACCGCCGAGCTGGTCTTGTTGACGTGCTGGCCGCCTGCGCCGGACGCGCGATAGACGTCGATCCGCAGGTCCTCCTCGCGGATCTCGATGTTGATCTCCTCGTTCACCACCGGATACACGAACACCGACGCGAAGCTCGTGTGGCGCCGGGCCTGCGAGTCGTACGGCGAGATCCGCACGAGGCGGTGCACGCCCGCCTCGGGACGGAGGAAGCCGAAGGCGTACGGCCCGCGGATCTCCAGCACCGCGCCCTTGATGCCGGCCTCCTCTCCCTCGGAGAGGTCGAGGATGTCGACCTCGAAGCCCTTTCTCTCCGCCCATCGCGTGTACATGCGCATGATCATCTGTGCCCAGTCCTGCGCCTCGGTACCGCCGGCGCCGGCCGATATCTCGAGCTGCGCGTCACGGAAGTCGTCCCGGCCCTGGAGCAGCGACTTGAGCTCGAACGCTCCCGTCTCCTCGTGGACCGCCGCCACCTCGCGCTCCAGGTCGGCCGACATCTCCTCGTCGGGCTCCATCGCGAGCAGCTCGGCGAGTTCCTGGGCGCTGGAGATCCGTTCGACCAGGCGGTCGAATGGCTCTAACCAGTTCTTGAGGGTCTTCACTTCCTGCACGACTTCCCGGGCGTGTTCCTGGGCGTTCCAGAAGCCGGGATCGGCCATGTCGCCTTCGAGCGCGTTCAGGCGGTCGCGCTTGCGCTCGAGGTCAAAGGTACCTCCGCAGCTCGGCGAGCCTGGACTCGTCGTGCTTCAGCGAAGTGATGAGGCTGTGGTCTGCCATGGCCGGCGGTGTCCTGTGGTCGGATGCGCGGCGAGCCGTACTCCTCGTCGGGAGACGGCTCGCTCGGCGATGCGTGGAATGTAACGTCGCGCGGCTAGAAAATCTTCTGTCCGCCCCCGAGCAGTTCGTTGAGCGCGTCCTGGAAGTGCGTGGTGCTGTCGGCGAACTCCTTGCCGATCTGGTCGACGTACTCCTCGTAGCTCTTCTTGATCTCCTCGCGGAAGAGCGCCTTGAGGGTACCGTCGCGCAACCCCTCCTCCTTCTTCCCCGGCTGGTACGCGATCATGTCCGACACGAGCGCGCGCGCGAGCCGGCGCCCCTTCTGGTTCGGATCGTTCGCGAGGAACGGGTTGATGGAGCGCTTCACGCCGCCCGCCGGCGTCGCGCCAGTGACCGGAGTGACGGTCGCCGGGGTGCCGCGCGCTGCCGGGGCTGTAGCGGCTGCCGGCGGCTTGGGCGCTGGTGGCATCGCGGGGAGCGAGTTCACCGGCGTGGCGGTCGTGGGGCGCATGGACGGCATGCGGGGCGGCGTGGCCGCCGATGCGCCCGCCGATGCGCCCGCCGGTGACACACGCGGAGGCATGGCCGGAGGCGCGGCCGAGGGCACGGTCCGCGGGGACATCGCGGGCGGCATGGACCGCGGTGGCATCACCGGTGGCATCGCCCTGGGAGGCATCGCAGGAGCGCCAGGCTGCCCCGTACGCGGAGCCGCCGGCGGCATCGACGGTGGCATCGCCCGCGGCGGCATCGCGGGCGGAATCGCGCGTCCCGGCAGTGTCGGCCGCGGCACCGGAGCAGAAGCAGCTGTTGGCGCGCTCGGAACCGGCCTGATCGCCGCACCAGGGATCGGCGGGGTCAGCTTCGGGAACGAGGGCCGCGGCGGCGAAGTGTTGCCGGTCGGGGCGCGCGAGCCCAGCACGAATGCGGTCGCCGGCGTCGCGCTGGGCACGCGCGGACGCTCGACAGGCGCGGCCGCCGCGGGTGGCGTCGCGATCGGCGAAGCGACAGCCGGCATCGGCGGTGTCATCGGACGCGGAGCGGCCGGCGGCATCGAGGCCGCGAATGGTGCGCGCGGCGGAGTCACCGCGCGCGGCGGCATGGCGGGTGTTGCCGCACGCACCGGGGGCTGGAACGCCACCGGCGTCGGTGACGCAGGCCGCCCGCCGCCCGACATCGGAGCAGGCGTCACCGATCGCGGTGTGCGGCGGCTCGGCGACGGCTCGAACGTCTCCGGCGCGGCCTCGGCGTCCGACTCCATCAGCGCGCGCTCGGATGCGTCCCACCCATCGTTGCCGGCTGCGCCGCCCGCGCTCCCGCTCGCGCGCACGTTCGGCTGGTCGAGCGAGACGCGGATGACCGCGCCACACACTGAACACCGCGCTCGCACGCCGTCCGGCGGAACCTTCGCCGGATCGACCCTGAACACGGACTGGCATTCCACGCACGAAACGTTCAACGATCCTCCGACACGCTTGCTGGTACGACCGGCGGGGACGGCGTGTCTCCCGCGGGTCCATCACCACGACGATCGACAGAGTAGACGGACCCCTGCAGCGTCTTGGCGTAGCTCTTCATCTCCGTCGCGAGCTCACTCACCTGCCCCGCGTGGGTGAACTGGCGGCGTTCGTTCGTCACCACGCCGATCGACACCGTCATCAGCGGCACCTTGTGCAGCTGGCCGCGGCGGTCCTTGCCGAAGTAATAGCCGGCCCGGCGGTCCTGCTCCGAGTACTGGTAGGGGATCAGCGTATCGAAGACGTCGACGATCTCGCCGCAGGTCGCGGGCACGTCGTCCACCGGCACCACGAAGATGAAGTCGTCACCGCCGATATGCCCGACGAATCCCTGCTCGCCGCTCGTTCCCTTCACCACGTCGTGGAGGATCTTCGAGAGGATGCGGATGACCCGATCGCCATCATAGTAGCTATAGCGATCGTTGAATTCCTTGAAGTGGTCGAGGTCCGCGTAGCAGACGGCGAACGGGGTCCTCGCGTCGATGCGACGCATGATCTCCGTCTCGATCTCGATGGTGCCCGGCAGTCGCGTCGACGGATGCACGAACGTGTCGCGATCACTGCGCCGGAGGAGCGCGTCCAGCCGCAGCTGCACCTCGGCCGGCGACACGCCCTCGCGCACGACCTCGTCGGCACCGGCATCGAACGCCGCCGCGAACGCCGTATCCTCGGCGCGCGTCGCGATCACCACGGGGATCACGCCGGTGAAGGAGTCCTGCTTGAGGCGCCGGCAGATCTTGAGTCCCGCGACCGGATGGCTGCGCGCATCGACGAGCACGAGGCGCGGACGGCTGCGCAGCGCCGCCGACATGACTTCGTCCGACGAGCCCACGCCGCGCGTCGGGATCCGGCGGCTGTCGAGCCAGGCGCGAATCGTATCTGGCAGCGACTGGCCGTCCGGCGCGAATATCAGGGCGGTCGATTGCGACAAGGCGGTCAGCGAAGAGAGGGAACGAGCAAGATACGGACTCGCCGAAGGGCTGTCAAACCACGGCACCGCAAGCATTTGCGCGCCATTGTCACGAACGGATCCTTGTCGCCTGGTCCATCAGCATGACGGGAATGCCGTCCCGCACAGGATAGCTGAGCGAGCACGCAGCGCAGTTCAACGCGTCCTTGGCGGGGGCGTCGTCGAGTCGTCCACGACACTTCGGACAGACGAGGAGTTCCCTGATGGCCGCCGGGATCGCGGATCCCACTTCGCTATTCGTAGTCACGATTTCCTGGTCTCGTCAGGGAGGCGGTAACCAAGTCGGGCGAGCGCTCCGGCGTTGCGACGCCAGTTGGGCAACACCTTCACCCAGAGATCGAGAAACACTGGGCCACCGACCAACGGCTCGATCTTCGCGCGAGTCGCCTGGCCGAGCGCCTTGATGCGACTGCCGCCGGCGCCGATGAGGATCGGCTTCTGGCTTTCGCGCTCGACATACATCACTGCTCGAATGTATACCGGCGTGCTCCCCTCACGGAACTCCTCGATCGCGACCGCCACACTGTAAGGCACTTCGTCGTCGAGTTGTTCGAGGACCGTCTCTCGAAGGAACTCGGACACGAAGAACCGCACCTGCTGCGTGGACACATCCTCGGCGTCATAGAGGAACGGGCTTTCGGGTAGCTTGGCGCGCACGGAGGCGAGCAGATCCTCCACCCCCTCGCCGGTGCCGGCCGAGAGCATGAGCGCGTGCGGATGCCGCGCCAGCACGGAGGATCGGCCCGCGTCGCTCAGGCGGTCGGCCTTGTTGAGCGCGAGGATCACGGGCGCCCGGGGGGCGCTGGGCAAATGCGCCAGCGCGACCAGGTCACCGGGTTCGTCCTCTGCCGCGTCCACGAGATGGATGATGACGTCGGCGTCGCCAATGGCCTTCTGCGAGGCGTGCTGCATGGAGCGATGAAGCGCGTAACGCGGCTCGAGTAGGCCGGGGGTGTCGAGGAAGATGAGCTGGCTCGACTCGTCGGAGAGGATGCCGACGACGCGGTCGCGGGTGGATTGCGGCTTGGGGGATACGATGGCGAGACGTTCACCCACGAGCCGGTTGAGGAGCGTGGACTTGCCGGCGTTGGGCTTGCCGACGATGGTGACGAATCCGGCTTTGGTCTTGATAGGGAGCATCGGTGAGCGACGACTGAGTGAGGTGGAGCGGAACAAAGGAGTGACGTGGCTCACGATGGGGGAAAACATGAAAGCCCCAGTCGAGTAAACGACTGGGGCTTTCAATGAGGTGCCGGCGACGGCCTACTCTCCCGCGTCCTCTCGGACGGAGTACCATCGGCGCTGTAGGGCTTAACGATCGTGTTCGGGATGGGAACGAGTGTGGCCCCTACGCTCTAGTCGCCAGCGAAAAAACGGTTGTAACACCTGCAAAGAGGTGACAACGGAGATGGTAGTGTTCGTTGGATTTAAGAATCCATTTTATAGATCGTGCGATTGCTCTGCGGTTGTATTCCTGCCCCGATCTTCTTGCGAAGAAGGGGGGAGTAGTCAAGCCGCACGGGCGATTAGGATGGGTTAGCTCGGAGGTGATTGCTCACTTTCCACTCCCCACCTATCGACGTGGTGGTCTCCCACGGCCCTTCAGGGGGATCTGGTCCCCGGGAAGACTCATCTCTGGAGGGGCTTCCCACTTAGATGCGTTCAGCGGTTATCCCTTCCCGACGTAGCTACCCGGCACTGCCGCTGGCGCGACAACCGGTACACCAGAGGTCGGTCCGTCCCGGTC
>DATLLD010000172.1:0-9740 GCA_035538035.1 Gemmatimonadaceae bacterium | reverse complement strand
GCCCAGATGGCGCGCGCTCACCAGTCCCGCTCCCCGGGCAGGCGCTGCGTGCGGTTGCCGCGCTGGCGGCGCGCCTGCGTCTCACGCTCGTCGCGTGACGCGGCTTCCAGCAGCGCCTCCGCCTGCTGGCGCGACATCTGTCCCTGCGAGTCCTGCGATCGCGACGCGCAGTGGAACTACGAACTCGCGCTGCGCGCGCCGCAGGGCGGGGGCGGTGGGGGCGGCGGGGGACCGCAGCCGCCACGGCAGCAGGGCGCGGCGCCGCGATCGCAGGACTCGCAAGGACAGATGTCGCGCCAGCAGGCGGAAGCGCTGCTGGAAGCCGCGTCGCGCGACGAGCGTGAGACGCAGGCGCGCCGCCAGCGCGGCAACCGCACGCAGCGCCTGCCCGGGGAGCGGGACTGGTGAGCGCGCGCCATCCGGGCCGTCTCATCGCCGCCGTCGCGGGCGCGTTCGTAACGAGCGCGTGCGCCGCGTCGTCGGCATCGGCGCAGGACATCGGCTTTCGCGCGTCGCTCTCCGCCGACACGGTGTACGTGGGCCAGCAGGCGAGCTATCAGCTCACGGTGACGATCCCAGCCGACGTGCGCCAGCGACTGCGCCGCAACCCCGAATTCGTGCCGCCGGAGGCGAGGTCGATGCTGGTGTACGACCTGCCGGTGCCGCGCGCACGACCCGGCGGAGAGGGCCCGGAGGTCCACACCTTCCGCCGCGCGATCTTCGCGCTGACGCCGGGGCGCTATTCGATCGCGCCGGCACGCCTGACTTTCTCGATCCCCCAGAGCCCGAGCTTCTTCAGCCGCGAGGAGGAGCGCACGCTGCGCTCGGAGGGCGTGACGCTCGTGGCGATCGAGCCGCCCACGGCAGGCCGGCCCGCCGCGTGGACGGGCGCCGTCGGCCGCTGGCGCACGTCGGTGCGCGCCGATGCGGCGAACGCGCGCGTCGGCGACCCGTTCGTGCTCACGTTGCGCGTCGAGGGCACCGGCAACGCCACGCTGCTGCCGCGTCCGTCGATCGACATCTCCTGGGCGAACGTCGTCGCGGAGGACGAGCGCGTGGTGCTCGATTCGACGCCGACCACGCTCGGCGGCGCCAAGGAGTTCGCCTGGCTCGTGACGCCGCGGGAGCCGGGCAGCCGCACAGTGCCCTCGCTGCCGTATGTCTTCTTCGATCCCGTCTCGCGCTCGTACGAGGTCGCGCGCACGTCGCCGCTGTCCGTGCGCGTGGCCGCCGGCGACTTGGTGACCTTCCCCTCGCGCGCGACGGCGGCGCGCGCGCAGCAGGCGCTGGCGATCGAGCCGCAACTCTCCGGTGCTCGTCGCGTGGTGCCTCCGTGGCCGTGGGCGTGGGCGTTGTTCACGCTGCTCGCCCCGCTGCCCTGGGTGGCCGCGCGCATGCGCGAGCGGCGGCCGCGCGCCAAGCGGGTGCGTCCGCCGGAGCACCGGCTCCGAGATGCGGCCGTCACGAGACCCGAGGAAGTGAGGTCGCTCTTCGGCGCCGCGCTGCTGCGGCGCACCGGCCTTTCGCTCTCGTCCTGGACCGGCGGCGGCAGCCTTGCGACCGCGCTGCGGCGCGAGGGCGTGACGGCGGAGACGGCCGCCGAGACCGAGCACCTGCGTGACCAGCTCGATACCGGCGCGTACGCCGGTGAGACCGCCGCACCCGAGTTGCGGGACCGCGCTCGCAAGCTGCTCGCGCGCATCGACGAGGAAGCTCGCCGCCGGCGCGGCGGCGCTGCGTTGCTCCTGCTGGTCGTGCTCGCCGCGTGTGCGCCCGTCCACCCACCCGACCGCGCCGCACTCGACGCGTTCTCGCAAGGCAGGACCGCGTACACCGGCGAGGACTACGCCCGCGCGCGCGACGCGTTCCTGCGCGCGGCGAACGCCACGCCCCGGGATCCTTCCGCGTGGGCGAACCTGGGTACGGCCGGCTGGCAAGCGCATGACACCGCGACGGCCGTGCTCGGCTGGCAGCGCGCGCTGCGGCTGGAGCCGACGAACGAAGCCCTGCGCGCGCGACTCGAGCTCGTGCGCGCTCCGCAGTCGCGTGGTGCGGCGAGGGTCTGGGCGCTGCCGCCACTGCCGATCGCCGCGGCCGCTCTCGTGCTTTGGCTCGCGGGGTGGGGACTCGCGGCGGCGCGGCGGTGGAAGCACCGCAGCGCTCGCCTCAGCGCGCTGCTCATCGTGCCCTCGCTCTTGCTGGCTGCGCTCGCGTTCGCTGCGGAATGGCAGTCGCGTGCGCGCGACCTCGCCGTGATCGCGACCGCCACGCCGCTGCGTTCGCTGCCGGCGCTCGGCGCTGAACCCGGCTCGGTGCCGTTGGTCGGCGAGGTCGTGCGCGTGCGGGAGCGGCGCGGGGTCTGGCTCCACATCGAGCTCGAGGCTGGCCGCTCAGGCTGGTATCCGACCGAGCGCACCCACTCGCTGGCGCGCGAGTGACGCCGGTCTCCTCGTCACATCTCATCGCGGTGCTCGCCGCCGACGTCGCCGACCGCATCGCGGCCGGCGAAGTCGTGGAGCGCCCGGCTTCCGTGGTGAAGGAACTCGTCGAGAACGCGCTCGACGCCGGCGCCACGGAAGTCGACATCGACGTGCGGGAGGGCGGCCGCGCGCTCATCCGCGTGAGTGATGACGGCCACGGCATGACGCGCGAGAACGCGGCGCGGGCCATCCAGCGACACGCGACCAGCAAGATCCGCGACGCCGAGGACTTGGTGGGCGTGCTCAGCTTCGGCTTCCGCGGGGAGGCGTTGCCGGCTATCGGCTCCGTGTCGCACCTCACGATCGAGAGCGCCACCGACGATGGCGCCGGCGTGCGCGTCGAAGTCTCTGGCGGCGTGCTGCGCGACGTGCGCGAAGCGGCGCGCCGGCGCGGCACGTCGGTGAGCGTGGATTCGATCTTCTTCAACACGCCCGCGCGGCAGAAATTCCTTCGTGGGGCGCGTTCCGAGTGGCGTGCCGTCTCAGACGCACTGACTACGCTCGCGCTCGTGCGCCGCGACGTGCGGTTCAGCGTTGCCCATGATGGCAAGGAGTGGATGCGCCTGCCGGTCGCGCCGGATCTCCGCACGCGCGTCGCGGCGCTTTGGGGCGCCGAGGTGGCGCAGCGTCTCGTCGCGGTCGACGACGTGGCGGGACCGATCCGCGTCTCGGGACTCGTGGAGCGTCCGTCCGACGTCGGCACCGCCGGACGGCGCACCTTCGTCACGGTCAACGGCCGCGCGGTCCGCGACACCGGTGTCGTGCGCGCCGCCGAGGCGGCGTATCGCTCGACCATCCAGGCGGGGCTCCGTCCCTCGGTCCTGCTCGAGGTCGAGCTGCCGGGCGCGGACGTCGACGTGAACGTGCACCCCGCCAAGGCCGAGGTGCGGTTTCGCGACCGCTGGACGGTGGAGCGCGCCGTCGAGCGTGCGGTGCGCCACGCGCTCGGCACGGAGGATGCCGGCGCCTCGGTCGGATACGTGCGCACCTTCTTGCCGGTTGAGGCGCCGCTCGGTTCCGCACTCGGCGTCGAGGCGCTGCGCCAGGCACCCGTGGGCACGCCGGTTCCGCTCTTCGACCAAACCGCCGCCGCGACCGCCGCCGCATACGAGGCCGGCGACGAGGGTTCGCACGCCGGTGGCACGCCCGCGCGCCGCGCCGAGGACGAGGAGATCCTCGTGCCGCCGCTTGCGCAGTTCCATCGCACCTACATCACCTTCGAGCGCCCGGACGCGCTGGTGCTGATCGACCAGCACTCGGCGCACGAGCGCGTGCTCTACGAGCGGTTCATGCAGGTGCTCGACGCCGGCAACGCCGAGTCTCAGCAGCTGCTCTTTCCGCTCACGCTGCATCTCTCGCCGGCAGAGGCAGATGCGTTCGAGTCCAACCAGGAACTCTTCGCGCGGCTCGGCTTCGTGGCGGAGGCGTTCGGCGGCTCGAGCGTCGTCGTGCATGCGGTGCCGACGCCGCATCCGCGGTTCGACGCCGAGCGTTGCCTGCGCGATTCGCTCGCGGCTCTCACGGGGGATCGTGCGCCCAGCGTGCATGCGCGTCACGAACGGCTCGCCGCGACCGTCGCCTGCAAGGCGGCGATCAAGGCAGGCGAGTTGCTGGCGCCCGAGGAGATGCGCGCGCTCTTCGTCGCGCTCGCGCGCACCACGCTGCCTGCGCACGACGTGCATGGGCGGGCCACCATCCTCCAACTTGGCTGGGATGAACTCGACCGCCGCTTCGGCCGAAGCTGACTTCGCGCCCGGGGAACTGCGCATCATCGCAGGGCCCACCGGGGCGGGAAAGTCGGAGGTCGCGATGCGGCTCGCGGAGCGGCATGGCGCCATGATCATCAGCGCCGACTCGCGGCAGGTCTATCGCGGGTTCGACATCGGCACGGCCAAGCCGACGCGGGCTGAGCGCGAGCGCGTGCCGCACATGGGCATCGACGTGGCCGAGCCCACCGAGCGCTGGAACGCAGCACGCTGGGCCGGCGCCGCCGCCGAGTGGCTCAGCGCCGCGCGCGCGGCCGGACGACCCGCGCTCATCGTCGGTGGCACCGGGCTCTGGCTGCGCGCCCTCGTGGAGCCGCTCGCCGACGAGCCGCCGATGGATCCTGCGCGACGGGCCGAGTTGCAGGATCGCCTCGCCGCGCTCGACACGCCGGAGCTGCGCCGCTGGGTGCAGGCGCTCGACCCCGCGCGCGCCACGCCGCGACAGGGACGCACACAGCTGTTGCGAGCGGCCGAAGTCGCGCTGCTCACGGGCACGCGGTTGAGCGATGCGCTGGCGGCGGGCTCCGCGAGGCCGCTCCGCGCGGCGCGCTGGCTCGTCATCGATCCGGGACCCGTGCTGCACGAGCGGATCGGCGCGCGCCTCGACGCGATGTTCGCCGCGGGCTGGACCGATGAGGTGCGCGGCCTCATGCGCACGGTGCCGGCCGGTGCGCCGGCGTGGAACGCCTGCGGCTATCGCGAGATTCGTGACATGGTCGAGGGGAGGATGACCGGGGCCGCGGCGCGCCACGCGGTGCTGGTCAGCACGCGGCAGTACGCCAAGCGGCAGCGCACCTGGTTCCGCAACCAGCTCGGGGCGGGGACGTCGCAGCGCATGGTCACGCGACTCGACCCGCGAGCACCCAATGCCGACGAAGTGGTCAACGCATGGTTCGGTGAATGATGATGATCAACCGCAAGGGAGAGCACACGTGAAGGTCGGCATCACCTGCTATCCGACGTACGGCGGCTCGGGTGCCGTCGCCACCGAACTCGGCATCGCGTTGGCGGAGCGTGGGCACGAGGTCCACTTCATCACGTACGAACATCCGTTCCGGCTGCCCAGCTTCCTGCCGCGCGTGTTCTTCCACGAAGTGAGCATCGGCAACTATCCGCTGTTCGAGTATCCGCCGTACGACCTTGCCCTCGCCGTGCGGATGCACGACGTCGCGCTCTCGCAGGGGCTCGACCTCCTGCACGTGCACTACGCGATCCCGCACGCCACGAGCGCGTGGATCGCCAAGGAGATGCTGCGCGAACAGGGCCGCCGGCTGCCCGTCGTCACGACGCTCCATGGCACGGACATCACCATCGTCGGGCAGGACCATTCGTACCAGGCCATCACGCGCTTCTCGATCGAGCGCTCCGACCGCGTCACCGCGGTCTCGCAATGGCTCAAGGACGAGACCGTCCGCGCGTTCGGTTGCGGCAACGGCCGCGTGGACGTGGTGCCGAACTTCGTCGACCCGCAGGTCTATGACCGCTCGCGCTACGGCGCGGGGCTGGGCGCCGAGCTCGGCGGCGGCCGCAAGGTCGTGATGCACATCTCGAACTTCCGCCCCGTGAAGCGCCTTCGGGACGTCGTGCGCACCTTCGCGCGCATCCACGAGGCCGTCCCGAGCGTGCTCGTGATGGTGGGTGATGGCCCGGACCGCGTGGCCGCCGAGGACGAGGCGCGCGCGCTCGGCATCGCCGCGGACGTGAAGTTCCTCGGTAAGATCGATGCGGTGGCGCCGCTGCTCGCGGCCGCCGACCTCTATCTCTTCCCATCGGAGACCGAGAGCTTCGGCTTGAGCGCGCTCGAGGCGCTGGCCTGCGGCGTGCCGGTGGTCGGTACCCACGTCGGCGGCCTCGTGGAGGTCGTGCGCGAGGGCGTGACGGGGTCGCTCGCTCCCCTCGGCGACGTCGAGGCGATGGCCGCCGCGGGCATCCACTTCCTGCAGCCGGACGTCTGGGTGAAGGCGAGCAAGGCCGCCATGGCCGACGCCCGCGAGCGCTACGCCACGGCGGATGTCGTCGCGCAGTACGAGCGGATCTATCTCGAGGCACTCGAGGACGCCCGTTGACGCCATCCACGGCGCCGTCGCTCCACACTAGTTTACGGCGATGCAGGAACTGACCATCTGGCAGGCAGTCGTGCTCGGGGCCATCCAAGGCTTCACCGAGTTCCTCCCCGTGTCGAGTTCGGCGCACCTGTCGCTGACGCCATGGCTCTTTGGCTGGGAGCCGGGCGGACTCGGCTTCGACCTCGCGCTTCACGTCGGCACCCTCTCGGCGCTGCTCTGGTATTTCCGGGCCGAGTGGCGCGTGCTGGTGGGCGGCGGGCTGACGCTGTTGCGCCGGGGACGCGTGGTCGATGATCCCTCGCGCCGCGCGTTCTTCATCATCGTCGCGACGATACCGGCGGCGGGCGCAGGCCTGCTGCTCGAGGAATATGCCGAGACGATCTTCCGGGCGCCGATCGTCACCGCCCTCGCGCTGATCGTCATGGGCCTGCTGCTCTGGTGGGTCGACGCCAAGGCCTCGCGGGTGCGGCATCGCGAATCGATGACCTGGCGCGATGCGCTGCTCGTCGGCATGGCCCAGATCCTCGCCCTCGTGCCCGGCGTCTCCCGCTCCGGATCGACGATCACCGCGGGACGCGCGCTCGGCTTCGACAGGTCGTCGGCGGCGGTGTTCTCGTTCCTGATGTCGATGCCGATCATCCTGGGCGCCGCGATCTTCAAGATGCCCGACGCGCTGCGGGAGGACGGCATCACGCTGCCGCTCGTCGCCGGCGTGCTCTCCGCGGCCATCTCCAGCGGGATCGCGATCAACGTGCTGCTGCGCTACGTCTCGCGCCGCAGCTACGGCATCTTCGCCGTCTATCGCATCGTGCTCGGTGCCGTGATCCTTGGCATCCTGGCCATGCGCGCGGCGTCATGAGCTGGCTGGGCGCGAGCGGCGAGGCGCTTGAGCGCGCGCTCGGGCTGCCTCGTGTCCTCGCCGTACAGAGCGTCGGCTCCACGATGGACGAGGCGCACCAGCTCGCGGCGGCCGGGGCTCCGTCAGGTTCGCTCGTGATCGCGGAAGAGCAGACGGCCGGTCGGGGTCGTGGCGGAAAGTCGTGGACCTCGGTGCCGGGCGCCGGCATCTGGACGACGATCATCGAACGCCCACGCGACGCCGCCGCGATCGACGTGCTGTCGCTGCGCGTGGGACTGCGGCTCGCGCCGGTGCTGGAGCGCTGGACCACGGCGCCGGTCCGGCTCAAGTGGCCGAATGACCTCTTCGTCGGCCCGCACAAGCTGGCCGGAGTGTTGATCGAGGCGCGCTGGCGCGGCGGGCGCGTCGACTGGGTGGCCATCGGCATCGGCGTGAACCTCCGCGCGACGTTCGCCGAGGCAGCCGCACTCGAGGGTGCGGACCCGCAAGTGGTGCTCGCCGAGGTCATTCCCGCGGTGCGCGCGGCGGCGTTCGCGTCCGGCGCGCTGACGGACTCGGAACTCGCGGATTTCACCTCGCGCGACCTGGCCTCCGGCCGTCTCGTGTCGCACCCCGCGGAAGGCACCGCCCGCGGCATCAGCCGCACCGGCGAGTTGCTCGTCGAGACAACCTCCGGCATCACGCCCTGTCGTGCCGGCTCGCTGGTGCTCGTTCACTGACTCCCGAGGAACGCCCCATGCTGCTCGTCGCCGATGTCGGCAACACCGAGACCACGCTCGGCCTCTGCGCTGGAGAGATCGTCACCGACAACTGGCGCGTGACGACCGACGCGGCCCGCACGCCCGACGAAGTGTACCTGTTGCTGCGCAGCCTGCTGGCCGCATCGAACATCGCGCCCGACGCGGTCAAGGGTGCGGCGATCGCGTCCGTCGTGCCGGCGGTGACGGGCCCGCTGGCCGCGGCTGCCGCGCGGCTCACCGGCTCCGTTCCGGTGGTGATCGATGGCAGGTCGCCGCTGGGCATCACGCTGGCGGTCGACGAGCCGATGACGGTCGGGGCCGACCGCATCATCAATACCCTGGCCGCGAGCCGCATCTACGGGAAGGATTGCATCGTCGTCGATCTCGGCACGGCGACCACCTATGACTGCATCACGGCCGACGGCGTGTTCCTCGGCGGCGTCATCCAGCCGGGCGTCCGGACCTCGGCGGAGACGCTCTTCCGGCGCACCTCGAAGCTGCCGGCCACGGAGCTGGTAGCCCCCAAGAAGGTGATCGGCACCCGAACCGAGGACTGCATTCGGGCGGGCGTGGTGTTCGGGGCTGCGGAGTCCGTTGACGGACTCGTGCGGCGGATCAAGAAGGAATGGCCGCGCGCGAACGTGCCGCTGGTCGTCGCGACCGGGGGGCTGGTCTCGGAGATCCGTCCCTATTGCACCGAGATCGACTTGGTGGAGTCGGAGCTGACGCTGCACGGTCTCCGCATGGCGCACGCCATCCTGGCCTCGCGCCCGCCCGCGTCAAAGTGACGGTCGGAGTCGGCCGTGGCGGCGCATTCGGCTGCACTTAAGGCAGGTGTGGCTGCGTCGTAAATAACGAAGCCACAGTAAGTTACGCTCCCACAACGCGACGCTGCGTTTTGTTGACTGGCACTGTGTTTGCAGCTAGCTTTCAGTGTTGTTAGCACTCACGGTCTGTGAGTGCCAACACGCCAGGAGCAGTTCAACCGCATACCACCAGCAGGAGGACCGATACACATGGCAGCCAAGACCGCTTCCGCGCACAAGGTCGCGCCGCTCGCCGATCGCGTCGTCGTCAAGGCGACGGAAGAGAGCGAGCAGATGCGCGGCGGGCTTTACATCCCGGACACCGCGAAGGAAAAGCCGCAGCAGGGTGAGGTCATCGCCGTCGGTCCCGGCCGCACCGAGGACGGCAAGCGTGTGCCGATGGAAGTGAAGCAGGGCGACAAGGTGCTGTACGGCAAGTACAGCGGCACCGAGGTCACCATCGATGGCGAGCAGCTCCTGATCCTTCGCGAGAGCGACATCCTCGCGATCGTCGGCTGAGCCCGAGCCACTGAACCGTGAGAGAGTCGCGCATCGCGGTCTCTCGCCCCTTCCATCCCACTTCTCACAACCACTCAAAGGATCATCCAGATGGCAGCCAAGGAACTGCATTTCAACGTCGAGGCACGCGCAGCGCTGAAGCGCGGCGTCGACCAGCTCGCGGAAGCGGTGAAGGTGACGCTCGGTCCCAAGGGCCGGAACGTCGTCATCGACAAGAAGTTCGGCGCCCCGACCGTCACCAAGGACGGCGTGACCGTCGCCAAGGAGATCGAGCTCGCGGACCCGATCGAGAACATGGGCGCGCAGATGGTGAAGGAAGTCGCGACCAAGACGTCGGACAACGCCGGCGACGGCACGACGACGGCCACCGTGCTCGCGCAGGCGATCTTCCGCGAGGGCAGCAAGCTCGTGGTCGCCGGCATGAGCCCGATGGAGCTCAAGCGCGGTATCGACCGCAGCGTCGAGGCGATGGTCGCCGAGCTCAAGAAGATGTCGAAGCCGACG
>DATLLD010000171.1:0-3771 GCA_035538035.1 Gemmatimonadaceae bacterium | reverse complement strand
TGCGAGGGTGTGCAGCACGCGCACCAGAAGGGCATCATCCATCGGGACATCAAGCCGTCCAACATCCTGGTCTCGACGCAAGACGATGAGCGGATCCCGAAGATCATCGACTTCGGCGTCGCCAAGGCGATCTCGCAGCGGCTCACCGAGCACACGGCCTACACCGAGCTCGGACAGCTGATCGGGACGCCCGAGTACATGAGCCCCGAACAGGCCGAGATGACCAATCTCGACATCGACACCCGCACGGACGTGTATTCGCTCGGTGTGCTGCTCTACGAACTGCTCTCGGGCCATCAGCCGTTCGATGCCAAGGAGCTGCGGCGGGCCGGCATGGCCGAGATCCAGCGAAAGCTGCGGCACGAAGAACCGCCCCGGCCGAGCAGCCGAGTCACCTTCGGCGGGGAGGATTCGACGGTGTCGGCGACCAACCGGCGTGCGGACGTGCGCGCACTAGGACGCGCGATCGAGGGCGACCTCGACTGGATCACGATGAAGGCAATCGAGAAGGATCGCGTGCGGCGATATGAAACTGCGCACGCGCTCGCCCTCGACGTCCTTCGCCATCTCAACGACCAGCCGGTCCTCGCCGGTCCGCCGAGCGGTTTCTACCGCGCGCGCAAAATGTTCCGCCGCCACCGCGTGAGCCTCGTCGCCGCAGCCGCCGTCGTCCTCGCATTGATCGCCGGCGTCGTCGGCACGTCCTGGGCGCTGCTGCGGGCGGTGCGTGCCGAACGGCAGGCCGCCACGGAAGCGGTGGAAGCGCGGCGCCAGACCGCGATCGCCGAGGCGGTCAACGGGTTTCTGAACAACGATCTGCTCGCTGCCGCGGCCCCCTCGGCGGCGCGAGGCCAGGGCAAGGACGTCACGATGCGCCAGGTGCTCGACGTCGCCGCCGAACGGATCGAACGCGCGTCCCAGGGCTCGGGTCGTTTCGCCGCAGAGCCGCTCGTCGAAGCGGCGATCCGCATCGCCATCGGGTCTACCTACCGCGCCCTCGGCGAGTATGCGGCGGCGGAGCCGCACCTGCGCCGGGCCGTGGAGTTACGGCGCGGCGCACTCGGCGCCGACAATCAGGAAACCGTCCGCGCGATCAATCAACTGGCGAACGTCTACTGGCGCCAGGGACGACAAGACGAGGCCGAGCCGCTGTTTCGAGAAGCGTACGACGTCACCCGCCGCCGGTTCGGCGACGACCACGCAGACACGATGGCCTACGAGATGAATTTGGCCAACGTCTTCCGCGCACGCGGGCGCTTCCAGGAGGCCGAGCCGCTGTACGTGCACAATATGCAAACGCGGATGCGCGTCCTCGGCTTCGACGATCCCGGCACGCTCGACACGGTGGGGAATCTCGCGAACCATTACCAGGAGACCGGACGCTACGACCGAGCCGAGGCCCTGCATCGTCAGGCGCTCGCCGGGCGCCGTCGCGTACAGGGGCCGAAGGCGCCAGGCACCGTCAGCGAAATGAATAATCTCGCCAACGATCTCGCGCTGCTGGGACGGTACAAAGAAGCCGAGAGCCTCATGCGCGAGACGCTCGCGCTCAAAACAGAGCTCTTTGGCGCCGCTCACCCGACGACGCTCAACACTGTGGATAGTCTCGGGAGCCTCAAAGAGTCCCTCGGACACGACGCGGAGGCCGAGGCCCTCCACCGACAGGCACTCGAGGGGCGCTCCCGCGCGCTCGGGCCGGATCACGCGCGTACGTTGGAATCGAGCGAGCAGCTGGCCGGCGTGCTCGTCAATCTGGGCCGCTTCGCGGAAGCCGAGCACCTCGCGGCGAATGCAGCCTCGAGGGCGCTGGCCACCCTCGGCGAGCGGCATCTGGATACCGTAGCCGCGCACGGTACCCGCGCGCGGGCGCTGCTGGGGCTCGGACGGGCGGTCGAGGCCGAGGCGCTCCTGCGGAATCAGCTGACGATCCTCGCAGACAAGAAAGCCAAGGGGGAGGACATCGGCGAGGGGGCGGCGCTCACCCAGCAACTGCGCGTTCAGGAGGGAATGGCGCTTGCGGCGCTCAGCCGGCGCCCCGAGGCCGAGGAGATCCTGCTCGACGCAGTGCCTCAGTTAGCGCCGAAGACGGCAGCGTCGACGCGAGCCGTTCGCTTCGTCGCGGACTTCTATGAGCGATGGAATCGCGCACAACCAGACGCCGCCCGCGCGGCGCACGCGGCAGCATGGCGCCAACGGCTCGACGCCTCCTCTCCGCCGCGCTAGTGGCCCGTCCATGCCGCACGTTTGCACAATCGCGCCTATAATCCGCGCGTGGTTGGATCACAACTCGGGCACTACCGGATCGAGCGGCTGCTCGGCACGGGCGGAATGGGCGAGGTGTATGTCGCCGACGACCTGAAGCTGGGTCGCCGGGTCGCACTGAAGATCCTCTCCAACGAACTGGCCGGTGACGCAAGCCGGCGCGAGCGGTTCGAGCGCGAGGCGCGTGCAGCCGCGGCACTCAACCATCCCAACATCGTCACCATTCACTCGGTCGAAGAAGCGGATGGCATTCCCTTCCTGACCCTCGAGCTGCTCGATGGAAAGACGCTCGGGGAGCTGATCCCCCCCGGCGGGCTTCCGCTCGATCGGCTGCTCTCTCTCGCGATTCCGCTGAGCGACGCCGTCGGCGCCGCGCATCAGGCGGGCATCACGCACCGCGATCTCAAGCCCGCGAACGTGATGGTGACATCCGACGGCCGCCTCAAGGTTCTCGACTTCGGACTGGCGAAGGTGAGAGAGGAGGTGCGCGCTCGAGCCGAGACGATGCCGACCGCTGCGCTCACCGGCGAGGGGCGGATCGTCGGCACCGTAATGTACATGTCGCCCGAGCAGGCCGAAGGCCGGCCGGTCGATCAGCGATCCGACGTGTTTTCTCTCGGCATCATCCTCTACGAGATGGCAACCGGCGTGCGGCCGTTTGCCGGCGACACGCAGCTGTCGATCCTGTCGTCGATCATGAAGGACACGCCGCGGCCGATCACCGAGGCGAAGGCCGGCTTGCCGCGCGAGCTGTCGAAGATCGTCAATCGCTGTCTCGCCAAGGACCCTGAAGATCGCTATCAATCGGCGAAGGATCTGCGCAACGATCTGCGCGCGCTGAAGAACGAGCTGACGTCGGGCGAGATCGTGCCGGTGACGTCCGCGTCGGGCGTCGTGGCAGCGCCGCCCGTCGTCAGGAAGTCCGGCTCGCGAACCGCAATACTCGCGGTGGCGGGAGTCCTGCTGATCGGCGCCATCGCCGCGGCTGTGATGTGGTCGCAGCGGACGAGCGGTCCATCGGCAACCGCCACGCGTCCCTTCGACTCGATCAATCTCACGCGCCTGACGACGACCGGGACGGCCGGCATCGCGGCACTGTCACTTGATGGTCGCTACGTCGCGCACGTGTCGGTCAAGGAGGGCAAGGCGAGTCTGTGGCTGCGCCAGGTGGCGACGACGAGCAACGTCGAGATCGTTCCCGCCGGCGAGGTGAATTACCGGGGCATCAACTTCTCTCCTGACGGCAACCATGTGTATTACGCGGCGTATCCGCGTGGATCAAACATGGGGAACCTCTATCGCGTGCCCGTTGCCGCGATGGTCTTGCCGTCCCTCGACCACGCCAGGCTGACCAGCGTGAACTCCAGCGGACGCTTTCGAGTGGCAAGCTTCCGCTGATTCGTGCCGTCCGCGCCGGCGACGATGACATGGCTCTCGCCGATGTCGGGAGCGCCGCGAAGAAAGGCGAGCTGCGAACCGTCGGGCGAAAACGTCGGCAGCGTGTCGACG
>DATLLD010000170.1:0-4599 GCA_035538035.1 Gemmatimonadaceae bacterium | reverse complement strand
GCCCGTATATGGCGCGCGCGATGAAGTCGACCTCCAGGCCATGCGCGACCTCGGCATTCCGTTCTGGCTCGCCGGTGGCGTGGGATCGCCCGAGGGCCTGCGCACGGCGCGCGCGCTGGGCGCGACAGGTATCCAGGTGGGTACGGCGTTCGCGTACGCCGAGGAGTCGGGCATCGCGCCGGAGCTCAAGGCAAGCGTGCTGCGCGCCGTCGTCGACGGCACCGTGGACGTCTTCACCGACCCGCGCGCGTCGCCCACGGGGTTCCCGTTCAAGGTCGTGCGCGCCGCGGGAGTGCCGGAGCAGGGCGACGACCGCACGCGCATCTGCGACCTGGGCTACCTGCGTTCGGCGTATCGCCGGAGCGATGGCCGGCTCGGTTATCGCTGTGCCTCCGAGCCGGTGGCGCAGTACGTCGCGGCCGGCGGCGCGGAGGAGGACACGGTCGGCCGGCGGTGCCTCTGCAACGGGCTCACCGCCGTGATCGGACAGGCGCAGGAACGCGCCGGCGGTCCGGCGGAGGCACCGCTGCTCACCAGCGGGGATGGCGTGCGCGACCTGACGCCGTTCGCGGAGCGGGCGGGTGGGTACACGGCGGCCGACGTCGTGCGCTATCTGCTGGGGTAGTGCCTTACTCGAACGGCTCCATGTGCACGAGCACTGACTGCACCTGGGGCAACGCCGAGCGGATCGCCCCCTTCACCTTGCCGCTGAGCACGTGCGCCTCGTGCAGCGGCATCGTGGGGTCGGCCTGCACGTGGATGGTGACGCGGTAGCCCATCCCGGAACGGCGGATCGCGAGCTTCTCCGTGGCGAGCACGTCGGGTACGCCGGTTGCCGCGGCGCGCACGATCCCCACGACCTCGGGGCCAGGCATGCGGTCCATGAGGTCGTGCATCGCGGGGCGCAGCATGTTCACGCCGTTGAAGGCGATGATCCCGGAGGCGAGGAGCGCCGCCCAGTCGTCGGCGGACTCCCATCCCGGGCCGCCCCAGAGCGCGATGGAGATGCCGATGAATGCCGCCGCGGAGGTCACGGCGTCGCTCATGTGGTGCCACGCGTCCGCCTGCACGGCGGTGCTGCCGATGTCGACCCCGACCATCTGCACGCGCCGGGAGAGCGTCCACTTCACGACGACCACGGCGACGAGCACCAGCAGGGTCCACGGCGCGGGCGTGTGGTGCGGCGTGCGGATCTCGGCGATGGCCTTGAGCGCGATGCCCACCGCGGCGGCGAGGATGATCAGCGCGACGACCGCGGCCGCGAGCGGCTCGGCCTTGCCGTAGCCGAACGGATATGCCTCGTCGGGGTCGCGCGAGGCGACGAGCAGGCCGCCCCAGACGATGGTCGAGGCGAATATGTCGGCGGTGCTCTCGACCGCGTCGGCGACCAGTGCGTAGGTGCTGCCGGTGATGCCGGCGATCAGCTTCGTGATCGCCAGCACCGTGTTGACGAGGATCGCGACCTGCGCCGTGCGCATGCCGCGCCGGCTTGCCTCAAGCATCCTTGGGTCTCTCCAGCAGTTTAGCCGACGAGCGAGTAGGTGTTAAGGTTATCCCACCGCCCCGACCCCGTCGATGCTCCCGACCATCTTTCCGCTGCTCGCCGCCGCGCTCTTCTCCGACTCGACCATCCACGTCGGCCGCGCCGGCCAGACCAAGGTCGAGCCGCCGCGAATAGAAGCGACCATCACGGTCGACGGCGTGCTCGACGAGCCCGCGTGGCGCCGGGCATCGGTGCTCACGGGCTTCTCCCAGTTCGCTCCCAACGACGGCATCCCGGCCGCGGACTCGACGGTCGTGCTCGTCTGGTACTCGCCGACCGCGATCCACTTCGGCGTGCGCGCCTATGAGCCGCACGGCACGGTGCGCGCGACGCTCGCCGAGCGCGACCGGATCTCCGCGGACGACCAGGTGCAGTTCCTCATCGGCACCTTCAACGACGGGCGCCAGGCGGCGGTGTTCGCCGTCAACCCGCTCGGCGTGCAGGCCGACGGCAGCCTCGTGGAGCAGGGGAATCGCAGCGGGGCGGGTTTGCTCGGTGGCGGCAACAACGCGCGCGAGTCGGCCGACCTCAGCCAGGACTACGTCTACGAGTCCAAGGGACGGCTGACGGACTACGGCTATGAGGTCGAGATCCGCATCCCGTTCAAGAGCCTTCGCTTCCAGTCGGTGGGCGAGCAGACGTGGGGATTGAACGTGGTGCGCCGAGTCCAGCACTCGAACTACGAAGACACGTGGGCGCCCGCGCAGCGCGCGCATGCGTCGTTCCTCGCGCAATCCGGAACGCTGACGGGACTCAACGACCTGCGCCGCGGGCTCGTGCTCGACATCACGCCGGAGCTCACCGACCGCGTCGACGGCCTGCCGGACGCCGGCGGCAAGTGGACCTACGACGCGGGCCGCCCACAACTGGGCGCGACCGTGAGATGGGGCATCACCAACAACCTCACGCTCAACGGCACGGCGAACCCGGACTTCTCGCAGGTCGAGGCCGATGCGGGACAGTTCCAGTTCGACCCGCGGCGCGCCGTGTTCTTCGCCGAGCGGCGGCCGTTCTTCATCGACGGCATCGAGCAGTTCGCGACGCCCAACGGGCTCGTCTATACGCGGCGCATCGTGCAGCCTGCGGGCGCCGCGAAGATCGCGGGCAAGGTCGGCAGCACCAACGTCGCGTTCCTGACGGCGATGGACGCCGCGAACACGTCGCGCACCGGCGACGACCGCCCGCTGTACAACATCCTGCGCCTCTCGCGCGACCTCGGCGCGCAGTCGAGGCTGGCAATGACATACACCGACAAGGTGGATGGCGCCGCGAGCAACCGTGTGCTGAGCGTGGACGGGCGCGCCGTGCGCAACCGCATCTACTCCGGCTCGTTCCAGCTCGCTGGTTCGCGCACGGTGGTGGGTGGCGATGCGACGATGGCGCCGCTGTTCGAAGGGCGACTGGCGCGTGACGGGCGCGCGGTGGGAGTGCGCACGATGTTTCGCGGCATCGACCCCGAGTTCAACACCGAGAGCGGCTTCATCTCGCGCACGGGCGAGGTGCAGCTCAACATCGCGCCGCGGTATACATGGTTCGGCGAGCGCGGCGACCGCGTGGAGAGCCTGACGTCGAGCCTCATGGGCGACGGCCTCTGGAACTACGACAACTTCATGCGCCGCGGCGACGCGCGCGACAAGAAGTTCCACATCAACACCGACGCCACGCTGCGCGGCGGCTGGACGGTGGGCGCGTCCCTGTTGCTCGAGACCTTTGGCTACGACCCCGAGTTCTACGGCCGGCGGTTCCGGATCGAGGCCCCGCGCGCCGGGGGCGGGTTCGACACGCTCGCGTTCACCGGCACTCCGCGCCTGCCGAACCGCGACTGGGTGTTCCGCGTCGGGACGCCGCGCTTCAGCTTCGTCCAGGCGAGCGCCGCCGTCATTCGCGGCATCGACGAGAACTTCTACGAGTGGGCGTCGGCGGACATCTGGTATGTGTCGGCGACCGTGAACGTGCGCGCGTCGGAGCGCCTGCGCGTCGACGGCACCTACCAGATGCAGGAGTTCGTGCGGCGCACGGACGGCTCGCTTGCCGGCATCGTCAGGATCCCGCGCATCAAGGCCGAATACCAGGTGGCGCGACCGTTCTTCGTGCGGCTGATCGGCGAGTATTACTCCGAGTCCGTCGATGCCCTGCGCGACGACTCGCGCACCGGACTGCCGCTGTTGCAGCGGAACGCGAGCGGCGTCTACGTGCGTACGGTGCCGGTCAAGACCACGCGGGTGCGCGCGGACGCCCTGCTCGCCTATACACCGTCGCCGGGAACGGTCGTTTACGTCGGCTACGGGGCCGCGATGACCGAGCCGGAGCCGTTCAGCTTCCGGGCCGTGCGGCGGACGAGCGATGCGTTCTTCGTGAAGGCTTCGTACCTGTTTCGGCTGTAGGCTTCTGACGCAGTGTAGTTTTCATGGTCATGGCACCGACCGATCTCGAGGACCGCTTCTTCACCATCTCGCTCGACCTGCTCTGTCAGCTCGGGTTCGACGGTTACTTCAAGCGACTCAACCCGGCCTGGGAACGCACGCTCGGGTTCACGGTCGAAGAGCTGAAGGCGCGCCCGTTCATAGAGTTCGTGCATCCGGACGACCGCGAACGCACGCTGGCGCAGAACAGGCAAGTGCGCACTGGTGGGCAGGCGCTCGGTTTCGAGAACAGGTACGTCTGCAAGGATGGTTCGTACCGCTGGTTCCATTGGAACGCGGCGGCCGACGTCATCGGCGGAGTCATCTACTCGGTGGCGCGGGACATCACGGATGCCAAGGATCTCGCCCAGGAGCGCGACGGACTCGTGGCCGCGCTGCAGGCGGCACTCGCCGAGGTGAAGTCGCTGCAGGAGATCCTGCCGACCTGCTCCTACTGCCGGAAGATCCGCGACGAGGAGAATCGCTGGTATACGGCCGAACACTACATCCAGCGGCACACCAACACGCGGTTCAGTCACGGCATCTGCCCGGACTGCATGGTGAACATCGTGGAGCCGGACCTGACGCAGCAGGGGCACGACTGATACGTTTGGTGCTCCCCCACCGGAGTCCACGTGCGCCCATTCCTGCTGA
>DATLLD010000169.1:0-12695 GCA_035538035.1 Gemmatimonadaceae bacterium | reverse complement strand
CCCTGGTCGACGCCACCATGAAGGAGTTCGGAAAGCTGGACATCGCGGTGAACAACGCCGGCATCGGCGGCCCCACCGCGCCGGTCGGCGAGTACCCGATCGACGGCTGGGACAGGATCATCGCCATCAATCTCTCCGGCGTCTTCTACGGCATGCGTCACCAGATCCCGGCCATGCTCACCTCCGGCGGCGGCGCCATCGTGAACATGGCATCGATCGCCGGCAAGGTTGGCCTCGCCAACGCGAGTGGCTACGCGGCGGCGAAGCATGGCGTGATCGGGCTCACCGAGACCGCCGCCGTCGAGTATGGGCCACGGGGCATTCGCGTGAACTCGGTCGGCCCGGGATTCATCAACACGCCGCTGATCAGCAAGCGCTCGGTGATCGAGGCCGGCGGCACGAGCGCGGCCGACGAGACGCAGGCCCTTGGCGCACTGCACCCGATGAACCGGCTTGGCGAACCCGGCGAGGTCGCGGAACTGGTGCTCTTCCTCGCGTCCGACCGGTCGTCGTTCATCACCGGGGCGTACTACAACGTCGACGGCGGGTACCTCGCGAGGTAGCGCCGGGGCGGGCCTACTGATCGATGCCCGGAGAGAGCGGCGCATCGAACAGCAGCACCGGCTTCTGCGGTTCATTCGTGTGATACACACGCAGCGTGTGCAGCGTGAACGGATCCGTGATCCGCACGGCGAGCATCTTCCGCAGCCGCTCCGGCGTCAGCGTCGGGTAGAGGTTCAGCGTGCAGTGCGGCGTGAACGGATACTTGGACGGCATGAACGAGAGGCCGCTCGTCTTCAGCTTCTCGTGCAGCGCGCGCAGCGGCCCGTGCGGGTCGAGCGGGAGGGTGACGATCTCGCGCTGCACGAACCGGTGGGGCGGGCCGAACTTCAGCGTGATCGGTGGCGTCGCCGCGGCCACGGGCAGGATCTTCGCCTTCAACTCGGCGATCGGCGTGTCCGCGTAGATCGGCCCAGCGCCCGACGAGCCGATCAAGGTGACGTGCGGCGGGAGGTATCGCGCCATCTTCGGGTCGAACTCCTCCTGCAGAGCATGGATGCGCTCGCCGAGTTCGCCCTCCAGCTCCATGGTGATGAAGATGCCGTTCACCGTGTGGCCATCACGAGTCCGAGTCGCACACCACCGTCGGCCGACCGCGAGACGTCGGGACGCAGCAGCAGGCGGTCTACCCAGTTGTCCGGCCGCGTGGCGTGCCAGCGCGTCACCGCCCAGCCGGAGACCATCCCGATCCCCGCGCCCAGCGTGACGTCACTCAGCCAGTGCGCATCGTCGTGCAGGCGCGAGTACGCCGTCACCGCGCCGAGCCCGTAGGTGACGATGGCGACCGAGCGCCGGTGTTCGGGTGCGCGGCGCGCGACCTCGCCGGTGACGGCGGCGGCGAACGCGAACGCGGCCGTGGCGTGCCCCGACGGCAACGACGCCCAGTCGCCGTCGACGCCGCCCCACCCGCCCCCGAGGTCGAACTCGTCGCGTTGGTGCGGCGCGACGCGCGGGCGCGCCCGGCCCGTCACGCCCTTCACGGCCTTGGTGATGAGGCCGCTCACCGCGATCGCTTCGAGCGCGCGCAGGCCGGAGGCCGCGACGGTCTCGTGCTTCGTCAGCAACCCGCCGGTCCAGAGCACGGCCCCCACGGCCACGGCGGCGCCGCCACCGTACACATAGCCGACATCGGAGGCCACGCGCAGCACCTGGTTCGATTGCGGTCCCCGGCCGCGCACCGCGTCGCGCACCGGGGCGTCCGCGACGTAAGCGGCGCCCGCCAGCAGTCCCGCCCCCGCCAGCCATCCGAGATCGCCGACGGTCACTATGGCCGGCGGCCGCGTGCGTACGCTGTCCGCTTGCGCCGACAGGACGCCGAGCGGCATCGGGGCCGACAGGGTGAGCAGCAGGCAGAGCGCGCGCATGGTCCATTAGTTTAGCAGGTAGCGAGGACGGGGGGCGCGCACATGCCGGCGCCGACCCCCGGCCGCGGCCGGAAGAATCCAACCCTTGACTCGCGGTCCGTTGATCCGCCCCTTCAACTCCCACGAAGATCGCGCCCGCTGTGTGGAACTCCAGGAACTGATCTGGGGCGCAGGCTACACCGACAAGCTCTCCGCCGCCGTGTTGATCGTCGCCCAGAAGCTCGGGGGCGTCACGAGTGGTGCGTTCGATGACGACGGCCGGCTCCTGGGCTTCGTCATCGGCATGACCGGTCTCAGGCACGGTCGCCTCGTGCATTGGTCCGACATGCTCGCCGTCCACCCGGATGCCGCGGGCCGGAAGCTCGGCGAGGCGCTCAAGGAGCACCAGCGCAAGCACTGCGAGACGCTCGGCATCGAGTCGATCCAATGGACCTACGACCCGCTCGTGGCCAAGAATGCCCACCTGAACCTGAACCGCCTGGGCGCGCGCGTGGACGAATTCGTCGTCTCGTTCTATGGAGACAGCACGAAGTCGCCGCTGCAGGGCGACATGCCGACGGATCGCTTCATCGTGGACTGGGCGGTTGACCGGTCGCGCGCGGCCGCCCCGCTCGCCGAGCTTCCTCCACGGCTTCCGCTCGTCGTCGAGCCCGACGCCAGCGAGGGCGAGCTGCTTGATGTCGCCGCAGTGGGCGTCCGCATTCCCCGCGACATCGTGCAACTGGTGTCTGCCGACCTTGAGACGGCGCGTCGATGGCGCTTCGCCACCCGCCGCGCGTTCTTGCACTACCTCACGCCGGCCGCCGGCTACCTCGTGCGAGGCTTCGTCGCCGACGCAGATGGCGGCACGTACCTGCTCGAACGCGCTGCCCGATGATGGACAACCCCCAATTCCGCCTTCGATGATCCGCCTCGACCGCATCGTCCTCCGCGAGATCCGCCTGCCGCTGCGGGAGCCGTTCCGCATCTCCTCCGGCGAGTGGCGCGACCGCCGCATCCTCCTCTGCGAGCTCTTCGACGCCGACGGCGCGAGCGTCTGGAGCGAGAGCGTCGTCGACGACGCGCCCAACTACTCGCCGGAGACCATCGACACCGCCTGGCCGACGCTCGTGCGATTCCTCGCGCCGCGACTGCTCGGCCGCGCCATCGAGGCGCCGGGCGAGGTGCACGGCATCCTTGCTGAGGACGTGCGCGGGCACAACATGGCGAAGGCGGCGGTGGAGATGGGCTGCTGGGCTCTCGCCGCCACCAAGCAGGGGTTGCCGCTCGCGCGGCTGCTCGGCGGCACGCGCAAGGAGATCGCCACCGGCATCTCGCTCGGCATCCAGAAGGACCCCGAGACGCTGATCGAGAAGGCGCGTGCCGCGGTCGAACTCGGCTACAAGAAGGTGAAGATCAAGATCGGCCCCGGCCGCGACGTGGAGTGGGTGACCGCGGTGCGCCGCGCGCTCGGCAGTGGCGCCCACCTCATGGCCGACGCCAACAACGCCTACACGCTCGACGACGCCGACCATCTGGCCAAGCTCGACGACCTCGGGCTCATGATGATCGAGCAGCCGCTGGCGCATGACGACATCATCCACCACGCCACGCTGCAGGCGCGGCTGCGCACGCCGCTCTGCCTCGACGAGTCCATCACGTCGCTCGAGCGGGCGCAGGAGATGGAATCGCTCCGCGCCGGCCGCATCATCAACATCAAGCCAGGCCGCGTCGGCGGCTTCGCGCAGTCGCTCGCCATCCACGACTTCTGCGAGGAGAAGGGCATCCCCGTCTGGTGCGGCGGCATGCTCGAGAGCGGCATCGGGCGCGCGTACAACGTGGCCCTCGCCTCGCTCTCCAACTTCACGCTCCCGGGCGACCTCTCCCCGAGTGCGCGCTATTGGACGCAGGATGTCGTCACGCCGGAGTGGACGATGGACCGCGACGGCATGGTGCGCGTGCCGCTCGACGCGCCCGGCATCGGCGTCGAGGTCGATCGCGACCGCATCGACGCGCTGACCGTGCGCACCGAGGAGGTGCGGGCCCGATGACCGCCGCCGCGGCGAGGGTCGACGAACGCATCGCGGCGCAGTTCACGCCCGCGGACCGGCAGTTCCTGCTCGACCTGCGCCGCGCGCTGCACCAGTCACCGGAACTCGCATGGAACGAGCACGGCACGCGCGACCGGCTCCACGCGGCGCTCGTCGCCTGCGGCATCACCGACATCACGGTCGTGGCCGGCACCGGCCTCGTCGCGCGGATCCCCGGCGAACGTGCTTCTCTTGGCGGGCCAGCCGTGGCCGTGCGCGGCGACATCGACGCGTTGCCAATCACCGAGGAGACGGGCCTGCCGTTCGCCTCAGGAACTCCCGGCGTGATGCATGCATGCGGCCACGACATGCACGCCACGTGGGCGGTCGGCGCGGGCATGCTGCTCGCACGCTCCCGCGCCGTGGGCGAGGTGCGCGTCGTGTTGCAGCCCGCGGAGGAAGTGGGGCAGGGCGCGGCGCGGGTGCTCGAGAGCGGCGCGCTCGACGGCGTGGCGGCGATCTTCGGCGCGCACGTGGACTGGCGATACTCGGTCGGCGAGGTCGTCGCCGACGCCGGCCCGCTCGCCGCGTCGACGGACACCTTCGAGATCGTCTTTCATGGCCGCGGCGGCCACGGCGCGCGGCCCCATGACACCATCGACCCGGTGGTCGGGCTCGGCGCCTTCATCGGGGACGTGCAGACCATCGTGTCGCGACGGCTCGACCCGTCGTTGCCCGGCGTCATCTCGGTCGGCATGGTTCAGGCGGGAAACGCCGCGAACGTGATCCCGGAGACGGCGCGCTGCGGCGGCACCGTGCGCGCCACGACGGCGGACTCTCGCGCGCTGCTTCTCGAGGAACTGCAGCGGCTCGCTCATGCGGTCGCCGCCACGCACCGGCTCACTGCCACGGTGGTCATCAGCGAGGGCACGCCTCCGCTGGTCAACACTGCGCGCGGAGCGGCGTGGGCGCAGCTCGCCGCCCGTGGGTTGCTCGGCGAAGCGTCGTTGCGATCACTCGCCACCGCCAACATGGGCGGCGAGGACTTTTCCTATTACCTCGAGCGCATGGACGGCTGCTTCATGCGGCTAGGCACGTGGAGCGAGGGCCGCAGCCGCTCGGGTGTGCACACGCCGCGCTTCGATCCCGACGAGCAGGCGCTGTTCGTCGGCGCGGCGCTGCTTGCCGAATGCGCCCGAACGGCGAGCACCGCGCTACACGGATGACACGCACGCGGTGGGCCGGCGCCATCGTGCTGGCCATGCTGGCCTTCGCATGCAGCCCGGCCTCGCGCGCCGCGACATCGGGACCCTCCACCCGGCGCACGGCCACGGCCGTGGCCCTGCAGATCGTCAGCTACAACATCCGTCATGGCCGCGGGGCCGACGACGCGCTCGACCTCGAGCGGACGGCCGCCGTCCTTCGCTCGCTCCGCGCCGACGTGATCGGGCTGCAGGAGGTCGACGAGCGCGTCGAGCGCAGCGGCCGCGTGGACGAGGCCGCCGCGCTGGGCGCGGCGCTCGGGTTCCGTCATGCGTTCGGCAGCTTCATGGACTACCAGGGTGGCCGTTACGGGCTCGCGATACTCTCTCGGCATCCCATCACCGGCTCTCGCGCCGTGCGCCTCCCCGACGGCAACGAGCCGCGCGTGGCGCTCGCGGCGCAGGTCGAGCTCCCGGGCGGCAGGCCGTTGATGGTCATCAACGTCCACTTCGATTGGGTCGACGACGATGCGTTCCGGTTCGCACAGGCGAGAGCGCTCACGGCCTTCATCGACAGCCTGACGATGCCGTACGTGCTGCTCGGCGACTTCAACGATCAGCCGGGCTCGCGCACGCTCGAGCTCTTCCAGCAGCGCGCCATCGAGTTGCGCAAGCCGGCGGGCGAGCGGTTCACCTTCCCGTCGTCGCTGCCGATCAAGGAGATCGACTTCGTGTTCGTCGCGCCGGCAGCGGCTTGGCGCGCCGGCGAGGCGTGGGTGATCGAGGAGAAACTCGCATCGGATCACCGACCGGTTGCCGCCACCGCGACACTGCTCGGCTCCGCGGACCGCCGGCCGTAGGCACGAGTCAGGCCCCCCGCCCATACTTCGGCATGGCCGCTGCTGTCGTCACACGGATCGTCGAGAAGAACCCCGCGCTGCTCCTGGAGCGCGCGGCCGATGGCCTGTTCCCGCTGGCGCCGGCGACCCGCGAGCATCCCTGGCCGACGCTCGGCGCCTGGCTGGTTTTGCGCCAAGGCGGGTTGCGCGACGACTTCTACCGGCTCGCCGCGGCGCGCGGCGTCGCTGGCTGGTTCGACCCGTCCATCTGCCTCTTCACGGAGCTCCGTACACGGTGGGGCGCTCCGTCGGCGATGTTGCCGCTCACCGAGCCGGAGCGCCACGCCATTCTCGCTCGCCTGCTCGACGAGCGGGGCCGTGCCGTCTTTGGGCGCGGCGCCGTCACCGACGCGTGGGTGCCCGCGGTGGACAAGCTCATCGGCGAGTTCGTGAGCGAGGGCATCTCGACGGCCGCGTTCACCACGGCCATGCGCGCCACTGCGGATGACGCGCACGCCCGGGATCGCGCCGAGTCGCTCGCGTCCGTCCTCGAGGGTTGGGAGACGACCCTCGCGAGTTCGGGCCGCATCGACGGCCGCGACTCGAAGGTGCGACTGGCGCGCGAGATCGCCGCCGATCCTTCCGCGTTCGCCGCGCGACTCGGCGGCCGTCGAGAGATCCGGATCGTCGGACTCGCCGACCTTCGCGGCGGCTGGCGGCAGTTGCTGGAGGCGCTCGTGGCGAGCCCGGTGCTCGACCGCGTCGAGGTCCTGACCACGGCGGCGCTCGATCTGCCGGCAGGGTTCTCGCAGGACTCCACGACGGTAGGCGAGACGACGGTCGTGGACGAGGTTGTTGGCACCACCGTCCTCTGGCAGGCGCCGGATACCGCGCGCGAGGCGGAACTCGTGGCCGTGCGCGTGCGCGCGCTCATCGACGAAGGCGCGGAGCCCGCCCGCATCGCCGTGATCGCGCGGCAGGCGCGTCCCGCGGTCGACACGATGGCCAACGCGCTCGCGCAGATCGGCGTGCCCGTGACCGCGCGCCGCCGCGACGCGCTGGTCGAGACGACCCCGGCCCGCGCGCTGCTCGCCATTCTCACTGCCGCCCGTGAGCGCTGGAGCCGTCACAGCGTTGCCGAACTCGCCGAGCACCCGTTGCTGCGCAAGGGAACGGGGCTCGACGCCGGCATCGTGAACACCGTGGGGTACTCGCGCGCCGTCAGTTCGCGCGCCGGCTGGCGTGAGGGTTTCCGCGAACTGCTGCAGCGCTGCGAGTCGCGCGAGCGCGAGGAGGACGAGCCCGAGTCGCGCCGCGACACCCTGCCTCCGAGCGCGCGTGTGCGTGACGCGCTCGCCGCGTGGGACGCCATCGACTCGCGCCTCGGGGCGCTCGACGAACCGCGCGTGCTCGCCGACTGGTGCGCGTGGGCACACGGCGCCCTGCAGGATCCGGGCTGGGGAATCGCCGCCGCGCTCGCGGAGCCCTGCGTGGATGCGGCCGTCTGGCGCTCGGAGCTGCGCGCGCGCGACGAGATCGCCGCGATCATCCACGCCTGGCGCGAGGCACTCGGCACTTTCGGCGCGCCCGCCCTGCCGATGGACGCCGATCGCTTTCTCGACCGCCTCACGCTGATGCTCTCGCAGGACGTCGTCACGCCGCCGACCACCGACTTCGGCGTGGTCGTGGCGGAGGCGCTCGCCGCCGGCTGGCGTTCGTTCGACCATGTGTTCGTGGTCGGGCTCACGGCCGGCGAGTTCCCGCGCCGGCCCGTGCCCGGGCAGGTGTTCGACGCCGGCGAGCGCGAGGCGTTGATCGCCGCGGGGCTGCCGCTCGATGCACCTGACGCCTGGCGCGAGAGAGAGCGCGAACTCTTCCGCGTGCTCGCGGCCGGCGCGCGCAAGACGCTGACGCTGAGCTGGCCCGCCATGGACGCGGAGGGACGCGAGGTGGCGCGCTCGGCGTTCGTCGACGAGGCCGCGGCCGAGCTCGCGCTTTCGCTCGGCCTCGCCAAGGACGACTCCGAGGACGAAGCGCTCGAGCGCGCCGGTGCGTTGGTCCGCTTTCCGTCACACGAGGCGCTCGTACACGGCTTCCCCGTCGCCCGCGACGACGCGGCCATCGCGCGCGCGCACGTCGCCGCGGCCCGCGAGCACGACCGCTTTGCACGCGCGCTCGCGGGCACCCGCGCCGCAGCGCTGAGTCCTTGGAACGGTATCATCGGCGATCCGGCGCTCGTCACTTGGCTCGGCAGCCGCTTCGACGAGAGCTACGAGTGGTCCGCCACGCAACTCGAACAGGCCGCGAAGTGCCGCTGGCACTGGTTCGCCTCGCGCCTGCTGGGGCTCGACACGCTCACCGATGCCGACGACCAGCTCGAGCCGACGGTGAGCGGCGCTCTCCGGCACGACGCGCTCGACCGCTTCTTCGCGCGCGCGCGGGCGTTGCGCGGGCCCGATATTCCGGTGCAACTCGTGAACCGCGATCTCGCCGAATGGGCGTTCGACCTCATGCGCGAGGCGCTCGACGCCGCGTGGGAGGCCGCCGAGGCGAAGGGTCTCTGGCTCGGACCGCCGGTGCTCCATGGCGTCGCGCGCGCGGAGATGCTTCGCGACCTGGAGGAGTACCTGCGCTTCGAGGCCAAGTACAACGAGGACGGCACCAACAACCGCACCAGCGCGAGCAAGATCGTGCGCGGGGGCGCCATCGAGGGCGAGTTCAAGTTCAACGACATCGAACTCTCCGGGGCGGGCGTCACGTTCCGGCTCCGCGGCTCGATCGACCGCATCGATCGTGGGGTCGATGAGCGCATCACTGGCGCCGATCGCTACATCGCCGCCATCGACTACAAGAGCTCGAAGTACTCCACGCCGGCCGCCGGCAAGGCCAAGGCATGGGATGACGGCATCGTGCTGCAGGTGCCGCTCTACGCCGCGGCGCTCGAGAAGATGCGGCCAGGGAGCACCGTCGCGCGCATGGAGTACCGCACGCTCCGCCGGCCGGAGATCGTGCACCAGCTCTCGCTGCATCCGGTGAAGGCGGGCGAGGTGCAGGACGCGCCCGAGGCGCGTGCCAAGCTCAGCGCCGCGCTCGACGCCGCCGGCCGACTGATCACGGAACTGCGCACCGGCCAGCTGCCCGCGCTACCCGCGCCCTCGGCCGGGTGCCCGCCGTTCTGCCCCGCGCGCGACATCTGCCGCATTCCCGGTGGCCCGGTGGAGGTCAAGTGAAGGCGCTCACCGATGCGCAGCGCGCCATCATCCTCGCTGACGGCCACCTGTTGGTCGACGCGGGCGCCGGATCAGGGAAGACGACCACGGTGGTGCAGCTCATCTGCCACCAGCTCGGCGTCGCGCTACCCGCCGGCGAAGCCGCGCTCCCACTGGTCGCCACACGCCTCACGATAGACCAGGTCGCGGCGATCACCTTCACCAACGCCGCCGCCGCCGACCTCAAGCGCAAGCTGCGCCAGGCCCTGCGAGCCGGCAACCGCGCCGATCTCGCCGCCGAGGTCGATGCCGCTCGTATCGGCACCATCCACTCGTTCTGCGGCGACCTGCTGCGCGAGCACGCGTTGCGCGCGCGGCTGCGTCCTGCCCATCGCCTGCTCTCCGACGCCGAGTCGAGGGTGCTGCTCGGGGATTGCGCGCGCGAGGCGCTGCACGCCGCCATCGAGCGCGGCGACCTGCCCGGCATGACGGCGCTGCTCGACAACCGTCGCCTCAAGGACATCGCCGAGTGGGTGCTGAGTGCCGCGTCGGACGAGGGGCGGCTCGAGCGCTGGTACGCGACGCGCGAGGCCAGCGGCCTGCGCGAGCATGAACTCGCGCTGCTAGAGCTCGCCCGCGACACGACGGCGCGCCGCCGCGCGCGCATGGAGAGCGAAGGCCTCACCGACTTCGACCACATGCTCGGCGCGACGCGCGCCATGCTGCGCGACGACGCCGTCCGGCGCGCCGTGCAGCGCCGCATTCGCCTGCTGATCGTCGACGAGTTCCAGGACGTCGACCCGGTGCAGCGCGACATCGCCGAGCTCCTGGCCGGCATGTCAGACGATTCGCCGGACGATGCGTCGCCGAAGAGAACGAGACTGGTGCTCGTCGGCGACCCGAAGCAGAGCATCTACCGTTTCCGCCGTGCCGACGTCACGCTTTGGAACGCGATGTCCGCGCGCTTTGACGCGGGCGCCGGCCGGGTGCTGCCGCTGCACGAGAACTTCCGTAGCAAGGAGGCCATCCTCGGCTTCGTCGATACGCTCGCGGGCTCGATGCTCGCGACGCCGGTCAACCCCGCGCGCGGCCGCAGCGATTTCGAGGTCCCGTACAAGCCGCTCGTCGCGAGAGCCTCCGGACACGAAGGCGACCGGTGTGTGGAACTCCTGGTCACGCCGTCCGGCGCGGATGGCAAGGCGCTCAACGCCAACGAAGTGCGCGAGATGGACGCGGCCGGCACCGCCCAGCGCATCCGCGAACTGCACGCCGACGGACACGGCTATGGCGACATCGCCATCCTCCTCGCCGGTTGGGCGGACGTCTCCCGGTACGAGACCGCGCTGCGCGAGTCGGGGATCCCCGTCTACGTGCAGCGTGGCAGCGGCTTCTGGGACCAGCGCGAGATCCTCGACTGCGTGCTCGCGCTCCGCGCGCTGCGCGACCCGGCGGACCATGTGGCGATGGTCGGCTTCCTGCGCAGTCCGTTCGTCGGGGTGCGCGACGAGACGCTCCTCGCGCTCGCCCGCGCGCGCGGCAGCCGCGGGTACCTGCAGGCGGTTGACGAGGCGCTCGAGCGGGGCACTCTGGCCGCCGACGATGGTGCCGAGCACGCACTGCTCCTGCATGCACGGTCACTGCTCTCGACCTACGGCGCGCTCCGCGACCGGCTCGACACCGCCGAGTTGTTGCGGCGACTGCTCACGGAGTCCGGTTTTCTCGCGGCCGCGGCGCTCGGCGAGCAGGGCGCCCAGTGCGTCGCGAACATCCGCAAGCTTCTTCGCCTCGCTTCCAGCGCCCCCGGCAGGTCGCTCGGCGAGTTCCTGCGCGAGGTGCAGGAATCGCGTGCGCGCAATGAGGACGTGCCGCTCGAGCCGCTCCACCGGGAGCGTGGCGATGTCGTGACCATCACCTCGATCCACGGCGCCAAGGGACTCGAATGGCCGATCGTCTTCTGGTGCGACCTCGTGCGCGAGGTGAACGTCGAGAACGCGCGCTTCTGCGCTGGCCGAGAGACCTTCTCGCTCGCCGCGGAGGCGCTCGGGGAGGACGGTGAAGCCGGCAAGGATCTTCGGCATGCCGAGCTGAAGGCCGCCAACGCCGAGGAGGGGCTCGCTGAGGCGTACCGACTCTGGTACGTCGCCTCGACGCGGGCGAAGGAGCGGTTGATCCTGTCCGGCATTCCCTCGGGCACCTCGTCGCGCAAGGCGCCCTCGCCGGCGCGCAAGCTCGCTGCGCTCCTGGCGGAGGGCCTGCCTGAAATGCTTGAGTACGCATCGGATCACGGCGTCACCTTCCACGCCGTCGTGCGATCACTCGGCAGGAGCGTCACGCGGGATCAGCCAAGCTCTGCGGCGCTGCCGGCTCTCCCCACTGCGCCACCGCGCGTTCGGGTTCCGTCCGGCTCCGCCCGCCTCTCCGCCTCGCAGCTCATGGCGTTCGATCATGACCCTGCACAGTGGCGGCGCGACTACGTGGAACGGACAGGCAAGAACGCATCACGCTCCGGCGCCATCCTCGTCGGCCAGGTCGTGCACCATGTTCTCGAGCGCGTCGCGGCCGGAGACGACACCATCGACGTCATGGCGCTCGTGGAAGATGCGATCGGCGAGGGGTTCTCGGACGAAGGCGCTCCGGGCGCCGAGTCCGACGCCGGCGCAGCGCTCCGGCAGGCGCTGCGCGCTCGTGTCGAGGCGGCCGTGGGTTCTGCCGCCTGGAGCGAGGTCGTTGCCGCCCCGGGCCACCGCCGCGAACTCTGGTTCACACGCCTTCTAGCCGACGGCACCGTCATCAACGGCGCCTTGGACCTGGCGGCGCCGGCGGATGGCACTCGCGGCGCCCGGATACTCGACGTGAAGACCGGTGCGGCCTCCAGCGAGGTGATCGCCGAGCGGTACCAAGTCCAGGCCGCGGTGTACTTGGACGCTGTCCATGCCATCACCGGCACCGCCGATGCCTCGTTCGCGCTGCTCTCGTTGCCGTCCGGCGAGGTCGTCGAGGTCATGCCCGGCCAGGATGCCTTGGGTCTCGTGGAACGGTTGAGGGCGTCCGCCTCCGACTGACCTTGCCCCGTCACCGCGCCCGACACATATCACGGTATGCTGAACATCAATCTTTCCGGCAAGCGCGCACTGGTCGCGGGCGTCGCCGATGACGCCGGTTTTGGATTCGCCATCGCCAAGGCGATGATCCAGGCTGGGGCCACGGTGTGCGTCGCCACCTGGCCACCCGCGCTCAACATCTTCATGAACCTGCTCGAGCGCGGCAAGATGGACGAGTCGCGCAAGCTGGCCGACGGCTCGTTGCTCGAGTTCGAGAAGATCTATCCCTTGGACGCGGCGTACGACCGGCTCGAGGATGCGCCCGAGGACGTCCGCGAGAACAAGCGCTACAAGGACACGGGCGACTTCTCGATCGCCGGGCTCGCGGCGCGCATGCGCGCCGACTTCGGCGACCAGCCGCTCGACATCCTCGTGCACTCGCTGGCCAACGGTCCCGAGGTCAAGAAGCC
>DATLLD010000168.1:0-6724 GCA_035538035.1 Gemmatimonadaceae bacterium | reverse complement strand
TGGCATCTCGCCATCGACACCGGGATGAACCGCGCCGGTGGGCGGGCACGCTCGCAGTGCATCAACGAGGCAGTCGATCGTGTCCCAGCGCGCACCGGCGCGTTCACGCACTTCCACTCCGCCGAACTCGATGATGGGTCGCTCGAGGAGCAGGAACGGCACTTCGCCGAGGCGCTCTCGCGGCTGCCGGCGCGGCCGGCGTTCCTGCACGCCGACAACAGCGCGGCGATCGTGCGTCGACAGCCGTCCGCGTGGCACGGCGTACGGCCGGGCGTGTTCCTGTATGGCGTCGGCAGCGGTGCGGCGCTTCAGCCCGAGCCGGTGGTGAGCCTGCGCGCGAGAATCATGGAACTGCGTGACGTACGCGCGGGCGAGACGGTGAGCTACGACGCCACCTGGCGCGCCGCCACCGATCGTCGGATCGCGACACTCGCCTGTGGCTACGCCGACGGCTACCGGCGCAATCTCGGCAATCGTGGTCACGTGATCCTGCATGGGCACGCGGTGCCGGTCGCCGGTCTCGTCACGATGGACATGACGATGATCGACGTCACGGACGTGCCATGCGCCCCCGGCGACGTGGCAACCCTGCTAGGCACGGATGGGACGAATGAGTTGACCGCCGAATCGGTGGCACAGCAGGCGAACCTCTCCCCCTACGAATTGCTGACAGGCCTGCGGCAGCGCCTACCCAGGTTCTACCACGGCGGCGCCGCGTGACGCGCCGTGCGGCGATCGTCGTGCTCGACGGCGTCGGCATCGGCGCGGCGCGCGACGCGGCGGACTACGGCGACGTGGGATCGGATACCCTGGGCAACATCGCGCGCGCGGTCGGCGGGCTCGACCTGCCCAACCTTGAGATGACGGGATTGGGATGCATCGCGCCGCTCGAAGGAGTCAAGGCCGTCGCGCAACCGCTCGGAGCGTGGGGGCTCATGGAGCCGCGGTCAGCCGGCAAGGACAGCACGACCGGGCACTGGGAGATCGCCGGCGTGCACCTCGCGCGGCCGTTCCCGACGTATCCGCACGGGTTCCCCGCGGAAGTCATCGCCGAGTTCTCCCGGCGCACGGGGCGCGCGGTCATCGCCAACGTCGCGGGCAGCGGCACGGAGATGATCGACCGCTTTGGAGAGGAGCACGTGCGCACCGGGGCGTGGATCGTCTACACCTCGGCCGACTCCGTCTTCCAGGTGGCCGCGCACGAGCAGGTGGTGCCGCTCGATGAACTCTACGCGGCCTGCGAGGCCGCGCGCGCGATGCTCGCGCCGCCGCACGACGTCTCCCGCGTCATCGCGCGGCCGTTCGTGGGATCGCCCGGCGCCTGGGTTCGCACACCGAACCGTCGCGATTTCTCGATCGTGCCCCCCGGGGATACCCTTCTGGACGCCCTGGCCGCGGCGCGGATCGCGCGCACGGGGGTAGGGAAGGTGGATGACCTCTTCGCGCGGCGAGGCCTCGAGGGAGGCCACACCACCGGCAACGACGAGGGGATCGCGCGGATCATCGACTGGCTGCGCGATGGCCCCGATGGGTTGTTGTTCGGCAACCTAGTAGATTTCGACCAACTGTACGGGCACCGGAATGACGTTCCGGGGTTCCACGGGGCGTTGCGAGCATTCGACGCCGCGCTCCCTGCCATCACTGCTGCGCTCCGCGAGGACGACCTGCTCTTCATCACGGCCGATCATGGCAACGACCCGACCACCCCGACCTCGGACCACGCGCGCGAGAACGTCCCGCTGCTGGTGCTCGGGCGCGCGGTGCGGCCGGCGTCGCTCGGGCGGCGCTCCACGTTCTCGGATCTCGGCGCGACGGTGGCGGAGTGGCTGGGCGTCGAGTTCCGCGGAAAGGGAAGGTCGTTCTGCACGGAGCTGACCAGATGACGGTGGCCACGCTGGAGAGCCGCCTGCCTACGCTCAGCGGGCATGCCGCCGAGGCGCTCGAGCGCGCCTACGCGCCGTACTCGCACTTCCGCGTCGGCGCGGCGCTGCTCGCCGTGGATGGCACCATCGTCATCGGTTGCAACGTCGAGAATGCGTCGTACCCGGCGGGCAACTGCGCCGAGCGCGTCGCGCTCGGCGCGGCGGTCACGGCTGGCCTCCGGCGGTTCACGGCCATCGCCATCTGCACCGACGCACCGGCGCCGACGCCGCCCTGTGGGATCTGCCGACAAGCACTCGCCGAGTTCGGCATGGATGTGATCGTCGTCTCGACGACGACTGCCGGTCTCAAGATGCGCTGGACGCTCAAGGAGCTCCTGCCGCACCCCTTCACGCCTTCTTCGCTTCACTCATGACATTCCGGCGCCTGCTTCGCGCCCCCGTCCTGCTCGCGCTCCCGCTCGCTTTCGTCGTCGGGGCGTGCTCCGAGGACCTCGAGACGGGCGGCGCATGTCCCGCGCTCTGCCCGGGCCAGCAGCTGGACATCCGCGACACGGTCCTCCTGCCTGCGATCGTGTTCGACACGACGCTCGGCGACTTCCCGTTCCGCGGGGAGGAGCCCTGGCTGCTGCTGGCGTCGCGGCCTGAACTCGACGTCCGGAGCATCGTCCGGTTCGATACGCTGGCCCGCACCTTCCGGCCGACCGGCGTCGACACCGCCGAGGTGGTCACGCGCGTGGACTCGGCGACGTTCGACTTCCGCATCCAGCGCACCGAGCTGCCGCTGCCGGAGACGTTCTTCATCGATGCGTACGACGTCTCCGACCTGACGGCGCCGGATTCGATCCCCACGACGCTCCTGCCGCACTTCACGGCGGCGCGCCTGCTCGGCTCGGTGCGCATCGACAGCGCGGGCTTCGTCGACACCACGCTGGTGCGGATCCAGATCGACACGGTGAAGCTGCTCGCGACGATCGTCGACTCGGCCAAGGTGATGCGCATCGGCCTCCAGGTGCGCAGCGCGACGCCGGCCCAGGTGCGCATCTTCCCCACCACGGGCGACGCGTCGTCACGCGGGCCGCGGCTGCGTTATCGCGTCAGCGCAGACACGCTCATCCCGCCTGCACTCATCTCGGCGTCCTCGTCCACGCCGAGCACGCCGCTCGTGATCTCGACCTTCTACAAGGACTACCTGCTGATCGCCGCGGCGCCGGACATTCGCGCTGCGCAGCGGTTCTCGGTCGGCGGCCTCCCCGGCGTCCGCTCCTACCTGCGGTTCGAGCTGCCGCGCTGGCTGACGGATTCGTCCGCCGTGCTTCGCGCTCGGCTCGAGCTCGTGCAGGACCCGATCACCGGCCTCGACGACACGACCGACGTCACGATCCGCGCGCAGATGGTGCTCGCCGGCCATGACGTCACCGACCTCAGTCACGCAGTGCAGCTGCTCGCGCCGATCAATGCCTTCGTCACCGACTCGCTCCGGCTCGCCCCTGGCGACTCCGGATCGCGCTTCCTCGAGATCAACAACCTCGTCACCCAATGGCGCACGGTCGACGGCGCGCGGCGGGTCCCCAACGCGCTCGTGCTGCGCATGGACAACGAGGGATCGACGGCCGCGGCGGCCCGCTTCTTCGGCGTCTCCGCCGCGCCGGAGCTCCAGCCGCGGTTGCGGGTGAGCTACGTGCCGGTCACCTCCTTCACGTTCGGACAGCCCTGATGCGCACTCTTCTCGTCCTCTTCGTCGCGGTGATGGCGGCGACGCCGGCCTCGCTCGCGGCGCAGGGATCGCTCGGCGCGCAGGGGTTCGGCTACCCGACCGGGCAACTCGGCACGGGCGCACTCGGCTCGGGGGGCTCGACGGCCGAGATCGACCCCGCATCGCCGATCAACCCGGCCGCGATGGCCACGGCGCGGCGCTTCTCGGTCTATATGCAGTTCGAGCCGGAGTTCCGGCGCACCAGCGGCAACGGTACGTCGGACCGGTCGACCACGATGCGCTTCCCGGGCTTCATGGGCACGGGGTCCATCCGTCGGCTGACGGCTGGCGTGTCGTTCTCGACGCTGCTCGACCGCACCTGGTCGAACACCTACTCCGACAGCCAGGTCGTCGGCGGCGAGACCTTCCCGTCGTCGCTCCGGGCGGCGAGCAACGGCGCGATCAGTGACGCACGGTTCGCGGCGGCGTACTTCGTCAACAGTGCGCTGCAGGTCGGCGCCGGCGTGCATGCCATCTCCGGCGAGAATCGCCTCGAGTTCGGCCGCGCCTTTGGTGACAGCAGCGGCCTGGGCAGCGTCGGGCGCACGTCGTTGCTCAACTATTCCGGGCGTGCGGTCTCGGTGGGCGTGACCAGCCAGCCGCTGCCCGGCCTGCTCCTGGCTGCTTCGGCGCGCCTCGGCGGCACCCTGCGCGCCGAACGCGACGGCACGCCGATCGCCTCAGGCGAGGTGCCGAGCCGCTATGGTGTCGGTGCCACCTGGATCGGCATCCCGAACACGACACTCTCGGCGCGCTACGACCGGACCGCATGGAGCGACATGCGCGACATGCTGGGCTCCGGCCTCGACAACACGTCGACCGTGTTCGACGCGACGGAGATCGGACTCGGCGTCGAAGTCGCCGGCCCCGCCGTGTTCGGCGTGCCGTCGATCGTGCGGCTCGGCGCGCGCGATCGCACGCTGCCCTTCGGCGCCAACGGCGAGCAGGTGGCGGAACGTGCATACAGCGGCGGCGTCGGGATCCCGCTCGCGCGCGGCCGTGCGCATGTCGACCTCACGCTGCAGCGCGCGCTGCGCAATGCGGCGGGCGTCAACGAGCGAAGCTGGTTCGTCGGCGTCGGACTGGGCATCCGCCCCTGACCTTCCGCGGCGCGCGGCACACCGGATGAACGCGCGCCCGGGGGCACGCCCGGCCCCGATCGTGCTCGTGGCCGATGACGTCGAGGCCAACATCGAGCTGCTGCGCGACCAGCTCGCGTCGCTCGGCTGCCAGGTGGTGGAGGCGCACGACGGCCCGTCCGCCCTCGCGCAGTGCGCCGAGCTCGCCCCCGATCTCGTCATCCTCGACGTCTCGATGCCCGCCGGGGACCTCGGCGTGGATGCGCGCGAGACGGGCTTCGAGGTGTGTCGCCGCATCAAGCGCGACCCGCGCACCGCGCGCATCCCGGTGATCTTCGTCTCTGCGCTGAACGAGGCGTCAGACCGCCTCAAGGCGATCGAGGCCGGCGGCGACGACTTCCTGCTCAAGCCGCAGAGCCGTCACGTGCTCGGGGCGCGCGTGCGCAGCCTCCTCAAGCTCAAGGGCGCCACCGACGCGCTCGAGCAGAGCCTCAAGCGGCTGCGCGCGCTGCAGAAGGCGCGCGATGACCTCATGCGGATGATCGTGCACGACCTCAAGACGCCGCTGACGTCCATGCTCGCGACGCTCGAGATGCTGCGCGACGGCGACTTCGGCGCGATCGACGAGCGGCCGGCGCGGGCGCTCTCGGACGTCGAGGGCAAGGCCGAGGACCTGCTGGCGCTGATCGAGGACCTGCTCGACGTGTCGCGCGTCGAGGAGCAGGCCCTCGCGTTGCAGCCGGAGCCGATCGCTCCGGGTGCGCTCCTCGCGGAGATGATGCACGACTGGGGACTGCGATTCCGGCAGGAGCAGACGGTCGCGACGGGCGAAGCGGCGGACGACGCGCCGGTGTTCCGCGCGGACAAGACGCTGCTCAAGCGCGTGCTCTCGAACCTGATCCAGAACGCCGTCACGCATTCGCCCGTGCCGGTGACGCTCGCGCTCGGCGCCCGGCGTGACCCGGGAGGCATCGTGCTCACCGTCGCCGACGACGGGCCGGGCATCCCCGAGGAGTACCACGAGCTGATCTTCCAGAAGTTCGAACAGGTGCAGGCCCCCAACGCGCCGCGCGTGCGCAGCTCGGGGCTCGGGTTGGCGTTCTGCCGCGTGGCCGTGGAATCGCATGGTGGCCGCATCTGGGTGCGAAGCCGCGAAGGCGCCGGCAGCACTTTTCATATCCAGCTCCCGCTCGACCCCGCGCCGCGCCCGGAGCGCACGATGCGCACCGGCGAACAGCCGGTGGTGGGCGCATGAAGGTCCACCTTCGCACCTTCGGCTGTCGCGCCAACCAGTACGACAGCGAGCAGATGCGCGCCATGTTCGAGCGCGCGGGCGCAGAGATCGTCGCCGACGCGGCGGACGCCGATGTCGCGGTATTCAACTCCTGCGCCGTCACGAGCGACGCCGAGGCGGACCTGCGGCAGGCGGTGCGCCGCGCCGCGCGCGGGCGGCCGGGACTCCGCACCGTGATCACCGGCTGCGCCGCTGCGCGCTCGGGCGGCGCACTCGCAGAGTTGCCGTCGGTCGAAGGCGTCATCGCCGGCGCGGATCTGCCGGCGGTCGCGGCCGCGCTCGGCCTGCCGCCCGGCGCTGGGTTCGGAACGGCGGAGGCGCAGCGCGGCGCCCGTGGACTCCTGCGCGTGCAGGACGGCTGTGACGAGCACTGCACCTTCTGCGCGACGACGCTCGCGCGAGGCGCGCACCGCTCGCGCACGGCAGACGCGCTGGTCGCGGAAGCGACGGCGCTCGCCGGCCACCACGAGGAGATCGTGCTCACGGGCGTGCATGTGGGATCCTGGGGCAAGGAGTTCGGGCTGTCACTCGGTGCGCTCGTGGCGCGGCTGGTGCGCGACGTGCCGACCGTGCGCTTCCGGCTCGCGTCGGTGGAGGCGACCGAGGTCGATGCCGAGCTTGCCGAGTTGCTGCGCGATGGCGGCAGCCGCGTCTGCCCGTACCTGCACGCGCCCCTGCAGTCGGCCAGCGACTCGCTGCTGCGCCGCATGGGCCG
>DATLLD010000167.1:0-18312 GCA_035538035.1 Gemmatimonadaceae bacterium | reverse complement strand
GCGACCGGCGTCGAAGTCGCCTCCGAACGGCGCGGCGTGGCTGCGCCCCTGCTGCCAGACGACGAAGATCACCGATCCCGGCCGGTACTCCCAGCGCAGCACGGCGTTGGAGTTGAACTGCCGCCGGCTGACGTCTGGCGGCGTACCCGCCCCCGCGAACGGCGCAAAGCGGTCCGCGTATCCGCTGGCACGCGGGTCGGCCAGCTCGCGCCAGTCAGAGTGCTCGAGCGAGGCAAGGAACGGCTGCGCGTATAGCTCGAGGCTCAGCGCCGGCGTCAGCGTCACGTTCGCGCGCGCCGTGATGCCGAGGATGTGTTGGCCGAGCCGGGTGAACGTGTAGTGCGTCGTGTCGCTGAAGGCGGCCCCGTAGTTGCCGAACGGCTGCGCGTCGTCGACGCGCCGTTCGTAGCTCGCGCCAAGGCTCGCCGAGGTCCGGGCGCCGACCCGCGCCGTGGCGCCGGCGGCCATGCGCCGCGACCACGAGCGTCCCTCGTCGCCGCGAGCGATGGAGAAGTCGAGTTCGGGCATCACCGCCTTCCGTGCATCACCGTCCCAGGTGAACGACACCGAGTGTCGCGGCGACATGCGCAGCGCCGGCCCTCCGCGCGCGCACGACACGCAGTGCGTCGCGCCCAGCTGGGAGGCATTCCAGGTGAATGAGCCGCTCCAGAAGTTCGCGAATTCCGACGACGCATGTGCCTGCGCGGTGAGCCCCGTCGGCAGGCCGCCGGTCGTCCAATGCTGGTCCACGCTGAACACCGCGTTCGCGCGGCGGTAGATGCCCTTCGGCACCGTCGACACCAGCACCAACTGGTTCCTCACCTGCACGTCGTTGATCAGCGTCACGAACCCGAGGTCGTTGAGTTCGGTGTTCGGCGTGGCGTAGCGGAAGTTCGTCTCCCAACGCACCCTCCCGGCGTAGCGCCGGAGCCCGGCGGCCGTCACGGAGCCGGACATCGACGTCGCATCGGGGTCGAACTCGCGGTCGGCGTCGGGCCGCTGGTGATAGTGCACGCTGCTCAGCTGGGTGCGCTGGATGGCCGCCTCGCTGCCGCGCGTGAGCGACTGGCCGGAGTAGCCATTCACCTCCCAGCGATCGGCGAAGCGGTGATAGCCCTGCACGAGCACCGTGTAGGCGTCGCGCCGGAGCACCGGCTCCGTGCCCGCGTCGAGGTCGCGCATGAGGCCGGTGACCATCGTGCCGAGCTGTGAACGCCCGCCGCGGAAGTCGCGCACGAGGCGTCCCACCAGGGTGGTGGTCTGGGGCTCGATCGTCCGGCCGTCCTCGCGCTCCTCGCGCGCGGATGAGACCGCGACGAGGCCGAACTGTGTGCCGTTGGCGAATCGTCCGGTGATCTTGGCCGCGCCCTGGATGGCGCTCGAGAGCGGATCGCGCGGGCTCGACCGGAGCTGCGGCGTGCGTCCCACGCGACGCGTGTAGAAAATCCCCTCGCAGGGACCGTTGCAGCGGAACAGGCTGACGCCTTCCTGGAAGAACGGCCGCCGCTCGTCGAATCGCACCTCGAACGCGCTCAGGTTGAGCACCGCCGGGTCCGCCTCCACCTGCCCGAAGTCCGGGTTGATGGTGGCGTCGATGGTGATGTTGCTCGTGAGCCCCGCCTTGAAGTCGAGCCCGACGCTCTGCTGCTGTGGGTGCTCCCACCGGCCGTCGGTGCGTGGCAGGCTGACGTTCTTGCTGACCACGTAGGGCAGCACCTCGAGCCGGCGATTGCGCCCGATGCCCTCGATGCCGACAAGGTCGCCCAGCTGCGACGCGAACGTCTGGAACGACGGCCGGTACACCGGCCATGCGTCGCGCTCGGCGTAGCGCGCGAGGTCGCGCCAGATGCCGAAGCCGAACACCTGACTCTCGCCCGGCTCGTAGCGGATCTGGCTGAACGGGATCGCGAACTCCGCCGTCCAACCCTCGGCATCGATGCTCGTCGCGACGTCCCAGACCGCGTCCCACGCGATGTCCTCGATGACGTCCGAGTAGATGTTCGCGTCGCGCTTGACGCCGGCCGGGTTCACCATGAACTGCATGCCCGTGCGGCGGTCGTGGTAACCATCGATCACCACCTTGATCCAGTCCGACGGCGTCTTGATGTCGCGGCGGCTGAGCAGCGCGACGATCGAGTCCGGCCGCGGGTCGTAGGCGCGCACGAGCACGTAGAGCGTGCGGTCGTCGTACGCCACGCGGAACGACGTGCGGAAGCGAGCCGGCAGCGCTTCACCCGGTGAGAACTGCCTGAAGTCGTCGGTCTCCGGCGCGACTGCCCACACGGCGTCATCCGCGCGGCCGTCCAGCCGTGGCGCCTCGGCGGCCCTCACGGCGCGGGCGGTCGGAGTGTCTGGAGCGGTTGCCGATTGCGCGGCGACCGCGGAGGGGGCACAAACAATGGCGCTCACCGCCGCGAAGATGGCGGCAGTGAGCGCAGTCGAGGTAGCCCGCTTCTCTTGAGGAGCGGGGCGTCGGGTCTTCTTCATCATTTCCTTGTTACGGGAACCGCGGCCGAAGCGTTACCAGCCGCGGAGGATGCTCCACTGCTCGACGACGCGCTGGCCGTCGTGCACATGATACGACTCGTGTTGCGCCGCGGTGAGGCAGGAATGGTTGGCGAGCACTCGCACGCGCGCCCCGACGGGCAGCCGGTCGAGCAGCGCATCGTCCTCGACCGCCACCGTGCCGTGCTCCTGCGACACCGACGTCACCTGCGCGCCGAGGTCCTCGCCGTCGAGGCTGAGCAACCGGCCGTATCCGGGCGCGTCGCCGAGGTCGGTCGCGCCGCGGTCCTTGGAGAGGGCGATGGCGCCTGCGTCGAGCACCACATGCCGGCGCGCGCGATCGCGATGCACCACCGACGTGAGCACCGTGAGCGCACAGTCCTCCGTGCCACAGCTCCCGATCGCCGCCTGCGTGCCGTCGAAGAAGACGTAGTTCCCGGCGCGCACCTCGTCGATGCCCCTGAGATGGTCGACATGCGTGACAGTGGGCGTGGATCCCACGCTCAGCGCCGGCACCTCGATGCCGAGCCCGCGCAGGTGATCCGCCGCGCGCACCATCACGTCACGCTCGGCGGACGCGATCGCCGCCACCGCTGCGCGGCCCTTGGCGTGGTAGGAATGGCCCGCGTGCGTGAGGAGGCCACCGAAGCGCAAGCCTGCGGCGTGTTCCTCGCCGATGCGCCGCACCAGCTCGAGCAGTGCGTCGGTCTCAGGGTCCACGCCGCAGCGATGATAGCCGCAATCGACCTTCACCCAGACATCGAGCACCTGCGCGCTCGCACGCAGCCGCGCGGCGAGTGGTCCGGGAATCGCAACGTCGTCGGTGATGACGGCGAGCCGGACGCCCGCTCGCGCGAGGGAGATCGCCGCGTCGAACTTCCCCGGCTCGATCGGCACGGCATACGTGATGTCGCGGAAGCCGTGCGCGGCGAACGCCCTCGCCTCTGCCAGCGTCGACACGGTGATCCCGCCGAACTGTCCCTCGACCTGCAGTCGGCCGACCTCGATGCACTTGTGGGTCTTCACGTGCGGCCGCAGCCGCGCGCCCAATGCCTTGACCCGGTCGCCGATGCGCCGCGCATTGCGCCGCGCGCGCTCGACGTCCAGGAGCAGCGAAGGCGTCGGCAGCGCGGCGAGTGCTGCGGACAGGTCAGTCACGCGACTTGAGCACGGCGACGGCGTCGATCTCGACGAGGAACCCATGATGCAGTTCCTTCGTCGGCACGATCGCGCGCGCCGGCTTGTGCTCGCCGAGCATGCGCGCGTAGACCGTGTTGACGGCGCCCCAGAGGGAGATGTCGGAGACGTACACCGTCATCTTGAGCACGTGTGCGAAGTCGGAGCCGGCGGCGTGGAGGATCGCCTGCACGTTGAGCAGAGTGCGCTCGGTCTGCTCCTCGATCGACCCGAGCATGCGCTCGCCGGTGGCGGGATCGATCGCCAGCTGGCCCGCGACGTAGACCACGCCGTCGTGGACGGTGGCCTGCGAATAGTGACCGGCCGGCACCGGCGCGTCTTTGGTCAGGATGCGGCGGATCATCAGTCGAGATAGGGAGAGGGTTCCTGGTACGGCGACTCGCCGTCGTCGGACGGTCCGTGCAACTCGGCCCATGTCTTCCGCTTGACGCGAGGCCTGACGGGCCCGGTGGGCAGCGGCGGGCGCTCGGCTTCGGGCAGAAGGTCCTTGACCATCTCGACGAGCTGGAAGCTCAGGTGTTGCCCGTATTTGTAGAGCGCGACGACACGCTTGCGATGGCCGAGCAGGAAGACGAGGATCGGCTTGTCGGCCTTCAGCGTGTTGCAGGCCTTGCAGCAGAGGACGAGGTTGTCGCGGCGGTCGTAGGCGGTCAGCCCGCGTCGCGGCGTGACGTGGTCGAGGGTGATCGTGGCCACGGGAACGACGCGTTCGCAGTAGGCGCAGACGGGGCCGTGGCGCTCGAGCAGCCACTGGCGCGTCTCGGAATACGCGGCGCGCCCTGTGGGGACGGACGTCAGCCGGACCTGGACCTCGCCGCTTCCACCGGAACCACCTTTCCCGCGCCGCGACCGACGGCGCTTCGATCCTGTGGATGATTTTGACTTTCCGGGCATTCTCTGAAGATACAGGCGGTGATGGCGCGTGAGAACCGGCCGCGGACTTCCGCCCGTGTCGTCCATCGCGATGTCACCGTTGACTCCTACCCCGCCATGACGGCGGGCGACTCCCCGCTGATGGGGCCCGCCGCGTCGCTCAGGAGCGCTGCGGCGTCGGTCGGGGTGCATTCCTCGTCCTGCGCCGGCAACACGAGACGGAGCACCGCGCCGCCCTCCGCCGCATTCTCGAGCGACACGCGGCCGCCGTGCAGGTCGACCACGCCGCGGATGACGAACAGTCCCAGCCCCGATCCTCCGCTCGTGGCGCGCGTCGTGACGAACGGCTGGCCGAGCGTGGGCAGCAGTGCCACCGGGTAGCCCGGCCCGTTGTCGGCGATCTCGATCTCCGCGTCACCGGAGGCGGTCGTGCGCGTCGTGATGGTGATCTCGCCCGGCGTGACGGCCGGCGACGCCCTCAGCGCGTGCACCGCGTTGAGCACGCCGTTCACGACCGCCTGCACGAGCTTGCCCTCGTCGCCGCGCACGAGTGGCACCGGACGCAGGAGCGGCCGCACCTTGGCGACACCGCGCATCTGCGGCGCCGCCACGCGCAGCGCCGCCCGCACCGTCTCGTGCAGGTCGACCGTCTCGAATACCGGCCGTGCGGGCGAGAGATAGGCGCGCAGCCCGTCCACGACGCGACGGATGCGGTCCACGCCCTCGAACGCGTTCCTCAGCGCGACCTCGGCGTCGAGCGTGCGGTGGCCCCTCGTCTCGTCGCGCAGCTCCTCGAGGCTGAAGGTCAGGAACTGCAGCGGGTTGTTCACCTCATGGCCGATGCCGCCGGCGATGCGGCCGAGCGCGGCCATCCGCGACTCCTCGGCCATCGCCTCGCGCGCCGAGTCGCGCTCCGCGACCATCCGCGCGACCTCATCGGCAAGGCTCTTGGAGAGCAGCGTCAGCCGTCGCGCGTCCGAGATGAAGCGCCGCACCAGCATCGCGCTCACCGGCGTGATCAGCACGAGGTAGCCGATCTCCGCAACGTAGATGAACTGCACGACCCCCATCGCGACCAGCCCCTCGAAGACGCTGCACGCGAAGAAGAGGGTGAACCCCAGGGAGATGGCGGTGGCACCCGCCACGCCGCGGCGCGCCCGGCGCACGAACTCCACGAAGCTCGTGCAGATCGTGACGAGGATCAGGATCGCGGCGATCGATGCGACGGGCGACAGCCGCGGCTGCGCATAATCGAGCCCGAACGCCGGCACGACGATGCGGTCGTACACTCCGCTCGACACGGCGTTGCCGCTGAGGGAGAGGAGGGCGGCGAACCCGACGTTCACGATGGCGAGCCGCTTGATGCGCACCGGCACCGAGCGCCACGATCCCTGCTCATCGGCGAAGGTGTACCAGAGCCAGCAGGATGCGTGGAGGGCGGCGATCGTCAGGTTCAGCGTCGTCGCCCACGTGATGCCCACTGCGCTCGAATGGTGCACCGAGCCGAAGACGTTGACGAGGCTATAGAGGCCGGCCGAGCCGGCGAGCATCGCCACCGGGCGTACGCGCGCCCAGCCCGGCGCGCGCGCGATCGCGATCAGCGTCACCGTCGCGGCCAGGTGGAACGCGAAGGTGACGAGCGAGATGGCGAGCACGATGCTCATCGGGGATACGGATGCCATGGTCGTAGAGGTATCGGCCGACTGACGCGGCGCCTTGAGCGCGTTAGGTTCCCGGTATGACCTATGCAGCGATCACCGGATGGGGCGCTTGCATGCCGCCCGCCGTGCTGTCCAACGACGACCTCGCGACCTTCCTCGAGACGTCCGACGAGTGGATCACCACGCGCACGGGAATGAAGGAACGCCGTGTGTCGCACGTCACGGCCATCGAGCTCTCGACCGTGGCCGCGCAACGCGCCCTCGCCTGCGCCGGCCTCGACGCCGCCGAGGTCGACCTCGTGATCTACGGCGGCGTGAGCAACGAGGAACTCTGCCCGAACAGCGCGTCGGGCGTGCAGCTCGCCCTCGGCGCCACGCACGCCGCGGCGATCGACCTCAACACCGCGTGCACCAGCTTCTGCTACGGGCTGGCCACGGCGACGGCGATGATCCGCACGGGCATGATCAGGAATGCGGTGGTGATCGGCGTGGAGCTGATCAGCCGCTACATGGATTGGAGCAACCGCAACGTCGCCGTGCTGTTCGGCGATGGCGCCGCGGCGGTCGTCCTCCAGTCAACGGAGAACGAGGAAGGAATGCTGGGCTCGGTGTTGGGTTGTGACGCCGAGGCGCGGCAGACGCTCCGCGTGCGCGGGTTCGGATGCGGCTACTCGGGGCTCGGCATCACGTTCGGCGACACACTCTGGGATTTCGACGGGCAATCGATCTTCAAGCGCGCGGTGCGGGCGATGTCCGAGTCGTCCACGCGCGTGCTCGCGGAGCACGGCGTCAAGGCCGAGGATGTGAGCCTCGTGGTGCCGCACCAGGCGAACCTCCGGATCATCGAGTCGGTGGCGAAGCACGCCGGCATCCCGATGGAGAAGGTGATGCTGACGGTGCAGAAGTACGGCAACATGAGCGCGGCGACGGTGCCGGTGGCGCTCGTCGAGGCGCTCGAGATGGGGCGCGTGCAGCCCGGTGGATGGATCCTGATGCCGGCGTTCGGCGGCGGCCTGACCTACTGCTCGCTGCTAGTGAAGTGGGGAGCCCGCGTCACGCCGATCGGCACGAGCGACGCGCAGCTGCCACCGGCGACGGAGACGGCCCTGCAGATGGTGAATCGCATCCGCGCCGGGCAGGACCCGCACGGGCGGTCGCTCGAGGGTCTCATGATGCCGGTGTTCGTCGAGGACCGCGTTTCGGTGTGAGCGCTGAACTGCAAAGACAAGCAACAGGAGGCGCGGAGGGCACAGAGAAGGCGGAGAACGTCAACCGCAGTTAAAAGGAGCTCCCGTGCAAGATCCTGCACGGGAGCCCCCTCTAAAATACGGTTGTTGTAGTGGCAGCCTCTGTGGCCCTCTGTGACTCTGCGTCTCCCGTGGCTTGTCGTGCGGTTGCCGTTACTTGCCCTTGCCCGGAAGCGCTGGCGCAGACGCAGGTTCTGCGATCGCACGCTCGGGCGTGCTGATCTTCCCGAGGATGCCCTGCAGCACCGCCGAGGGATCGAACCCGTTCGCGCCACCGACGCCCTCGAGCATCGTCTGGATCGCCTTGAGCCGCTGACCGGCGGCCTGCGACAATCCGCCGTCGCCCGAGCCGCCATCCATCACCACCATCCGGTCGATCTCGATCTTTCCCACCGCGTCCGACGCGATCTGGAAGAGCTCGGGATACATCTGCAGCACCAGCAGCTGCATGCCCTGGTCGCCGGCGTTCCGGATCTTCTCCAGGATCATCGCCGCCGCCTCGGCCTTTGCCTTGCCGTCCTCGCGGATCGGCGCCGCGGCGGCCTCGGCCGCGAGTTGCGCGGCCTGCAGCCTGGCGCGCGCTGGTTCCACCTCACGCACCTGCAGCTCCAGCTTCGTCAGCTCGATGCGTTGCGCTTCCACTTGGCGCATCGCGGCGGCCTGCGCCTCTTCGGCCTTCGCCGTCGCCGTGCGCTCGGCGATCTGCGACTGCTGCTCGAGCTCCGCCTTGCGCACGCGGAGCAGGTTCTGCGCCTCAGCCACCTGCGTGCTGTTCTGCGACTCGGCGACCTTCGCGCGCTTCTCCGCCTCCGCCTGCACCAGCTTCGTCTCGGCGCGTGCGTTCGCTTCCGCGATCTCGGCGTTCCGCAGCACCTCCGCCGTGCGCATGCGGCCGAACGCGGCGAGGTAGCCCGCCTCGTCCGCGATCTGCTGGATCTTCAACGTGTCGAGCTGCAGCCCGAGCTTGTTCAGGTCGCGCGTCGCTTCCTCGGCAAGCGACTGCTCGAACTTGGTGCGGTCCTCGTTGGCCTCTTCCGGCGAGAGGGACGCAAGCACGCCGCGCAGGTTACCGGTGAGCGTTTCCTGCGCCTGCTTGGCGATCTCCTCCGGGTGCACGCCGAGGAATCGCTCGACCGCGTTGCCGAACACCGACTCCGGCATCGACGCGATCTTCACGTTCGCCTGCGCCTGCACGTTGATGGGGATGCCGCCGCGCGCGAAGGTGTTCGACACGTTGAGCGGGATCGAGAAGGTGCGCAGATCCATGTAGGCGACCGTCTCGAGCAGCGGGATGCGGAACGCCCGCCCGCCGCGCACCACGCGGTAGCCGATGTTGCCGCCGGACTCCGTCGCGCGGTTCGGACCGGTGATGATCGCGACCATGTTGGGCGGCACGATGATCAGGCAGGCCTTGATCACGCCGATGATGCCGATGAACACCGCGAAGATGATCAGCGGGATGCCGAGGATCGGGATCAGGCCGGACAGTTCTTCCATTGTCGCTCCGGAACAAAAAAGGAGTGTGAGTTGCGCCTGCGCCGGCAGCGAAAAGGCCGCCGGAAGAGCTCTCAGGCCGTCAGCTTGGCCGTGAGCGGGATGACGAGCGCGAGTCCATCCTCGAGCTGGTCTATCTGGCAGCGCGCGAATGCTTCGCTTGGATACTCCTCGTACGCCGGCGCGCGACGCGCGAAGAGCTCGGTGACCTGTCCGCCCGCCGTGAGCGAGATGCGGCCGAGGCCGTCGCGGCCGAACGGAAGCACGAGCACGGCCTCGCTGCCGATCCAGCTCGAGTCGCTGAGCAGGCTACCCGACTGCGTGCGGCGCAGGTAAGTGAAGAGTGCCCCGACGCCGAGCCAGGTGCCGGCGCCGAGGGCGCTCGACATGGCGAGCGTCGTGATCGTCGACCACCCGGAGAGGCGGCCGAGGAGGCCGGTGGCGCCGAACGCGAGCGCGGCGAAGGCGAGCGTGCGAATGGAGAACAGCGCCCAGAGGCCGCCGTGGTGGCTGTCGTCGAAATCGGATCCGTCGCCGCCGTCCGCACCGAAGTCGCCGGCGAACAAGCCCCAGCCTACGAACAGCAACCCGAACACCGCCAGCGCGGCGTAGAGCGAGAAGAGCATCACGTTCTCCAAGCGGAGGAGGGCGCGAGCAGGGTGCGCGTCCTTTGAGCGCGGCTCGACGGGTTTGGTGTATGAATGATGCCGTCACGGCACCGCCGCGACAATAGGTCCTCAACCGAGGAGCGCACCATGTCAGTCACCCGCAGGGATTTCATCGACCGTCTCGCCGCCGGCACCGTCGCCTTCGGCGGGCTTTCGCTCGGAGCCGCCGCGCTGCCGGCCCCGCTGCACGCTCACGAGCGGCGCGATTGGTCCGGACCGTCCGATTTCACCCTGCGTCACGGGTCTGCAGGCGCGCAACCGGAAGCGTGGGACACGAGCTGGCCCAAACGCCTCACCGGCAAGGTGAAGACCGTCTTCGACGTGCCCGAGGTCGACAGCGGCTATGGTGTCTGGCGCGCGACGTTCTGGGCAATGCAGTACGAGCAGGTGATGGGCATTCCTGCCCGCGAGCTCTCGACGGCGCTCGTCCTGCGGCACAACGGCATCGCTCTCGCCATGCAACAGCCGTTCTGGGACAAGTACGGAGTCGGCAAGATGAAGCAGGCCACATCTCCCGTGACGCACGAACCCACCGACCGCAATCCCGCGCTGATGTCGTCGACCCGCGGCGAGCAGCCGGCCGACTACGACGTGTTCGCGCTGGACAAGTACATCGCCCGCGGCGGCGTGACACTCGCCTGCGACCTCGCGCTGCGCGAGTGCGTCAGGATGATCCAGAAGGCCGACGGCATCGGCGAGGCCGAGGCGCGCAAGATCGCGCTGGACGCGATGCTCCCGGGGGTGATCCTCCAGCCGTCGGGGATCTTCGCGGTAGTCCTCGCCGAGGAAGCGGGCGCACATTACGTGCGGGCGAGCTGATCTTCACGGAAGCAATCACCCGGAGGCAGGATGGAACTGAAGTTCCAGGTGCAGGCGCGGATCCAGCGGCCGCTCACGACCGTCTTCAACGCGGTGTACGACCCCAAAGAGCTGAGCTCGTACTTCACCACCGGAGGCGCCAGCGCCCCGCTGGACGAGGGCACCACGGTGTTCTGGGACTTCCACGATTTCCCCGGCGCGTTCCCCGTGCACGTGCGCGGCATGGAGCGCGACCGGCGAATCGTGCTCGAGTGGGCGGGTGGCAATGGCCACGACACGCGCATCGAGATGGAGTTCGAGTCGCTTGGGCCCGCCGACACCCTCGTCAGCATCTCGGAGAGCGGCTGGCGCGCGAGTCAGGTCGAGCTCAACCGCTCGTACGGCAACTGCATGGGCTGGACGCAGATGCTCTGCTGTTGCAAGGCGTGGGTCGAGCTGGGTGTCAATCTCCGGGAGAACATCAACCCGACCCACCGCCCCCAGCCAGCCGCTTGAGCAGCGCGATCTGTCCCGTGTGGTAGATGTCGTGCTGCACGAGCGAGTAGAGCATCATGCGTCGCGTGATGCTCGGTCGGTCGGGGTCGTCGCCGGAGCCAACGCGCTCTCCGAGCTGCTCCTCGGAGAGCGACCCTACCGTCTCCAGCAGTTGGGCGTGGGACGCGCGCAGGCTCTCCAGCGCGCGTTCCCACGCGGCCGCGGTCGGCTTGTTCGGTAGGGATGGCCAGTCGCCATCCACTGGCGACCCCGGGTCGCCGCCCAGCGTCCGGCGTCGCACCTCGCGAGTCCAACTGCGCATGTGCAGCACGATCTCCCAGATCGAATGCACACCCGTGCCGGGCTGCCACGCGGCCTGCTCAGCGGTGACGCCTGCGAGTACCGTCGCGCGGGAGGGGCCGTGCCACGGATCGCCGGAGTCTTGCCGGACCAGCTCGGAGATGAGGTCGTTCCTAGTCATGGCGGAGTTCTCAGGGTGCATGGAGCCGAACTTGGCTTTCAGTTCGATCCATCACCAGTCCGGCTTTTACCCGGGCATATTGACACGCGATATCATCCGGATATAATCTGGCATGACCGACATGACCGAAAACGCCAACTCCTTCATTGCCTTCCGCGGCGAGCGCCGCATCGCCGCAGGCTCGCTCGCGGACGTGGTGCGCGGTGCCGTCGAGACCGCCGCCGAGCCCAACGCGCTCCTGGTCTTCGACGCCGTCACGAGCGCGCCCGTGGAGCTCGATCTCCGGGGCACACTGGAAGAAGCGCTCGCACGGCTCGCGCCGAGCGCCGCAGTCACCGAAGACAAGAAGCGCGGGCCCGGCCGGCCCCGGCTCGGCGTCGTCCCGCGCGAGGTCACCCTGCTCCCTCGCCACTGGGATTGGCTCAACGACCAGCCGGGTGGCGCGTCCGCCGCGCTCCGCCGTCTCGTGGACCAGGCTCGAACCGCGGGCGACACCGCGCAGGACAAGCGGCGACGCGCGCTCGAGCACGCCTACCGATTCATGCACGCCATGCTGGGCGACCAAGCCGATTTCGAGGAGGCGACGAGGGCGCTGTTCGCCGGCGACGCGGCGCGCTTCACGACGCTATCATCATCCTGGCCCGCCGACCTCCGCGAGCACGCACGTCGCCTCGCGGAGTCCGCGTTCCACGGTCCATCCACTTCCTGACGCCAGCCCGAAGACTCCGCGCGTGCATGACCTGACCACGGGCTCCATCCCGAAGCACATCCTTCGCCTCGCCGCGCCGCTCGCCCTCGGGATGGTCTTCCAGACACTGTACTATCTCGTGGACCTGTTCTTCGTCGCGCGGCTCGGCGACGTGGCGATTGCGGGCGTGAGCGCGGCCGGCAACCTGCAGTTCGTCGTGCTCGCCATGACGCAGGTGCTCGGCGTCGGCACGATGGTGCTGATCTCGCACGCCGCCGGGCGCAAGGATCGCGCGGACGCGAACGTCGTGTTCAACCAGAGCCTGCTGATCGCCGCCGTCGCCGCGGTGTTCACGCTCGCCGGCGGGTACGCGGTCTCCGGCTGGTACATGGGCGTGATCGGCGCGGACGAGGCGACCGCTCGCGCGGGCCTCGCGTACCTCCACTGGTTCCTGCCCGCGCTCGGCCTGCAGTTCGCCCTCGTGGCGATGGGCTCGGCGCTGCGCGGCACCGGCATCGCCAAGCCGACGATGATCGTGCAGATGCTCAGCGTGCTGCTCAACGCGGTGCTCGCCCCGATCCTGATCGCCGGCTGGCTCACCGGCCGCCCGCTTGGCGTCGCCGGTGCCGGCCTCGCCAGCACCATCGCCGTGTCGGCGAGCGTGCTTGCGCTGCTCGGCTACTTCGTGCGCTACGAGAAGTTCGTCGGCTGGGACACTTCGCTGATGCGCTTCGACCCGGCAGTGTGGCGGCGCATCCTGCGCATCGGCGGGCCGGCGGGCGCGGAGTTCGCGTTCATGTTCGTGTCGATGGCGGTGATCTACTGGATCATCGCCGACTTCGGCTCCGCCGCGCAGGCGGGCTTCGGCATCGGGTCGCGAGTGATGCAGGCCATATTCCTGCCGGCGATGGCCATCGCATTCGCCGCGGCGCCGATAGCCGGCCAGAACATCGCCGCGCAGAAGCCGGAGCGCGCACGCGAAGCATTCAACAAGGCCGTGCTCATGGGCAGCGCGCTGATGGCGACGCTGAGCGTGCTCTGCTTCTGGAGGCCCGGGCTGCTCGTGCAGGCTTTCTCGAGCGACGCCGCGGTCGCCGCGGTGGCGACGGAGTACCTGACGATCATCGCGTGGACGTTCGTCGCGGGCGGCTTCAACTTCACCTGCTCGGGGATGTTCCAGGCGATCGGCAACACCGTGCCGTCGCTGATGTCGAGCGCCGCGCGCGTGGTGATGTTCGTGGTGCCCGCGCTCTGGCTCTCGCGGCTCGACGGCTTCGGCCTGCGGGAGCTCTGGATCCTCTCGGTCTTCACCGGCTTGCTGCAGGCGGCGTTCAGCTACTGGCTGTTGCTCCGCGTGACGCCGGTGTTCAGGGCAGCGAGAGCTTCGTGATCCGGCCCTGCGTCCCCACCGCCCAGCCGGCGCGTGGGGACGCGAATCCCACCGACCAGTAATTGCTGCTGTCGATGGGCGTCCACGCTGTCGTGATGGCCCCGGCAGCGCCGAGTCGTGCGAACGCGGCGCCGTTCGGTCCCACCGCAACTATGGTAGGCACCGGTGCGCCGGGCACGAACGCGCCGCCCCACGTGCCCACCTTGAACGTCGGTGAAGCCTGCGGTGTCCAGGTGTCGCCACCGTCGGCCGTGATGGCGACGAGCACGTCCTCAGGCTGCACCGCATAGCCGCCGCCGAACACCACTCCGTTCAGTGCGTCGCGAAAGCTGACCGACTGCGCACCGCTGCCCGCACGCGCCGTGATCGGCAGCGTCTCGACGGCCCACGTGCGCCCATAGTCGGCGGTGCGCAGCAGCCGCGAGCGCGTCGCGCCGTTCATCACGATCCACGCATGGCCGCCGTGCTGCGTCTCGACGCAGGTACCGCTCGCTGCGAAGCTGCCCTCGCCCTCCTGCGCGGCCGGCAGCCGCGCCGCGTCCACGCGCGTCCATGTCACGCCGCCGTCGGCGGTGGTCCTGATCACGATCCGTCCATCGACCGCATCTCCCACGAACAGCCCATGCTCGCGGTCCCAGAAGTCCATGCAATCGTAGAAGCCGGCCGAATCGGGGTTGGTGTGCATGATCTCCCACTGCGCGCCGCCGTCCGCGGTACGATAGATGCGCGAGTCGCTTCCGTTCCCGATGCTGAGCATGAACGCCGTGCGGTCGTCGAACGCGTGGATGTCGCGGAACTGCAGCGAGTCCGCGCCGGTCACGCGACCGGTGGTCCAGGTGTCGCCGCCGTCGACGGTCCGCACCCAGGTGCCGAGGCTCCCGCTCGCCCACGCGACGCGCTCGTCGACGGCGCTGACGGCGATCAACAGGGCGCGTGTCCCGCTCGACTGCTCGCTGCGCCGCGCGGCGGCTTGCGTGGCGAGGTGGGCACCGAGCGTCGCGAGGAGGATCGTGCCGAGCAGCGAGATTCGGAGCGCCAGGGGAAATGCGGTGCGCTTGATCATGGCCGCAACCTACGCATCACGGTCTGGCGCTGCGAGTCCGCTCACTACCGCGTCACGCGCTGAGCCGCGCCACCGACCGGCTGAGGTTCTCGCGCGCCTGCTCCTCGCGCAGCGCGTAGAGTGGCGCCGTGCTGAAGATCCGCGGCCTGGCGAGGAACCGCTCGAGCATCTCGCGACGCCTCGCCCGGAATTCCGTGACCGGGACGATCGCGTACTCGGCGCGCACCTGATGCTCATACTGGTCGAACCTCACCGGGTCGGCGCCGAGGATCGCGAGGTCGAGGTCCACCAGCGCCTGCGCGTCCGCGCGCTCGGGCTCTCCGTCGTGCCTCGTCTCCATGACCAGCGAATGCACACGCGCCGCCACCACCTCCCTGGCGCCGCCGGCGAGCAGCGCCGCACGCACCCACTCGGCGCTGCGCGACTCGTTGTCGGAGCGTGTCACGTCGAACACGGCATCGTGGAACCAGATCGCGGCCTGCACCTCCGCGCCGTGCCGCGCCAGCGGCTCGACCAGCGGCCAGAGCGCGAACATCTCCTCGAGATGCTGCGTCGTGTGGTAGTGACGATCCGGCGCCTGGTAACGCGCGAGCACCTCATGATAGAGCGCGTCATCCACCGTCGCGCCGAGCGCCCGCCAGACGCCGCGCCAGTGCGCGAGCGGAGGTATGCCGGAGGTCGGGAGCACGTGCTACGCCGCCGCCACCGCCTCACGCAGCGCCGCGCAGAGCGCGGTCTTGTCGGCGCCATCGCGGTGAGCCGCCTCCTCGATGCTCGCCCCGGCGCCGCAGCAGGTGTCCACCCCGAACCGGACGAATACCGGCGCGGTCGCCGGCCAGCGTTCCATCACGGTGTCCACGGACTCCGTGCAATCGAGCTCGGCCATCATCGGCTGTGTCATCGTGCTCTCCTCGCGTGTGAAGTATGTGCGGCCAGCTGGCCATTCGATCGCGCGGCGGGTGCCTCCGTCTCGCCTTCCCTTATCGCTCCCAGCTCCTCGAGCAGCGGGCAGTCGCCGGTCGGGCCATGGCCGCCACGGCACTGCCCGGCGAGGTGCGAGAGTGCGTGCCGGATGCGTTCGAGGTCATGCATCTTCGCATCGATCTCCTCGATCTTCCGGGTCGCGCGCCCTTTCACGTCGGCCGCCGTCGTCTCCGGGTCGAGCCGGATCTCCAGCAGCTCGCGGATCTCGGTGAGCGTGAAGCCGAGTTCCTGCGCGCGCCGGATGAACCGCAGGCGGTCGAGCGTGGCCTCGTCGTAGTCGCGGTAGCCCGAGTCGCGCCGGGGCGGCTCCGCAAGCAGTCCCCGCCGCTCGTAGTACCGTACCGTCTGCACGTTCACGCGGGCCCTCCGCGCCAGCTCGCCGATGGTCATTTCTCCACCGCCACGGTAAGCAGGAACACGGAGCCGCCAGCTGAGGTCACGCGGTGCGGCTCGAGACTGGCGAGGGCAAAGAGCGACCCCGGCTTCAGGGAATGCACACGCCCGTCCGCCTCGAATTCGAGCGAACCTTCCAGGACCTGCACCGTGATTGGCCCGTCTGCACGGTGCGATTCCAGCACGCCTCCGGCCGCGAGGGCCACCAACGTGACGCGCATCGACCCCTGCTTGACGATCGTCAGCGCACTGCGGTCCCCGGCGGCGGCGAGTCGCTGTCGCACGATTCCCACCTGGTCTGCCAGCGTCAGCGTGAGCGCCTTGCCGGCGATATCCCTGTCCAGTGAAGACATCGATCTACTCCCTCCAAGGGGGCGTCGCTGGTCACGGACCACGATGCACCCGTAAGTTCTGCGTACCTTGGATGTAGACTACACTCTATATCATGGTATAGGGTCAACCCCCGGCGCGTAATACGCCACACCAGGAGTTCGCCGCGTTGAACTTCCGCCCGCAGCGCCCGTCGGTCCTACCGTGCGTCATCCGCGCGGCCCTGCTCTCCGCCGCCTTGGCCGCGCCGCTCACCGCCCAGTCGCGCGAGCTCTCGTGGCCCGTCATTTCCGTGGAGGCGCGCCTCGACAGCGCCGGTCGATTGCAGGTGGTGGAACGGCAGGCCACGCTCTTCACCGGCGACTGGAACGGCGGTGAGCGCAGCTTCAATGTGCGCCGCGGCCAGGCACTCGAGCTCAGCCGGATCGCGCGTGTCGACTCCGCCACCGGCGCCGAGGTCGAACTGCGCGCCGGCGATCTCTCGGACGTCGATCAGTTCGACTGGGTGAACGGGAACACCCTGCGCTGGCGCAGCCGCCTGCCGTCGGACCCACCGTTCAACGGCACCGCAATCACCTACGTGCTCGAGTACACGTGGTCCAACATCCTGGTGCCGATGGAGGACGGCCGCTTCTTGCTCGACCACGACTTCGCCTTCACCGACCGCAGTGGAAGCATCGACCGCTTCACGCTCGAGCTCGTGCTCGACCGCGCATGGACGCCGCCGGGCGATTTCCGCGGCCGGCTGTCCGACCCCAACCGCGGCAGCTTCATCGGGCACGATCTCGCGCCTGGCGCCGGTTTCGTGATTCACGCGCCCCTCACCTGGCGAGGTGCCGGCCGTCCTGCCGCGGTGGACTATGGCGCCTCCGGTACGGCGCGACTGCTCCTGGCCGGGCTGCTACTGGCGCCGCTGCTGCCGCTTGGCCTGCGCCTCGCCAAGCGCGAACGCGCGCTCGGCAGATTCGCGCCGCTCCCCGCCGCACGCACCGTCGACGAAGCCTGGCTTGGCGCCAACGTGCTGGCATTCCTCCCCGAGGTGGTCGGTTCCGCATGGGATGACTCGACCGGCGCCGCCGAGGTCGCTGCCACGCTCGCCCGGCTGGTGCAGGAGGGCAAAGTCACCAGCTCCGTGCGGACGGGCGGCCGCGGCCTCTTCGCGCGCGACGTGCTGCATCTCCGTCTCGTCCAGCCGCGCTCCAGCTTCACGGGCCACGAGCGGGCGCTCATCGACGGGCTCTTCGTTAGCGGCGAGGACACCGACACGACCAAGGTGCGCACGCACTACAAGTCGAAGGGGTTCGATCCGTCGGCACTGATCCGGAAGCCGCTCGCGATCCTCGTCGACGCGACTCCCGGCACCGGCACGACGCTGCCGAAGCCGTCCCGCCGCGTGTCGCTTGCCCTCCTTGTGGTCGCCGTCGTCTCGCTCGTCGTCGGCCTGTTGCTGCGGCCGCAGGACACGCCCCGGGCGCTCACGGGGATGGGCATCGCCATCGCCGTCTATCTCCTCTCGCTGCTGCAGGCGGCGTTCTGGCGGCGCCGGGTCGCACGGCTCGGCGTGCACTCGTTGCGCTTCCTCCTCCCGCTGGGCGCGATGGTGGTCGCGATGACGTGGCTGCTGCTCGCGCCGCCCTCCCGGGCCGGTGCGCCCGTGCTGGCCGGACTCACGCTGCTCTGCCTCGCCATCGTGAACAGCGTGCTCAACCAGGCGATGGCGCGGCAATCCATCGAGCGCATCGCGCTGCGGAAGTCGATGGCCGCGGCGCGCGACCATTTTCGCCGCGAGCTCCGGCGCGACAAGCCGGCGCTTCGCGACGAGTGGTTCCCGTACCTCATCGCCTTCGGGCTCGGGCCGCACATTGATAAGTGGTTCCGCGCGTTCGGCGCCGCACGCACGGCCGCCGCCCATGCGCCCGCGATGACGAGCTCGTCACGCTCGTCCGCTCCCGCGGCGTCGTCCTCGTGGACAGGCTTCGGCGGTGGGGGCGGATTCTCCGGCGGCGGCACCAGCGCGTCGTTCGCCTCGGCGTTCGGCGCGATGG
>DATLLD010000166.1:0-5215 GCA_035538035.1 Gemmatimonadaceae bacterium | reverse complement strand
TCGAACAGCTGCTTCCACGCCTCCGCCGGCTTCGCTCTCAGCGCCTCGATGTCATGCACGACCTCGAGCAGGTCCCCGCACGTGGGGCAGCGGTAGATCACGCGATCGAGCGGATAGCTGCCGGAGCATCCTGCGATGCAGCGAAACGCCGCCGAGAAGGCCATGCCCGACTGTAGCCCGGCTTCACCCAGCTTGCTCGCCACCGCCCGAGCATCCCTCCGCCACCGCCGTCGGTCGCGGCGGTGGTGCGCCGGGTACAGGCGATTGCCGTAATGCCTCCGCGATCGCGTCTGGCCACTCCGCCCCACGCTCCAGCGCCGCAAGGCACTCGTGCATCCGAATTACCGTGGCGCGCTGACTGGCGTTTGCGTCCTCGAGCTGAAATTCGAGCCACCCATCGTAGGCGAGCGTGCGTTTGAACTCCGGGGCCAGCGCGCGAAAACAGTTCTCCCCCATGCCGTACACCTCCATGAGCCGCCTGAGCACACTTCGCGCTTCAAGCGCGATGGCATACGGCAGAACGTCACGTTCCTCGACTGGCTCGATCACCAGCCTTCGCCCATCCGTCTTCAGCTTCACCATTCGACTCGGACCGAGTCCCAACATCCGGCGCAGCGGCTTGTCGAAGATCAGCGCAAGACTATTCCCCACGGTCGTTAGCTTCTTCTGCATTGCCGTCCGGTACTCGATGCCCCTGACACGCCGCTGCACCCGTGCCGCGCAATGTCCGAAATCCGGACGCCCGACCCAGCGCACATGATCAGGACTCCCTTCTTCGCAAACCGGTTCGAACTTCGTTCTAACGGCTACCGCTTCTGCTCACACGATGGTTCCGCTCTTTCGATCCGGTTCGAGCATTGTTCTAACCACGCTCTGATCGTGTGCACCGTCCATCATCATCAACGTTGCTCCAACACGTCGCGGCTCGCGTGTCGTTCCATCGGCATGCCTGCTCGACAGCGCTCCTCGCGACCGTCCATCACTGCTCGTTCCGGCCGTGCTCGTTCGAGGCGCAGTGCTCGTTCGCCCAACGCGAGGTGCTCGCTCGGGCGCAGAGCTCGTTCGGGCCGTGCTCGCTCCGGCGCAGTGCTCGTTCAGCCTCTCCTGGATGCGCGCGGTTAGAACCGTGTTCGAACCGGTCTCGCATCGCAGGTGCCCTGCGCGCAGTCAGATCTTAGGCTTCGCTTTTATGACGACCTGATTGTCTTTGACGACGACCGAGAACTCGACGCCCTTCGCCTTGTACTGCTCCATGATCTTCGGCGCCTGCGCGTTGATCGTGTGCATCAGCTTGCTGTACGCGCCGGGGCCGGCGGCCTCGCCGACCATCTCCTTCGCCTTGACGTACTTCGCGTAGAGCGCGTTCACGTCGGCGTCGTTCATGCCAGGAGGCGGCCGCACCGGCGCGGCGGACTCGGGCCGCTTTGCGGCGGCCGACGGCTGGGGTCGTGGACCGGCGCCCGGCGGAGGCGTCGGCATCGTGGGGCGCGCGCCGGGCCGGGCGCCGGTCCCGGGAGGCGGCGTCGGCATGGCAGGCCGGCCGCCCGCGGTCGGCGGCGGCGTCGGCATGGCGGGCCGAGCGATCGGAACGGTAGGAGCCGTGTCCGGCGCCGGCGTCGGCATGGCGGGGCGACCGACGGTGGTCGTCGTCAGCGGCGGCGCGGCAGGCCGAGGCATCGGGACGGTGGGCTGCGAGGCGCTCGGCGCCGGGCGAGCCGCTGCGGGCGCGGGAGATGCCACCGCCGGCACGGCGGGGAACGAACCGCTGCCCGCGGGCGCAGGCTTCGCGGCGGCGGGCGCGGGCTTCGCGGCCGCGGGCGCGTCGGACGCCTCGATCTGCGCGAAGAACGAGTCGATGTCGAAGTCGTCGTCGGAGAGGAGGTGCGCGCCCCTGGCGGGCTCGCGCGTCTTGCTCTGCACGGGCGGTGTCGGGACGGTCGCCGGTGCTTCTTCGGCGAGGAAGTCGTCTTCGGTAGGGACGGTTTCGGCCGCGCCCTCGCGCCGGCGAGCGATGGCGAGCGCTTGCTCGCGGTCGCGCTTGACCTGCTCGCGCATGCGCTTGGGCATGGCTGCGAGGATCTCTTCGGGGACCTCCTCGCCGGTGAGCGCGGCCTGGCGGCTGATCTTGGAGAGCTGGCGGATGTACGTGCCGTTCTCCATCTGGCGGAGGGTGCGGCGCCAGTAGGTGTTGTACGAACCGAACTTCTGCTGGAGGGTGGCGAACCGGTAGCGCAGGCCCGTGTTGCGGATCTGGATCTGCATCAGGTCGCGCAGGCGACGCTCGACGTCGTTGTGGATGTGCGTCGGCGGTTGCTTCTGCATTCCGAGGAAGTACTGCTCGTAGAGCACCTTCACGCGATCGAGCGTCTTGTCGACATGATCGAGGAGCTCCTCGATGTCGACGGCCTGATCGGGTTGCCCGGACTTCAACGCCACGCACCGGGAGGATAGCAGTTTCTGCTATAGCGTCGGCGGGCCAATCGTGTCCGTCGTCTACTTCCTCCTGCTCGTCGGCTTGCTCGTGCTGATCCACGAGCTCGGTCACTTCGTGGCCGCGAAGCTGCTCGATGTGAAGGTGCTGCGGTTCTCGATCGGCTATGGACGTCCGCTCGTGCGCGGCAGGCTCGGCGAGACCGAGTATCAGATCGCGGCCTTTCCCGTCGGGGGCTACGTGCGGATCCTGGGCATCGAGGCGGCCGGCGATGGGGCGGCCGAGACGTCGCGCGCCGATGTGGGCCGCAGCTTCGCGAGCCGCCCGCTGTGGCAACGGCTCGTGATCGTGTTCGCCGGCCCGGCCGCGAACCTCGTGCTCCCGGTGATCATCTATTTCGCGCTGTTCGCAGGCCACACGGCGCTGCCGTCGGCCGTCATCGGTGACGTGTTCGATGGCGGTGCGGCCGCGCGCGCGGGCATCGAGCCCGGTGACCGCGTCCTCGAGATCAACGGCAGCGCCGTGCGCTACTGGGAGGAGCTCGAGAACGCGGTGCGCGCCGCGCCGGGCAAGGAGCTGCGCCTGCGCGTGCGGCGCACCGGCAAAGAGTTCGAGCGCTACATCACGCCGATCGAGGAGACCGTGCGGCAGCGCGATGGCCGCGTGTTGCGAATCGGCTGGGCCGGCATCCGACACGCGCCATTCGTGCCGCTCGTCGGTGTGATCGATGGCGAATCGCCGGCGGCGCACGCGGGGCTGCGCACGGGTGACCTGATGATCAGCATCGACGGTCAGGCGGTGCGCAACTGGCGCGACGTCCAGCGCGCGCTCGGGCGGTTCGCGCGACGCACGAGCATCGTCTACTTCCGCGGCACCGAGGTGCCGGGCGTCCCGCAGGTGGAGCTGCTCGCGGCGGGGTTCGCCGACCTCGTGCCCGAGACCAAGGTCGACGCGACGCTCAACCGCCAGACGTACACCGGCCTCGAGCACGCCGAGATGTTCATCGCGCAGGTCGATGCCGGCTCGCCGGCCGACAGCGCCGGCCTGCGCATCGGCGACCTCGTCGTCGCGCTGGACGACAAGCCCGTGCTGCACTGGCTCGATCTCGACCAGCGGATGCAGGCCGATCCGAACAAGACGTTCAAGCTGACCTGGAAGCGCTCGACCGGAACGTCGGGGCCCGCGGTCACGATGTCCGCCGAGGTCACGCAGGTGTGGCGCAAGCAGCGCGACGAGTACGGCCACACGGTGATGCGTCTCTCGTTCGGTGCGCGCAACGACATCGACCGCGGTCGCGGCGCGATGATCGCGATCGACGGGCGCATCGGCTACGCGATCACGAAGGCGTTCGAGCGCACCGGCGAGACCATCTCGACGATGGCGAGTGGGTTCTTCCAGATCATCTCGCTCGGCGGGCCGGTGACGCTGTACCAGGCCGCGTCCGGAGCCGGCAGTCAGGGCTGGGACAGCTTCCTGCTCATGCTCGCGCTCGTGAGCGTCAACCTCGGTCTGATCAACCTGCTGCCGATCCCGATGCTCGACGGCGGCCACCTGCTCGTGTTCGCGATCGAGGCCGCGCGCCGCCGCCCGATCTCCGAGAAGACGCGCAGCCGGATCCAGCTCGTCGGGTTGATCGTCGTCGGCTTGATCACGATCCTCGCGCTGCGCAACGACGTGATGCGGTTCTTCTTGCGATGAAGGTCCTCGGCCTCGATAGCTCGACGCTGACCGCCGGCGTGGCCGTCGTCGACGGCACGCGGGCGCTCGCCGAAGCGCGCGGCGCGGGGACCCGGACGTCGGACCTGCTCGTCACCATCGACGACGTCTGCAAGCGCGCGGGCGTCGCGCCGCTCGAGCTCGATGCGATCGCCTGCGGCGCCGGTCCGGGCTCGTTCACCAGCCTGCGCATCGGCATGGCGACCGCGAAGGGCATCGCGTTCGCCGCCGGCAAGCCGCTGTGGGCGGTCTCCTCGCTCGCCGCGCTCGCGCACGACGCCGCACGCCGGCTCGGGTCCCCGGCGAACGCGCGCTTCGTCGCCGTGCTCGACGCACGGCGCGGCGAGGTGTTCGCCGGCTGCTACGACGCCACGGCGAAGCTCCTCGGCGAGGAGCGCGTGCTCGCACCGACGGCGGTCGGCGCGTGGCTCGCGCCGCTGCTCGCCGGTCATGACGTGCACTACGCAGGCGATGCGATCGATGCGTACCCCGAGGCGTTCGCCGCGCTCGCGAGCGCCTGGCTCCCGGATCGCACCCCGTCGGGCGTCGCCGTCGCGCTGCTCGCCGAGGCGGGGGCGCATGTCGACGTGCTCACCGATGGTGCGCCTACGTACATCCGTCCGTCGGAGGCGGAGGTCATGTATCCCGATGGCGTTCCCGGTGCTCTGACGCGCAAGCGTTGAGCGTTGCCGCACGCGCAGGCGGGGCGTATCGTTGACGGTACGTGAGCACATCAACCGAGGTCTCGAAGGAAACCCTCCTCGCGGAGCTGACCGCCGAACACCGACGTCTCGATGAGCAGGTCCAGCTCCTGGAACGGCGCCGCTCCCTGACCCCCGCCGAGCAGGCGGAGATCAGCCGCCTCAAGAAGCAAAAGCTCCTGACCAAAGACCGCATCGCCCGGTTGTCGTGATGATGTTGACCCCCGAGCAGATCGAGCAAATGCGGGCCATCGGCTTGCGGCTCGATCGCTCCGGGACGTTCTGGCATCAGGGCACGACCGTCACCCATCCTCGCTTGCGCCAGGCGCTGCTCCGCTGGCTCGACGTCCGCGAGGATGGCCATGAC
>DATLLD010000165.1:0-2934 GCA_035538035.1 Gemmatimonadaceae bacterium | reverse complement strand
CGTGCCGTCGCTACATGCCGCCGCGCGGTGCTGCTTTTTCCGCGTCCCGTGCCGGCGGCCCCGGCATCCGCGCGCTCTTCGGCTTCGGCGCCTGGATGACGGTGAGCAACATCATCAGCCCGTTGATTGTGTACCTGGACCGGTTCGTGATCGGCAGCATGGTGTCGATGAGCGCGGTGGCGTACTATGCGACGCCGTACGAGGTGGTCACGAAGGCTTGGATAGTGCCCGGGGCCTTGGTCGGCGTGCTATTCCCGGCGTTCTCCGTGAGCGCTGGGCGCGACCGGGAGCGGATGGAGCGGCTCTTCACGCGCGGCTCCAAGTACATGGCGCTGCTCCTGTTCCTGCCGATGCTCCTGGTCATCGCGTTCGCACGCGAGGGGCTGGAGCTCTGGCTGGGCGCCGAGTTCGCCGCCAACGGCGCGACGGTTATGCAGTGGCTGGCCGCGGGCGTGTTCATCAACTGCATCGCGCAGGTGTTCTTCACGCTGGTGCAGGGCGCGGGGCGCCCGGACCTCACGGCAAGGCTGCACCTGATGGAGCTGCCGATCTACCTCGTGGTGCTCTGGTGGTGCATCGGCGAGTGGGGGATCGTGGGCGCGGCAGTGGCGTGGAGCGCCCGCGTGGCGCTCGATGCCGTGCTCCTGTTCGTCGTCTCGGGGCGGCTGCTGCAGTTGCGCGGTGCGGTGGTGCGACGCCTCGCGCTGGGGCTCGCGGCCGCGACCGGTGCGCTGGCGGTCCCGTTGGCCTTGCAGGACCCGCGCGCCCGTGCAGGCGCCGTGATCGCCGTCACTGCGGTTTTCGCGCTCGCAGCGTGGCGATTTGCGCTCGCCGCGGACGAGCGCGAGCGACTCAGGCAGCTTACCTTGGGACGATGAAGCTCGGATTCGTCTGCACGAACTACGACAACGCTGGCTACACGGAAGCAGCGCTCAGGACGCTCCACGCGCAGCCCGGGTCGCATGAGATCCACGTCGTCATCGTCGACAACGGCTCCTCCGGTGCCGACCTCGCGCGCCTGCACGAGGTCGCGGCCGCGTTCCCGCGCGTCGAGGTCGTTTCCGGGCACGGGAACGTGGGCTACTTCCCGGGGCTGAACATCGGCATCGCGCGGCTGCGGTCGATGGTGCCGGACATCGAGCATGTGGTGATCGGCAACAACGACCTCGAGTTCCCGGAAGGCTTCGTCGAGTCGGTGTCGCGGCACCGGGACGTGTTCGGCGAGTGGGCTGTGGTCGCGCCCGACCTCGTGACGCCGGCGGGGGTGCACCAGAACCCGCTCGTGCGCCGGCCGATCACGCGCGCGCGGCGGGCGGTGTGGGCGCTCTACTACGGGTCGTTCGCGCTCGCGGGGCCGATCGCGTGGGGCGCGAGGCTGACGCGCCGCTTCACGGCGCGCCCCGAGCGCGTGCATGGCGACGTCTTCTCGCGCGAGCCTGGCCCGGTGATCATGGGCTACGGTGCCTGCTACATACTTGGCCCACTCTTCTTCGGCCATTTCGACCGGCTCTACGCACCAACCTTCCTGATGCACGAGGAGTTCTTCCTGAGTGCGCAACTCGGCGCGGTGGGCCAGCAGGTGTACTACGACCCGCGCTTCGTGGTCCGGCATCGCGACCATGCCACGTTCGAGCGACTGCCAAAGCGTCGCGCCTGGGAGATCTCGCGAGACTCCTACCGGACCTACCGAGAGCACCTCGCGATGCCACGCGCCCAGCAGGTCGAGCTGATCACGCGCTCGACGGCGAGGGCGGCGGGCGCATGATCCTCGTCACCGGCTGCGCCGGTTTCATCGGCAGCAACTTCGTCCGCGCCTGGCTCGCCGGCACCGACGAGCGCGTCGCCAACCTCGACAAGCTCACCTACGCCGGCAATCGAGCGAACCTCGCGATGCCGGACGGCGACTCACGGCACGAGCTCGTCGTCGGCGACATCGGGGACCGCGAGCTGGTGGGGCGGCTGCTCGCCGCACACCGTCCGCGCGCGGTCGTGAACTTCGCCGCCGAGTCGCACGTGGACCGGTCGATCACCGGCCCGGGAGACTTCATCGGGACGAACGTCGTCGGCACCTTCAACCTGCTCGAGTCGGTGCGCGAGTACTGGGCCGGGCTCGGCGCGGACGAGCGGACGCGCTTTCGCTTCGTGCACGTTTCGACCGACGAGGTGTACGGCTCGCTCGGCGCGGCCGATCCGCCGTTCAGCGAGGAGAAGGCGTACGAGCCCAACTCCCCTTATGCGGCGAGCAAGGCGGCGAGCGACCATCTCGTGCGCGCGTGGCAGCGCACGTATGGCCTGCCAACCATCACAGCCAACTGCAGCAACAACTACGGGCCGTTCCAGCATCCGGAGAAGCTGATCCCGCTCGTGATCCTCCGCGCGCTCGAGGGCAAGTCGCTGCCGGTGTACGGCGACGGGCAGCAGGTGCGCGACTGGCTGTACGTGGAGGATCACTGTCGCGCGATCATGCGCATGCTCGAGGACGGGCGCCCGGGGGAGACGTACAACGTGGGTGGCGGCAGCGAGCGGGCGAACATCGATGTCGTGCGCGCCATCTGCGCGACGCTCGACGAACTCCGCCCCCGCGCCGGCGGCGTGCCGCACGACGAGCTGGTCAGCTTCGTCACCGACCGTCCCGGGCACGACCGACGATATGCGATAGACGCGCGAAAGATCGAGCGGGAGCTGGGATGGACGCCGCAGGAGTCGTTCGAGTCCGGGATCCGCCGTACGGTGCAGTGGTACCTCGAGCACGACGACTGGGTGCGCGGCGTGACGAGTGGTGACTATCGCCGATGGGTGAGCGCGCAGTATGGCGGATGAGCGGGTGCTGGTGTTCGGCGCCTCCGGCCAGGTGGGGCGCGAACTCCCCGCGGCGCTGGCCTCGCTCGGCATGGTGACGGCGCTCGACCGCGCCGCAGCAGACCTCTCCGATGC
>DATLLD010000164.1:0-11028 GCA_035538035.1 Gemmatimonadaceae bacterium | reverse complement strand
GCTCGACGCGGCGCACGGCGCCGCGTTCGACATCCTCTTCCTGCGCTTCATGATCCAGCATCACGAAGGCGCGATCACGATGGTGCACGAACTCTTCGGTTCACCCGGCGCCGGGCAGGACGAGGTCGTGTTCCGCTTCGCGTCGGATGTCTACGCGGACCAGACGACCGAGATCGACCGCATGGAGCAGATGCTCGCCGCCCGTGGTGCCTCGCTGGACGGCAACCCGTAGTCCGTCGCAGTCCCCCACTCCCTAAGGAGCAGGAACAAATGGTGTCTCCACGGTCGTACCGCCCCGCGCCGGCGGCGTTAGTCGCCGGCACGCTCGCCCTGCTCCTGCTCACCGGCGCCTGCGCGCGCGGGGGCGTGTCGTCGGCACCGGCGCCGAGCATGTCCGCAACGGCCCCGAGTCCCGACCCACGCGTCGGGCTCAAGGCCGGGCTCTTTGACGCGGCCGAGGCTTCGTGGAACGTTCGCCTCGTCTCGAGCACGCCGGCGCCGAAGGATTTCCTCGGCGTCACCAACTCGGACCTCGCGTTCAGCGGGCCGTACGTCATCCAGGGCAACTACAACGGCTTCATGGTGTGGGACATCACCAACTCGCGAAGGCCGTCGCTGAAGAAGTCGTTCCTCTGCCCTGCCTCGCAGAGCGACGTCTCGGTCTACAAGAACCTTCTCTTCGTCTCGGCCGAGGGGCTCACCGGGCGGCTCGACTGCGGCACGCAGGGCGTACGCGACACGGTCAGCCATGAGCGCGTGCGCGGCATCCGCATCTTCGACGCCACCGACATCACAAACCCGAAGTACGTCACCAACGTCCAGACCTGCCGCGGTTCGCACACGCACACTGTCGTGAGCGACCCCAAGGACCCGGACAACGTCTACATCTACGTTTCGGGTTCGGCGCGCGTGCGCTCGCCCAACGAACTGGCCGGCTGCTCCGAACTGACGCCGGATCAGGATGCGAATACGGCGCTCTTCCGCATCGAAGTCATCAAGGTGCCGCTGTCGAACCCGGAGCGCGCGGCGATCGTGAGCAGCCCGCGCATCTTCAACGACCTCACCGCGCCGCCGCGCCACGCCGAGCCAGTGGACTCGGCGGCACTCGCGCGCGCGGCAGCACGCGCCGCCACGGCCGGCCCGGCGCGCCAGCGCCCGGGCGGCGCCCGCGGTGGCCCGACGCAGTGCCATGACATCACAGTGTATCCGGCCGTCGGCCTCGCGGGTGGCGCCTGCGGCGGCTACGGCCTGCTGCTCGACATCAGCGATGTCGCGAACCCCGTGCGCATCGGCGCGGTCGCCGATTCCAACTTCTCGTTCTGGCACTCCGCCACCTTCAGCAACGACGGCTCGAAGGTGCTCTTCACGGACGAGTGGGGCGGCGGTTCCGCGCCACGTTGCCGCGCGACCGACAAGATGGAGTGGGGCGCCAACGCGTTCTTCACGATCGTCGACCGCAAGATGACGTTCCAGAGCTACTACAAGATGCCGGCCGCCCAGACCGCGCAGGAGAATTGCGTGGCGCACAACGGCTCGCCGATCCCGATCCCGGGACGCGAGGTCATGGTGCAGGGCTGGTACCAGGGCGGCATCTCGATCTTCGACTGGACCGACATCAAGAACCCGACGGAGATCGCGTACTTCGACCGCGGCCCGGTGGACTCCACGAAGCTCGTCAGCGGCGGCTCGTGGTCGGTGTACTGGTACAACGGCCGCATCGTGAGCTCCGAGATCGCGCGCGGACTGGACATCTTCGAACTGCAGCCGAGCGCGTTCATCTCGGCCAACGAGCTCGAGGCGGCGCGGTCGGTGCGGTTCGCGGAGCTGAACCCGCAGGAACAGCCAAAAATGGTGTGGCCGGCGACGTTCGCGCTGGCGCGCGCCTATGCGGACCAGCTCGAGCGGAGCTCCGGCATCGCGGCTGACCGCCTTGCGGCGGCGAGGTCGGACCTTGCGCGCGCAGAGAAACTGAGTGGGTCCAAGCGCAGCGAGGCGCTCACGACGCTCGCCACGCGACTCCATACCGAGGCGCGTTCCGCCAAGGATGCGCCGAAGGCTCACACGTTCGCTTCGGCGGTGGGTGACTTGGCGAACGTCGCGAAGTAGGCGCAGTCGGGCAGAAAAGAGAGGGGGCTGTCCGCGCGAAGTTGCGCGGACAGCCCACTCTTCATTCACGCGATCTTCGGCCGAATCACCCGACACGCACGCCAGCGGCGCCGAGTTCCGTCGAGCGTCATCAGGACCAGCGCGCCGCGCTCACCCCCCGGCGCGCTTCATCAGCAGCTGGTTCACCTTCTTCGGGTCCGCGCGGCCAGCGGACTTCTTCATCACGAACCCGACGAGCACGCCTTGCAGCTTGCGCTCGCCGCCGGCGAAGCGCGCCGCTTCCCCCGGGTGTTCCGCCCACACTTCGTCGATCCAGCCCTCCAGCGCCGAGTCGTCTCCGACCTGGAGAAGCCCGTCGCGCTCGGCGATCACGCCCGGCTCGGACGCGTCCGCGAGCATCGATTGGAAGACGGACTTGGCGGCAGTGTTGCTGATCGTGCCAGCCTTGACGAGCGCGATCAACGCGGCGAGCCGCGCCGGGGACACCGGGAACGTCCCGATGCCGCCGCCGGTGGCGTTGAGTGATGCGAGCACCTCGCCCATCACCCAGTTCGCGGCGACCTTCCCTTCCCCCGACGTACGCGCAACGGCCTCGAAGTACTCCGCGACGTCACGGTCCGCGACGAGCACCTCGCTCTCCGCCGCACCCACACCAAGCGACTCGACGAAGCGCGCACGCCGCGCCGCGGGGAGTTCCGGCAGCGCCGCGCGCTGCGCCTCGACCCACGCCGTGTCGAGCACGAGCGGCGGCAGGTCCGGCTCCGGGAAGTAGCGATAGTCATGACTCTGCTCCTTCGAGCGCGCCGGCCGCACTTCCTGCCGCGCGGCGTCGAACAGCATCGTCTGCTGCACGACGAGCTCGCCCGCCTCATGCGCGGCGACGTGCCGCGCGAACTCGAGCTCGAGCGCGCGCTCCACGTTCGAGAACGAATTGAGGTTCTTGATCTCCGTGCGCGGCCGCAGCGCGGTCTCGCCCACCGACCGCGCCGAGACGTTGGCGTCCACGCGCAGCGAGCCCTCCTCCATCGAACAGTCCGAGACCTGGCAGTACACCAGGATCTCGCGCAACGCCTTGAGGTACGCCGCCGCCTGCGCCGAGGAGCGGATCTCCGGCTCGCCGACGATCTCGATCAATGGCACGCCGCTGCGGTTGAGGTCTATCGCCGTCATCCCCGGGAAGCGATCGTGCACGGACTTGCCGGCGTCCTCTTCCATGTGGATGCGCGTGATGCCCGGCGCCGTGCCGTCGGCTAGTGCGACCCGCCCGCCCGTCGAGAGCGGACGGTCGGCCTGCGAGATCTGGTAGCCCTTCGGCAGGTCGGGATAGAAGTAGTTCTTGCGCGCGAAGATCGAGCGGCCGTGCACGGTGCCGCCCAGCGCCAGTGCGGCGCGCACGGCGAGCTCCACGGCACGCTCATTCAGCACCGGCAGCGCGCCCGGCAGCGCGAGGCACACCGGGCAGGTGTTCGCGTTGGGCGCGTCGCCGAAGTCGGCCGAGCAGGCACAGAACGCCTTCGTGCGCGTGCTGAGCTGCACATGCACCTCGAGGCCGACGATCATCTCCCACTTCATGGCGGCGCTCACTTGTGCGCCTCCATCCCGAGCGCGTCCTCGAGCGCATAGGCGGCGCGGAACATGACGGGCTCGGCGAAGTGGTTGGCGAGGAGCTGGCCGCCAACGGGCAATCCGTCGACGCGACCGATCGGCAGTGACATCGCCGGGATGCCGGCGAGGTTCGCCGTCACGGTGAAGATGTCGGAGAGATACATCTCATACGGGTCCGAGATGGCGCCGAGCTTGAAAGCGGGACTCGGCGTGGTCGGCGTGAACAGCAGGTCGACGCCGTCCGCGAAGACGCGCTCGAAGTCGCGCGCGATCAGCGCGCGCACCTCCTGTGCCTTCCGGTAGTAAGCGTCGTAGTAGCCCGCCGAGAGCACGTACGTGCCAAGCAGGATGCGGCGCGTGACCTCGGGCCCGAAGCCGTTGGCGCGCGTCGCCTCGTACATCTCCCTCACGCCTTCGCCTTCCATCCGCATGCCATATCGCACGCCGTCGAAGCGCGCGAGGTTGGCCGACGCCTCGGCCGGCGCGATGATGTAGTAGACGGGGATCGCGAGGCTCGTGTGCGGCAGCGAGACCTCGCGCGTCGTCGCGCCGCGCGAGCGCAGTGCCTCGAGCGCGCGCTCGCAGCGGTCGCGCATGCCCTGCGGCAGCGATTCCGGGAAGTATTCCTTCGGCACGCCCACGACGAGCCCGTCGAGACGGCCCGCCGCGGCTTGCATCGAGGGCACCTCACGCACCGACGACGTCGAGTCGTTCACATCGTGTCCGGAGATGATCTCCGTCCCGAGAGCCGCGTCATCGACGGTGCGCCCGAAGACGCCGACGGCGTCGAGCGACGACGCGAAGGCGACGAGGCCAAAGCGCGAGACGCGTCCGTAGGTCGGCTTTACGCCGACGATGCCGCAGAAGGCCGCAGGCTGGCGCACCGAACCGCCGGTCTCGGAACCGAGCGCGATGGGCGCGATGCCGGCCGCGACCGCCACCGCCGAGCCGCCCGACGATCCACCCGGGACGCGCGTGCGGTCGAGCGGGTTGAGGCTCGGCCCGTACGCACTGTTCTCGGTCGATGAACCCATCGCGAACTCGTCCATGTTCGTCTTGCCCACGACGACGGCGCCGGCATCGCGCAGCTTGCGCACGACCGTCGCCTCGTACGGACTCACCCATCCCGACAGGATGCGCGAGGCGCAGCCGGTGGGGAGCGTGAGCGTCGCGATGTTGTCCTTGACGGCCACCGGGACGCCGGCGAGCGCGCCGGCGCGCCGGCCTTCGAGCGCGTCGTCCGGGGAGGCGACCGCGAGCATCGCGTTGAGGCTGTCCCCGGCCACGTGCGTGTCGCGCACCCGGCCGAGTGCCGCGGCGAACACGTCCTCGCCCTTCACGCGTCCGTCGCGCACGGCGGCGGCCACGGCCGCCGCGCCGTCGTCGATCAGTCGCGCGGCCGCATCACCCGAGGCGCTCATGACTCCTCCCCGGCATCTTCGTGCGTCGTCAGGCGCGGCACGAGGAAGAATCCGTCGAGCATGCGCGGCGCGAACTTCTCCCGTGCGGTCGCCAGCGGCACGGGGCCCGGCGAGTCGGCGCGCAGACGCATGCCAGCCGCCTCCGCCTCGGCCTCGGCTGCGGCGCCGGACGTCGGCACCGCCTGCAGGGCATCCATGTGGAGCAGGATGCCGTTGAGCTGCTCCACGTACGTCGCGAGCGTGGCGTCCGGGATGCCCAGCCGCGCGAGCTGCGCCACGTGTCGCACGTCGTCCGGTGTGACGGCCATCAGTCCATTCCTCGTTCAAGTCCTGCGAAGGCGATCACGAGCCGCTTGCGGCCCACGCCCTCGTCGTCGAAGTCGACGGTCACCTTGGCCTCCTTGCCACTGCCGCTCACCTCGGAGATGGTACCCGAGCCGAAGGTACGGTGCGAGACGCGCTCGCCGCGCACGAAACTCGGCGCGAGCTGCGACGCGTCCTCGTCTTGCACAAAGCTGGAAACGGCGGCACCGGCGCGAGGCTTCCAGTCGGGCGTCCCGGAGCGGGAGAACGCGGCCTCGTCGCGCCGGCCGTAGCGTCCGCCGCCGCTTCCTCCCGCCGACGGCGGCCCGCCGGCCAGGCCGTACGGCGACGCCAGGCGCGAGGTGGCGCGCATGCGCAGCGTGCGCCGGGGCTCGAAGTGTCCCGCCGGCACCGCGCGAATGAAGCTCGATATGATCGACGGCAGCAACTCGCCGTTGCGCCGCCGCTGGTGCGCCCACGAGAGGAGCAGCCGCTCGCCGGCGCGGGTGATGGCGACGTAGAGCAGCCGTCGCTCCTCCTCGAGCGTAGCTGGGTCGTCGAAGGCACGCGACAGCGGGAAGAGCCCATCCTCGAGGCCCGTCACGCACACCATCGAGTACTCGAGCCCCTTGGCCGTGTGCACGGTCATCATCGTCACGGCGTCGGCGTCGGGGCCGAGCTGGTCGAGGCCGGTCACGAGCGTGGCGCGCTGGAGGAAGTGGTCGAGTGGCCGCAGCCCGACCTCGCCGCCGTCATCGATGATGACCTCGGCCGCCGACGTCACCAGCTCGCGCACGTTGTCGAGCCGCTCCAGCCCCTCGGGGCCTTCCGCGCGGAGCGCCTGGTCGTAGCCGATGTCCGCGACGAGCTTGAGCAACAGCTGGTCGACGCTGGTGTCGGTCGCCAGGGCGCGCATGCGATCGACGGTCGCCACGAGGTCGGTGAGCGCCTGCTTGGTGGCCGGCCGCACGCCGACGATGGCGTCGATGCGACGCGCCTGCTCGAGGAGCGGGACGCCCGCTTCCCGCGCCTCGTTGGCCAACAGCTCGAGCGTCGTCTCGCCGACGCCGCGCCGCGGCGCCGTGAGCGCGCGCCTGAAGGCCTCGTCGTCAGCGGGATTCGCGACCAGGCGCAGCCAGGCGACGAGGTCCTTGATCTCGCGCCGATCGTAGAAGCGCACCGCGCCCACTAGGCGATACGGCAGCCCCGCCTTGCGCATCGCCTCTTCCATGCTGCGGCTCTGCGAGTTGGTGCGATAGAGTACCGCGCAGTCGCGCAGCTCACCGCGCGTGGCCCGCCAGTCGGTGAGTGCCTCGGCAATGGCCTCGGCCTCGTCGCGATCGTCCGCCGCCTCGAGCAGCACGACCTTCTCGCCGCCGCTGCGCGTGGCGCGAAGCGTCTTGCCGCGGCGCGCCTCGTTGGCGGCGATGACCACGTTCGCGAGGTCGAGGATCGGCGCGGTCGAGCGATAGTTCTCCTCGAGGCGCACGACCTGCGCCGACGGGAAGTCGCGCTCGAAGTCGAGGATGTTGCGGATGTCCGCGCCGCGCCAGCCGTAGATGGCCTGGTCGTCGTCGCCGACGACCGCGAGGTTGCCGTGGCCGCCGGCGACGAGCCGCACGAACTCGTACTGGGCGCGGTTGGTGTCCTGGTACTCGTCCACGAGCACATGCCGGAACCGCTCGGCGAGGCGGGTGCGGACCTCCGCATGCTCGGTGAGGATGCGCACCGGCAGCACGAGCAGGTCGTCGAAGCTCACCGCGTTGGCGGCTCGCATCGCCGGCTCGAGTTCCTTGTAGACCGTGGCCGCCGCCTTCGCCAGCGGCGTGCGCGCGAGCGTCTCGAACTCGTGCGGCTCCACCAGCGCGTTCTTGGCCGAGCCGATCTCGCCGACGATCGCCTTGGGCGCGAACTCCTTCACGCTGATGCGGTGCCGCTCCATGATCCGCTTGACGACAGCGAGCGTGTCGTCCTCGTCGTAGATCGTGTATTCGGGCGTGCGTCCCACGAGGGCGGCGTGGATGCGCAGCAACCGCGCGCCGATGCCGTGGAAGGTGCCGATCCACATCCCCGACGGGTCAGTGCCGAGCAGCCGGCCGACGCGCTCGCGCATCTCGCCCGCGGCCTTGTTGGTGAACGTGACCGCGAGGATCTCACGCGGCGAGACGCCGTGCACCTCGATCAGCCGCGCGATACGGGCCGTGAGCACGCGCGTCTTGCCCGAGCCGGCGCCGGCGATGACGAGCAGCGGCCCACCGCCGTGCTCGACGGCGGCGCGCTGCGCGGGATTCAGTGAGGAGTTGTTGCCGGGCGCTGACGTGTTTTGTGCGTGCGAAGCCATCAACGAAAGATAAACCACGCCCCGCCGCTCAGCCGAGAAAGCGACTACCGACGCGCCTTTGCTCAGCCGATCCTGTCGGTGCCCAGCCAGCGCCGCAGTCCCTCGGGCACGCGCACGCTGCCGTCCGGCTGCTGATGATGCTCGAGCAGCGCGGCGAAGATGCGCGGGAACGCGAGGCCGGAGCCATTCAGCGTGTTGATGAAGCGCGGCTTCCCGCCCTCGGCGGGCCGGTAGCGGATGTTCGCGCGGCGCGCCTGGAAATCGGTGCAGAGCGAGCACGACGACACCTCGAGCCACTTCCCCACTCCGGGTGCGAAGACCTCGATGTCATAGGTCTTGGCGCTCGCGAACCCGGTGTCGCCCGCCGCCAGCAGCAGGACGCGGTACGGCAGCTCGAACGTCTCGAGCACCGCCTTCGCATGGCTGAGCAGCAGCTCGAGCTGCCCCTCGCCGTCCTCCGGCGTGCAGTAGCGCACCAATTCGACCTTGTCGAACTCGTGCACGCGCAGCACGCCGCGCGTGTCCTTGCCGGCCGACCCCGCCTCGCGCCGGAAGCACGGGCTGTATGCGGTGAAGCCGCGCGGCAGGTCCGCCGCGGCGAGCATCTCGTCGCGGTAGAGGTTGGTGATCGGCACCTCGGAGGTCGGGATCAGGAAGAGATCGTCATCCTCGAGCTTGTACATGTCGTCGGCGAACTTCGGCAGTTGCCCCGTGCCGGTCATCGTCGCGCGGTTCACGACCGAAGGCACCCACAGCTCCTCGTAGCCGAACTCGGTCGTATGGAGGTCGAGCATCGCGTTCATCATCGAGCGGATGAGCCGCGCGCCGGCGCCACGGTAGACGACGAAGCCCGACCCCGAGATCTTGGCGCCGCGCTCGAGGTCGAGAAGTCCCAGCGCCGCACCCACCTCCCAGTGCGGCTTGACGCTCTCCGCCTCGCGCGGCTCGCCCCACGTCTCCGTGATGGCATTGGCCGTCTCGTCGCCGGCGGGCACCTCGGGCAGCGTGACGTTGGGGATGCCCAGCATCAGCTCGTCGAGTCGCGCCTGCGTGACGTCGAGTTCCTTCTCGAGCGCCGCGATCTCGTCACCGATCGCGCGCGCCGACAGCATGAGTTCGGCAGCGTCCTCGCCGGCCCTCTTGCGGCGCCCGACCTCCTGCGTCGCGAGGTTGCGTGCGGCCTTCTTCTCCTCGACCGCGTGGATCGCCTGCCGCCGCTGCCGATCGAGTGCCTCGGCCTCGTCGATCACCGCGCCGAAGAGATCGAGCTTGCCGCGCCGACGCATCCCGTCCCGGAGTGCGTCGATCTGGTCGCGCACCATCCGGAGATCGTGCATGGCTCAGAACTCTGGGATGCCGGTCGCGAGGGACCGGAAGCCGCAGTTCGGGTTGACGCGGGCCGAGAGCTTCACGCGGCGTTCGTCGGGCAGGACCGAGTCCACGAAGAACTTCGCGTAGATGTCCTGCCGGAAATCGAACTGGCAGAAGAGCGTCTGCACGCGCACGAGGAACGCGCCACCCGGATTCACCGCGAGCACGGAGTCGTAGGTCCAGCCGACGCGCGGCGCCTCGATGATCGCCGAGTACGTATCCGTCGCCCTCAACAGTCCGATCGTGCGATTCCCGCCGATCGGCTGCACCACCCGGCTCACTGGCAGCACGAGGAGCCGGCCGTCGGCGTCGATGTCGAACGCGAGGTCGAACGAACCCTGCGGATCGATGGGCACGATCGCCGTCTGGGGCACCAACAGCGCGTTCGGGAACGACGGAGGCGCGCCCGTGAGCGCCCACGCCTCGAACTGCGCGTCGACGTTGGCGCGCTTGGCGCTTGTGTCGATCGGATCCTCGCAGGCAGAGGCAAGGAACAGGGCGGTCAGCGCGGCGCCGAGGGCGCGGGTACGGAGGGTCATCACGGTGTGGAAGGTAATGCTGCGTGGGGGGACGGTTCAAGCGAATCCAACTTGTACTTCATCCGGGCGCGGGATACACTTCGGGAACCTTCACTGGAGCGACGATGCCCACCATCCGTGACCTCGTCGCTGCCGTCCGGCAGCGCGACGGCATACGCGCCGCAGTCGTGCTCGGCCGCGATGGCCTCCTGATCGACAGCCAGACCGACGACCGCATCGACGCCGAGTCGATCGCCGCCCACGTCCCCTCGATCCTCCAGTACGCGGAGGAACTTGGCGAGGCCGCCTCGCAGGGCGAACTGCGTACGGTGGTGCTCGAGTTCGCCGGCGGCGCGACGGTGCTCTCGGCGATGTCCGCCGAAGTCGTGCTGCTTGTCCTGACCTCTGCCTCGGCCGACCTCGGAGCCCTGCTGTTCGACCTGCGCCGGCACCGCGCGAACATCGCGGCGCTCGTCTGACGACCCCGACCCCAGCATCGGGTTCCGTGCCCGGACCGATCCACGTCCTCGTGGCCGACGACGAACCGCACATCGGGCGGATCATCAAGACCAAGCTCGAGCAGGGTCCGTTCATCGTGACTCTCGTGTATGACGGACAGGAGGCGCTTGACGCCCTCGAGCGCGACACGAACATCCGACTCCTGATCCTCGACCTCATGATGCCACGCGTCAGCGGCCTCGAGGTGCTCGACCGCGTCCGCAACGACGTGCGCTGGAAGATGCTTCCCTGCCTCATCCTGACTGCCGCCGGGCAGGATCATCGCGAAGATGACGCCCGGCGTCGCGGCGCTGACGACTTCATGACCAAGCCCTTCAGCCCCAAGCGCCTCTTTGCGCGGGCCGCCGCGTTGAGCGGCCTCCAGCTCGCATGACGACGCCGCCACTCTACGCCGTCATCCTCGCCGGAGGCGTCGGCTCCCGCTTCTGGCCCCTGAGTACTCCGGAGCGGCCCAAACAGTTGCTTCCGCTCATCGGCGAGACATCGATGCTCGCCGAGACCGTGGCGCGGCTCGAGCCGCTCGTCGGCCTCTCGCAGGTGCTGATCCTGACGAGCCGCGCGCTGGCGCCGGCCATACGGCGCGAACTGCCGCAGCTCGCGGCGGACCAGGTGCTCGAGGAGCCGCGGCCGGCGGGCACGGCGGCGGCGCTCGCGTGGGCGGCGAGCGAGGTCGCGCGCCGGGGCGGCCCCGAGGCACGACTCGTCTCGGTGCATGCGGACTCCGCGATCGGCGACGACGAGCGCTTCCGCCGCATCCTCGCCGCCGCCGCCGACGCCGCCGCCAGTCACAACGCGCTCGCGACGGTCGGCATCATCCCGACGCACGCCAACCCGGGGCTGGATG
>DATLLD010000163.1:0-3325 GCA_035538035.1 Gemmatimonadaceae bacterium | reverse complement strand
GAGCGTGAGCGCGTCCACGTCACGTTCTAGCCCCGCACGCGCTTCGTCCTTCGTTTGGTAGTCGGTTCGAAGGGTATTGAGTGCCTCCACGGTCTCGATGACCGAGCGGATCTCAAGGCTCGCGTTCTCGAGCTCGGTCCTTTCCACCAGCTTGCCAGCCGCTTTCCATGGGCTCTCTAGTATCGCGATGGAATCCTCACCGCTGCGTGCAAGCGCAACCATATAGGTGAAGGCTGGATCGGGGCGATTCCTCGCGAGCCGTTTGAAGAGGGCGCTTTGTCCGCGGGCCAACCGCTGGAGCAGTAGTCGATCGGTGTCGCTTTCATCGCGAATCAGACGCGCCATGCGCTCGGCGAATCGTTGGTCCTGCGCGTCGGAGATCGTTGTCTCAGCAAGGATGGCCTTGAACACGAGATCGTGGACGCGCACATAGCCTGGTGTAGTGCCCGCAAGGAATCCTCTCCTGTCAAGGTTGCCGGTCGCGAGCATGGAGGCAAGCTTCGCAAGCTCCTCGTGAAACCTTGGGGCAGCAAGCCATCGGACCAGCGCCAGCTCGTCTGATAGCTCCTCTGACTGTCGGCGGAGCACGCGTCGAAGCACTTTGCGATGAAGGTCGTCTTCAAGCCCGGCGATGCTGTCAGTCTCTACGCATTCCCTGACCGATTGCCAGCCGTGCGCGCTCGCAACGCGATTCAGCGCTCCAGAGTTCATACCGGCGCTGACGAACCGATCGAATGACGCGGGGTTGCACGGCACCGAGCGAATCTCTGGCACGTGGGAATCCGGAGGCACTGGTGGCGGTTGCCGAGGTGATGGAAGCTGCCTCGCTGATCGTGGATCCCGCGCCGCCCCCGACCGCCCCTGAGGTCCGATGGTTCTCGCCGACCGGTGCGGTGGTGATCCGCGGCTCGCGATGCAGCGTCTACGTCGGCGGTCTGCTGCTCGGCGAGTTCGACGACGAGGATCGGGATCGCGGTCGACGCAACGTGCTCGCGGTCGCGGTCGCGAAGTCGGGCGTGCATCGCGGGCGCCTCGCCGCCGCGTTCGGGATCGGCGAGGAGTACCTGCGTCGACTGCGTCGGAAGGAGGAGTCCGCCGGCCCAGCCGCGCTGCTGCTGCCACGGGCGGGCGGGAAGGTCACCATCACCGCGGCGAAGCGAGCGTCGTGGCGCGAGCAGTTCGCTGCGGGGCTGACGCCAAAGGCGGTGTGGCGGGAGCAGCCGCGTCGCGGCCGGCACGCGTACTCGGCGGTGTGGCGCGAGCATCGCGCGTGGCTCGAGTCGCGCTCGGTGGCGCCGGCGGAGCCGACGGAGCCGTCGGTGATCGCGCCGCTCGACGACGCGAGCCAGATGAGTCTGTGGTCGGCGGCGACGACGAGCGTCACGGCGGCGGTGACCGCCGACGAAGTCACCGAGGACGAGGGTGGCCAGGCGATCGTGCCGATGACGGCGCGGTCGGTGGGGAGCCGGCAGCAGGTCCAGCACGCCGGCACGTGGCTGATGCTGGCGCTCGCCGCCGAGCTCGGCCTGCACGCGGAGGCGAGCGAGGCCCTCGCGCCCGCGCGTCGCGCGAGGGATCACGACGCCGTGCGGATCGCGCTCGACGCGATCCTCTGCGCGCTCGCGATCGGACAGCGCTGCGTCGAGGGTGTGCGTCGGCTCGCGACGCCGTCGGGGCCAGCGCTCCTGCGCGCGGAGCGGGTGCCGAGCGCGAGCGGCGTGCGCCGCCTGCTGGGCCGGCTGCTTGCCGACACCGACGGCGCCGCGAAGCTCGAGACCAAGATGGGCGAGCGGTTCATCGACGCCGCGCGCGCCGACGACGGCGGCCCGGCGGTGTTCTACGTCGACAACCACCTCCGCCCCTACACGGGCAAACAAGTCGTGCGCAAGGGCTGGCGGATGCAGGACCGTCGCGTCCTCCCCGGCACCTCCGACTACTACATCCACGACGAGGACGGGCGGCCGGTGCTGCGCATCGCGGTGCCGTCGCACGATAGCTTGCCCGCGCTCCTGCCACCGCTGTCAGCGAAGCTGCGCGACGCGCTCGGAGCCGACGAGCGCATCCTGCTCGCGTTCGATCGCGCAGGAGCGCACGCCGCGCCGCTCGCCGAACTGCGCGACGCCGGCTTCGAGGTCGTGACCTACGAGCGCAAGCCGTACCCGGATCTGCCGACGACCGCGTTCACTCGGGCGGTGATCGCCGGTGAGACCATCGGCCTGCACGAGAGCCGGTTGCGCAACCTCGGCGGCGGCCGTGGTCGCGTCCGGCGCATCGCCGTGCTCACCGAGGACGGCCGTCAGGTGAACTTCCTCGCGGTGTCGAAGGAGCCGGCGGCCCGGCTCGTCGAGATCCTGTGGCATCGCTGGCGGCAGGAGAACGGCTTCAAGCACGGCGTCGAGCGGTGGGGGATCAACCAGCTCGACGACCGCGGCGTCGAGTCGGTGCCGCGCGGCACGATCATCCCGAACCCGGCGCGGCGCCGGCTCGATCGGGCGTATCGCGTCGCCCGGGTCAACGAAGGCGATGCCCGTCGCGTCCTGGCGCGTCTTCCGGCAAGCGATCCCCGTCGCGCCGCTGCCGAAGCGGATCTCGCCGGCGCGCTCCAGCTGCAGGGTGAAATCGAGGCGCTGCGGCCGTACATGCCGACGCATGCGCCGGTCGAGAAGACCGAGCTCGCCGACACCCTCGTCCGGCACACCGGGCAGCTCAAGTCCGTCATCGACGTGATCCGCGTCGTCTGCGCCAATGCCGAGTCCGATCTCGCCGCGCTGATCGCCCCCCACCTCCGCCGGCCGCGCGAGGCGAAGAAGGTCGTCGCCAACCTGCTCGCCGCGCCGGGCCAGGTCATCGTCACCGAGTCCGCGATCCGCGTGCGGCTCGCGCCGGCCGCCAACAGCTCCGAGCGTCGAGCGATCGACGCGATGCTCGCCGCGTTCAACCAACGCCGGCTGACCCTGCCGGGTGATCGCCGGCGCCTCCCGCTCCGGTTCGAGACCCAACCCTCATGAGATCAACGGTGTGAACTCTGGGGCGCGTCGACGGCGGCATCGGCCGCGACAGCAGCGTCGACCAGGGGCGTGAGCGACAACCGGACGGTCTCGGCCTGCGTCCCGACGATGTGTGTCTGCATGGTGCCGTCGTGCCCGCCGAGCTCGCCGCGAATCTGCACGGTCGCGCCTGCGGGCAGCATCAGGTTCTTCGGCGACGTCCCACGCGGCTCGCCATCGACGAAGATGGCCGCACCCGAGGGCTCGCTGATGATCGCCACGGCAGTGAGCGCGGGCGGTGCGTCGATCGGCGCCGCAGCGGGCGGGCTAGTTCCGGC
>DATLLD010000162.1:0-19998 GCA_035538035.1 Gemmatimonadaceae bacterium | reverse complement strand
CTGTTGATGTCCAAGTCGAACCGGTTCCCGCAGGGTCTCGCGAACTCCAGCGGCATGGTGGGGAAGCACTTCATGTTCAACGGCGCGGCGACTCGGCGCCGTTGGCTGAGAGCACGACGGCCTTGGCGCGCTGCATCACCTCGCGCTTGTCCTTGTCGAAATAGATGACGCCCGTCACGCGCCCGGCGTCGTTGGTCTGGATCTTCCGCACGTAGCTCTGCGTGCGCAGCTCGCAGCGTCCGGACGCGAGCGCCTCGGGGATCATCGTGTAATTGGCACCGGACTTGGCGCCCCATTCGCACGGGAAGGCAAGGCAGAAGCCGCAGTTGTGACACGGCTGCCGGCCCTTGTACTCGCGCGAGAGGATCGCCATCGGCGCGGGCATCGAACTCCAGCCCATCTTGTCGCACGCGGCCGTGAGCAACACGCCGGGCCCGGTGACGTTGAGCGGCGGCAGCGGATACGGGCGTGAGTGCGGCGGCTCGCCCGGCGCGGCGTTCGCCTGCCCCGAGACGCCGATGGCCCATTCGACCGCCGAGTAGTACGGCTCGAGCTCCTCGTAGGTGATCGGCCAGTCCGCGAGCGCCGCGCCGGGCACGCCGCCGCGCACCGAGAACTCATTGAAGTCGATCGGCCGGAATCGCCAGTAGTTGCCCGTGAAGTGGAACGTCGTGCCGCCGACGGCCTTGGCGTAGCCGACGTAGGCACGCTCTTCCGCCTTCTCCTTCTCCGACTTGCGATACGTCTGCGGCTGCGTCACCGGGTCGTTGGTCCAACGGCCGGTGAAGAACGCGCCCCACTCGTCGTGTTCCATCTCCTCCGGGCCGAACTGCCGCCCCTGCTCGAGCACGACGACGTCGAACCCCTGGCGCGTGAGCTCGCGCGCGACCGAGCCGCCCGCGGGGCCGGAGCCGATCACGACGAAGTCGACTTCGCTGTCGGTCGCGAATGTCTTGCCTGAGGGCTGCCGCTGCCTCACGCAAACCTCCGGCCCCGACCGCACGGGCGGCCCCGCAAGCCGGATCGCATCACAGCACCCTCCCGAGCAGCGCCATCTGGTTCTCCGGCCGGTCGTACCAGCCGAACGGCGGCTTGTGCTCGAAGGCGCGGTCCTGCCCGATCAACTGCCAGCCGAGATAGTCCCGGTTGCCGCCGTACTTGGGCAGCGCGAACATGCCGGCGATTGTCGCGAAGCGCACATTCCCGAAGAACTCGGCGTCCTCGATGCGCTTGAGGAAAGCGTCCTGCTGCGTCTCCGTGAGCGCCGCAAAGCGCTTGCCCGGATGCCGCTTCGTGACATCCTTCTCGAACTGCGCGAGTCCGTCCATGAACGCCTTCTTCTGGCCGGGCGGAAACGTCACGAGTTCCCGGTCGATGAAATGGACGACGCCGGCCTCGCGGGCACCGGGCGAGTCATCCGTGGGGAAGATGCGCGCGGTGATTGCCTCCACGTCTGCGGCCTGCTCAGGCGTGAATGTCACCAGCCCCGATGGCGGAGCAGGTGCCTCGGCAGTGTCCGGCAAGTGCGGCAGATGACTGGCAGCGTCGGGCGCATTCTCGCGGCAACCAGTCGCCGCGGCGAACCAGAGCGCGCCGACGGCACCGAGATCTGCGACGAATTCCCGCCTGGAAATGGACATGTGCCCTCGATCGTGAATGCGCTGCCCGCCTGGGTTTTACGGCCATCTCGACGCGAGCGCAAGCGCCGTTACTGCACGAGCCCCACCCTCACCTGGTCCACGATGAACGCGTAGCGGAACGCCGTTTCCTTGAGTCGCTCGTAGCGCCCCGAACTGCCGCCGTGCCCCGCCCCCATGTTCATCTTCAGCAGTATCGGGTTCGATCCGACGGCTTTCGCGCGCAGCCGCGCGACCCACTTGGTCGGCTCCCAGTACGCCACGCGCGAGTCGTTGAGCCCGCTCGTGATCAGCAGCCGCGGGTACGCCTTCTCCTCGACATTGTCGTACGGCGAGTAGGTCCTCATGTAGTCATACTCCGCCTTCTTGGCGGGGTTGCCCCACTGTTCCCATTCCTGCGCGGTGAGCGGTATGCTGGCGTCGAGCATGGTGTTGATGACATCCACGAACGGCACATCGGCCACGATCACCTTGAAGAGGTCGGGACGCATGTTCGCGACGGCGCCCATCAGCAGCCCGCCGGCGCTGCCGCCGTTCGCGGCGAGCCGGTCCGGCGAGGTGTAGCGCTCCCGCACGAGGTGCTCGGCGACGTCGATGAAGTCCGTGAAGGTGTTCATCTTGTTCATCATCTTCCCGTCGTCGTACCAGCCGCGCCCCATCTCCTGACCTCCGCGCACGTGGGCGATGGCGTAGATGAAGTCGCGGTCGATGAGCGAGAACCGCCCCGAGCTGAACGTCGGCTCGGTGGTGGAGCCGTACGAGCCGTACGCATAGAGCAACAGCGGGCGCTTGCCGTCGCGCGTGAAGTTCTTGCGGTAGACGAGCGAGACCGGCACCGGCGTGCCGTCACGCGCCGTGGCGGTGAGACGCTCGACCGCGTAGCGCGACGGGTCGAATCCGCCCAGCACCTCGTCCCGCTTGCGAAGCACGCGCGTCTGCGTCACCAGCGCGTAGTCGTAGACGCTGTTCGGCGTGACGAGGGAGCTGTAGGAGAACCGCAGCGTGCGCGTGTCGAACTCGGGATTGCCGCTGAGGAACACGCCATAGGCGGGCTCCGGGAACGCCACGTCGTGGCTGGTGCCGCCCTCGAGTTCCGTCACCCGCAGGTGCCGCAGTCCTTCGCGGCGCTCCTGCACCACGACATGACGACGGAACGGCAGCACGCCCTCCACGAACACATCGGGCCGGTGGCCGAGCCATTCCGTCCAGCGGCGCGGCGACGGATCATCGAACGGCGCGCGCATGACCTTGAAGTTGCGCGCGTTCTCGTTGGTGATGATGTAGAAGAAGTCCTCGCCGGCCTCGACCTCGTACTCGATGCCCGGCCGGCGCGCCGCGATCAGGCGCGGCTTCTCGGACGGCGCATCGGCCGGGATCGCGTGCCACTCACTCGACGTGAACGACCCGCTCGAGATGAGGATCCACTCCCCGCTCCGCGAGCGCGAGACGCCGACGTTGAAGAGCACGTCCTCGTCCTGGTAGACGGACACGTCCGCCGAGCGCGCGGTGCCGAGTGCGTGCCGCCAGACGCGGTCGCCGCGCTTGGCCGAGTCCGGCGTCATGTAGAAGATCGTGCGGTTGTCGCTCGCCCATGCGAGTCCCCAGCTCAGCTTCTCGATGCGGTCCGGCAGCCACTCACCCGTGCGCAGGTCCTTCACCTGCAGCACGAAGTCCTCGTAGCCGTTGGTGTCGACGAGCACCGCCAGCTTCTGGTGGTCGGGACTGATCTCCATGCCGCCCAGCTGGTAGAAGGCGTGCCCCTCGGCCTCCTTGTTCTGGTCGAAGTAGACCTCCTCCGGCCCCGTTTCGCTGCCGCGACGGCGCGCGAAGATCGGATACGCCTTCCCCTTCTCGGTGCGCGAATAGTAGAACCAGTCGCCGCGCTTCACCGGCACGCCGGAATCGTCTTCCTGGATGCGGGCGAGCATCTCGTCGTAGATCTTCTGCTGGAGATCGACGGTGTGCGCCATCATCGCGTCGGTGTACTTGTTCTCCGCCTCGAGGTAAGGGATCGTCTCGGGATCGTTGCGATCGCGGAAGTAGGCGTACTCGTCGCTGCGCGTCTCACCGTGCAGCGTGGTGATCACGGGGCGCTGCTTGGCGACGGGCGGAGTGGGGAGCTGTGAGTCGGCAGGCACGGGAAACACGAGGGCGAGGATGACGAGAGCGGAGGACCGGCGCACGGGCAGCTCCTGGTGATGGCTGCACCAAGATACGACCGTGCTAGCTTACTGACGCAACCCGACCCACCCCATGCGAGGTTTCCCGTGGCTTCCTCTCCCGGCACCCGATTGCTCCGGCTCTGGAACCGGCTGAGTCCCCTGCCGGGTGGCCAGTGGCTCTTCGCGCAGGTCTTCGGGCGCATGGTGCCCTACTCCGGTAGCGTCGGCCCGCGGATCCGCCATCTCGAACCGGGCTACTGCCGCGTCGAGATCCCCGACCGGCGAAGCAACCGGCAGCACCTCGGCTCCGTCCATGCCATCGCGTTGCTCAACGTGGCCGAGCAGGCCAGCGGCATGGCCATGTTGGCTGGGCTCCCCGACGGCGTTCGCGGCATCGTCACCAACATCTCCATGGAATACCTGAAGAAGGCGCGCGGGACCATCACCGCCGAGAGCCGGGTGGCCGTGCCGACGGTCACCGGCGACACCGACTTCGATGTGGTCGCGGACTGCACCGACCGCGAGGGCACGGTGGTCGCGCGGGCGACGGTCCGCTGGCGCCTGGGCCCCGTGCGCGCGACGGCGCAGTGATGGAGACCACCTTCACGCGCCAGACGGGCGTCGCCGTGCCGCTGATCTGCGGTCCCATGTATCCCTGCTCCAACCCGGAGCTCATTGCGGCGGTGAGCGAGGCCGGCGGGCTCGGCGTCGTCCAGCCGATCTCGCTGACCTACGTGCACGGCCACGAGTACCGCGCCGGGCTGCGCTACATCCGCTCGCTCACCGACAAGCCGGTGGGGTTCAATGCGCTCATCGAAGGCTCCAACAAGATCTATATGGAGCGCATGACGAAGTGGATCGACGTCGCGCTCGAGGAGGGCATACGCTTCTTCGTGACGTCCCTCGGCAACCCGCGCTGGGTGTGCGAGCGCGTGCACGCCGTGGGCGGGATCGTCTACCACGACGTCACGGAGCGGAAGTGGGCGCAGAAGGGAGTCGACGGCGGCGTAGATGGCCTGATCGCGGTGAACTCTCGCGCCGGCGGACATGCGGGACCGAAGGATCCGGAGCAGTTGTTCGCGGAGCTCGCGCCGTTCGGACTGCCAATCGTCTCGGCCGGCGGCGTGGGAACACCGGCGGAGTTCGCGCGCCAGTTGCGCATCGGCTACGCGGCGGTGCAGCTCGGCACGCGCTTCATCGCCACGCCCGAGTGCAAGGCAAGCGATGCCTACAAGCAGGCGATCATCGATTCGGACGAGGACGACATCGTGCTGACCGAACGCCTCACGGGCGTGCCGGTCTCGGTCATCCGCAACGAGTACATCGAGCGCTTGGGCACGCGTGCCGGCTGGCTCGCCCGCCGGATGCTGAAGGGTCGCCGCACGAAGCACTGGATGCGGATGTGGTACGGACTCAACTCCGTGCGCCGCCTCAAGAAGTCACTGATGCAGGACGACACCCGGAGCGAGTACTGGCAGGCGGGAAAGTCCGTCGCCGGGATCCACGACGTGCGCGCCGCGGGACAGATAGTCAGGGAGTTCGCGGCCGTTCTCGACTAGCGTCCTGGTGTCCCGCGGCGCGGGCCACCAGCGATGCGTCAGCAGCGTGACGGAACCTGGTCGCACGCTGACGGTGCCGAGCGTGACCGCCTCGCCGTCCCGCGTGACCTCGATGGCGTGGTCCCCGAGCGGCAGGCGCAGCCGAGCCACGCTGACCCGGTCCGGCAGCAGTTGCCACGCGCGCAGATCCGGTTGGTCGAGCACCGCGGACGTCGCGCCGGTGGCGAGCAATCCGATGCCGAGCAGCACCTTGCCGATCGCCTTCCCCTGACCGTCGTTCTTCCCGTCGTCGTCCTTCTTGTCGCCCTTCTTCTTGTCGCCGTCGACGGCGTCCTCGAATGACCGCCCGGCGGCACGCAGCGCGGCCTCGCGCACGGCAGCGCGAGCGATCGCGCGCGCCAGCCGGCCCGGCTGCTCCCGATCGAAGTCGGCGCGCACCGCGCCCGTCACGTCGGCACTGATGAGCGCCGCGACCCCGACGGCAGCGGAATCCGTTCCGGCCGCGCGCACGCCAAGCGGTCCGCTCACGCGCCGCGGCTCGCCGAACTCCGGCCACGAGAACGTGACGGCCCGATAACCGGCACCCCACTGCCGCGACTCATGCCGCCGGTGCCGCAGCGTACCCACCGTCGAGACGCGCGCGTGCTCGTCGTCGCCCGAGAGGTGTGAGAGCTCCGTGTCCGTGAACCAGAAGGTCATCGCCGCGGGCTGCGGGTGGCCCACGAACCCGTCCTCGATCACGACGACGACGTCGCCGTGGAGCGAATCGGCGTGCAACGTGTCGCCCGGGATGGCGCCGCCGAGCAGCAGGGCCGCGTTGCGGAACGAGACGTCGGCGTCGTTGCGCTCGCCCGCCATCTCATACATCACGCCCGCCACGTAGCGCATCACGCCACGAAAGTCGTCGGCCGGCTGTGGGCCCACGTCGCTGGCCAACAACGTGGAGAGACGGCGCGCCTCGACCGCCGCCGACTGTCGCTCGTCGCGCGCGAGCCAGGTGAGTCCACCGTAGTACGGGATGAACATGAGCTCAGCCGGGCCAGGGTCGTAGGGCAGCACGGCGTCGGAGGTCACCATCGAGAGCGCGGCGTTGCCCAGGCGCTTGGTCCAGCGCTGGTAGGCGATCTCCCAGGCGCGATCCATCGCCCGGGCACCGGTCTCCCACTCTCCGGCATGCAGCCCGACGACTCCCTTGTACATGTGCCGCAGCAGGGCGTCCGCCGGCGCGAGATGCTTGTCATTGACGGCCTCCCACGCGCTCTCGAAGCGGCCGGCCGCCAGCTGATCGCGAAGGCTTCGCTCGGCCGGAATGCCGGCTGGTCCGGCGCGCCAGGACTGCGTGGCCGCCGCACACGCCGCACCCTGCAACACGAAGACCGCGAGCGCGAGCGTCGTGCCTGCGCGGCCGGCTCGCCAGCGGCCATGCTGCATGTCAGCGGACCTGCTTCTCGAGCACCACGATGCGCTGCTGGGCGAGGGCGATCGCCTCAGCCAGCTTGGCGTTCGCATCTCCCTGGGCCTGGATGCGCTCGATCTCGAGCGAGAGCAGGAACCGCTGGTAGCGCATCAGCGCCTCCTGGGGTCGAAGCTGCAGGTCGAGCAGCCGCGCCGCCTTGTACTGCGGGTCCGCGGCCTCTGGGTCGAGCACGCTCGCGCGGTCGTACCGGTTGAGCGCGCCGTCGAGATCGTTCGCCGCGACGAGTTCGTCGCCCTCGCGCATCAGCGCGTCTGCAGCGGCCTTGGACTGAGCCGCGGCGCCCATTTCCTGCGGGCGGCTGACGACGGTGATGCCCTGCGGGCCGCGACGGCTCACGACCGCCGAGCGACCGGAGGCGAGTTGCACCATCACGAGTTCTCCGCTGCGGTCCGAGGGCGCGGCCGATCGCGTGGCGGGCACCATCACGGCGTCGGCGCCGCTGTGCCGCACCACCCAGGCCTCCGGCGTCGAGCGCGTCGCGGCGTAGACCTGAGCCTCGTTCATGCCAAGTGCGATCTCGCCCCGCGCGACCGCGGAGCAGATGGCGGGCGCGCACCCGCTCACGGCAAGCGCGTGTATCGAGTCCGCCGTGGACCGCTGCGCACCACGCTCGGCGGCGACGGCACCGGCGGCCGTCGCTCCATCGGCCGTCGGCACGCGATCGCCGTTGACGAGCACCGGTGCTTCATTCACGCGCTGCGGGTATGGCGCGCAGGCGCCGACGAGGATCGCGAAGAACGCAGCGTGCTGCCGGGCGAGGAAGACGGTGGGCTTGAGCATGGTCCTGTGGGTGGAAAGTGGCAGGTCGCGGGTCCGGCTCACGGCGTGAGTCGGCGTCTCTGGATGTACTTCTTCATCTTGTGCTGCCCCACCCAGACCTTCGCGTTCGACTCGAGGTCGATCAGCGTCGCGTCCACCTGATAGAACACGATCTTCTCCCGGCCCTCGGAGTCCTCGATCGCCTGCACGTCGCCCTGCAGCATGAAGCGGGCGCCCTGCTCGCGGGCCACCCGGGCGCGGGTGTCGGCGGTGGCGTTCACCTGCTGGTCGGCGCGTTCGCCGCGCACCTCCTGGCGCTCCTCGGCGCTCGCCACCACGCGCACCGTGCCGCTCGTGATGTATGCCCGCTCGAGGTCGCGCACGAAGGTGCCGACCGCGATATGCTCGAGCGTGCGGTTGCGGAACTCGCCGACGATGATGGTGGGCGCGGCACCGCCATTGGCGGCGGACCACTCACGCACCCACGGGGCGCCGAGCGACTGGCCGATCAGCTCGTTCGCGACCAAGCGGGAATCGGTATCATTCCACTTGCCCGAGAGATCCGTGACAGACGTGGGGTCGACGCGCGAAACGCGCTTGATGCCGCAAGCCGAGACGGCAAGGGCGGCGACGACGAGCATGAGTGCCTGGGACTTCCGGGCTCGGAACATACGGGCTCTCGCAGGGAGTGAGTGATGACGCAGGGCGCCGGCCAGCAGCATTGCGGTCGAAGTCAGTGCAGAGTTTGCACCAATCGCGGCGTTTCGTCTAAGTTATTGCGCCGCAATATCATTACGTGACGATACCGGAGTTAGTGTCCGCAGCCGGGGACACCGCGTGTCTCCGCGTTCCACTCACCCCAAATTCCAAGACCATGGCCAGCGACATCATTGACTATCGGATCGTCGGCGACGACATGCAGGGCGTCATCGTGACGCTCGACCCCGGCGAAGCCGTGATCGCCGAGGCGGGTTCGATGATGTACATGGAAGAAGGCATCGAGGTCGACACGACGCTGGACCCCAATGGCACCGGCGCCGGCATGTTCTCCAAGCTGCTCGGCGCGGGCAAGCGCATGCTGACCGGCGAGAGCTTCTTCATCACCATGTTCGGCAACAGCGCCTCGGTTCGCCGCGACGTCGCGTTCGCCGCGCCGATGCCCGGCAAGATCTTCGTCGCCGACCTCGCCCAGTGGGGCGAGTTGATCGCGCAGAAGGACGGGTTCCTCTGCGCGGCCCGCGGCACCGACCTCGACATCGCGTTCACGAAGCGCATCGGCGCGGGCTTCTTCGGCGGCGAGGGGTTCATCCTGCAGCGGCTGCGCGGCGATGGCCTCGCGTTCCTCCATTCGTGCGGCACGCTGATCGAGCGCGACCTCAAGCGCGGCGAGGTGCTGCGCGTCGACACCGGCTGCCTCGTGGCGATGCAGTCGACCGTCGACTACGACATCCAGATGGTCAAGGGGATCAAGACGATGGCGTTCGGCGGCGAAGGCCTTTTCTACCTGCGCCTCACCGGCCCCGGCCGCGTGATCCTGCAGACGCTTCCCTTCTCCCGGCTCGCCGAGCGCGTGGTGGCGCACGCCCCCGCCCTGCGCACCGGCAAGGGAGGCGCCAACGCACTGCTCGGCGCGTTCGGGGATCGCGGCTGATGGCGGAGCGCTCGCCGGTGCCCGAGGTGCCGCGCGCCTTCACCGGCGTCGTGGCCGGCCTCGCGCTCGCGGGCGCGATGTACGTCGGGGCGACATCATTGCGGGGACTGCCTGCGATAGGGCCGCTGCTCGACCCCGCGCGGGGCATCTGGGCGGTGTCGCGCGCGGCCGAACTGCCGGCCGTGCAGGTTGTCGCGCTCCAGGGACTCGGCGGTACGGTCGAGGTCCGTTATGACGACCGCGGCGTCCCGCACATCTTCGGCGCGAGCGAGACCGACGCCTACCGGGCACTCGGCTGGGTGCATGCCCGCGACCGCCTCTTCCAGATGGAGCTGACGCAGCGCGCCGTCGCCGGCACGCTCACCGAGTTCGTCGGCGCGCGGGCGTTGCCGCTCGACCGCGAGGCACGGCGGCAGGGGCTCGCTGTCGCCGCGGAGGCGAAGTGGGCGGCGCTCGACCGCGACGCGCCGGTCCGCGCCTTCGTGGCGGCGTACATGGATGGCGTTAACGCGTACGTGCGCGCGATGCGCCCGAACGAGCTGCCGATCGAGTACCGGCTGCTCGGACGCAAGCCACGCACATTCCAGCCGCAGGACACCTACTACCTGCTGGCGCGGATGTCGCTGACGCTGGCGTGGCAGGACAGCGAGTTGCAGCGCGGCGCCGTCGAGTCGCTCGTCGGTGCCGCCGCGACCGCGGCGCTCTTTCCCGTCAACGCACCGATCCAGGAACCGATCGAACCCGTGGCCGGACGACAGGCGCCCCGGTACACGCACGCGGAGATTCCGGCGCCCCAGCGGCCCGATGCCAAGTCGCTGGCGGAGGCGCGTCGCTGGATGGAAACGCGCGCGCTGTTCGCCGCCGAGCCGCAGCTCACGCGAGGCGAAGCCGTCGTGGGCAGCAACAACTGGGCGGTTGCACCGGGGCGCACCACGGGCGGCCATGCGCTGCTCTCGGGCGACCCGCACCTGCAGCTCACGCTCCCGAGCATCTGGTACGAGGCGCACATGGTGGTGCCGGGGGTGCTCGATGTCTACGGCGTCACGCTGCCGCTCGCCCCGCTGGTGCCCATCGGATTCAATCGCGACGTGGCTTGGACGGCGACCAACACCGGTGCCGACGTGCTCGACTTCTACCTGGAGACGGTCGACGACACCACAGCCCCGGCGCGCTACCGCGTGGATGGCGCCTGGCGCGAGCTCGAGTCGAGCGTCGCCACATACGAGGACCCGACCGGCGCCGTGCTCGCGACGGACACGCTGTACCGCACGCATCGCGGTCCGATGGTGCGCTCGCCGATCGGCTATGTGTCGATGCGCTGGACCGCACTCGAACTCTCGGACGAGGGCACGGCGTTCCATGACGCGAGCCTGGCGACCAGCGCCGCCGAGTGGTACGAGGCGATGGCGAATTATCGCGCACCGGCGCAGAACTTCCTCGTCGCCGACCGCGGCGGCCACATCGGCATCCGCTCGACCGGCCGTTACCCGCTGCGTCCAGGCGACGGCCGCGGCGACAAGGTGTTCGACGGCTCGTTGAGCGCGAGCGACTGGACTGGCGATTGGCCGCTTTCGCAGTACCCGACGTCGATGGATCCCGCGCAGGGCTACCTCGCGAGCGCCAACCAGCAACCAGTCGACCCGGCGGTTCGTCCCGGCTACCTCGGCTGGGACTGGCCCTCGCCCTGGAGAGCGATACGCATCAACGGGATCCTGCGTGCCGACGCGGCGATGACCCCGGAGAAGATGCGGCTCGCGCACACGGATCCGCGAAGCGCCCTCACCGATGCGATACTTCCCCCCGTGCGCGATGCGGTGGCGGCGGCGCGCCGGCGCGGCGTGCTGCAGCCGTCCGACTCGGCGGCGATGGCGTTCCTCGATCGATGGGATGGCCGGTTCGACATCGAGAGTCGCGGCGCCGTGCTCTTCGACCAGCTCAACAGCGCGCTGACACGACGGACATGGGACGAGTTCGTGATTCCCGGTGAGGACCGCCGGGTCGCCACGCCCGGGTCGTCGATGCTCGTGCGACTGCTGCAGGACGGATCATCCCCTTGGTGGGACGACGGATCGACGGCGGACGTCCGCGAGACGCGTGACGACATCCTGCTGCTGGCATTGCGGGATGCGTGGACCACGGCCCGCACGCGCTTCGGCAACGACCCCGAGGCGTGGCGCTGGGGAAAGGCGCGTCGGATGAACATCCATCACCTGCTGCGCCTGCCGGGCTTCGGCCGCGAGTCGCTGTCGGTGCAGTCGGGGCCGGGCACGCTCTCGCCGTCCGAATCCGGTGGCACGCACGGAGCGAGCTGGCGGTTCGTCGTCGAGCTGGGAGAGGAACTGACCGCGTCGGGAACGTACCCCGGCGGCCAGTCGGGCAACCCGGTATCGACGCGCTACGCCGACCGCGTGCCCGAGTGGCAGCGCGGCGCCCTCTCGCCGCTGCGCACGCCGCGCAGCGCGGCCGACCTCCCGGATTCGGCCACTTCGAGCAGGCTTACTCTGAGGCCCGCACCGTGACCGCGCGCAAGTTCCTGTTCGCGGAGTTCGCCGCAGCGACCGCCGCGATGGCGACGGCCACTTGGTTCGTGGCTTGGTGGGCGGTGCCCATCGTCGCCGCCGCGTGGGCAGCCCTGCGACCCGGCGACCGCACCCTCCCATTGATGGCTGCGGTGGCCGGCACGTTCTCGTGGCTGATTCTTCTGCTGCTGCCGTCCTCGCCCGGCGCGGTGGCACGCGTCGCTGACGTCGCCGGCGCTGCGATGGGAACCGGATCGGGTCCGCTGCTCGCCCTCACGCTCGCCTTCCCGGCGCTGCTCGCCGCGAGCGCGGCATCACTCGCGAAGGCGTTCGTGTCGCGCAGGGCTAGCGTTTCGAGGGCCTCGTAGCGCGCCTGCCGGCGGTGGCGGAGCGCGTGACGGAGCGCTTTGTCCCGCGGGTGGAGCTTCGTTTCGTCGCGCGCTTCATGGCGCGTGTGGGAGTGCGTTGCGCGGCGCGCTTGACCGCACGAGCCGGTGTGCGCTTCGTGGCTCGCTTCGGCGCGCGCTTCATGACGCGCTTCGCGGTACGCTTGGTGACGCGCTTGGTGACGCGCTTGGTGGCGCTCGACTTCGCGCGCTTGGTGGCACTTGTCGTCGCGCGCTTGGTGGCGCCGGTCGTCGCGCGCTTGGTGGCGCGCTTCTTTCGCGGCGGAGGAGGAACCTTCGCGCCGGCCTCGCGCGCCTCGGAGAGGCCGATGGCGATCGCCTGCTCCCGGCTCGTCACCTTCTGCCCCGAGCCACTCCGCAGGGTGCCGCGTTTTCTCTCCTTCATCACCTTCTCGACCTTGTCTGACGCCTTCTTGCCGTATCTGGCCATGCTGTCTCCCGCGTGAGGATGCGTGAGCGAGGAAGGCCCGCATCAGCCGTGCCACCTCATTCGAATGCGGTGAGCATCGAGAGCACATGCGGGTTGGTTTCTCCTCGACGCCAGAGCAGCTGCGCGCCCGCCGGCACGGAGAAGCCGCGCAGCGGAACCGCAACGAGTCCGGGCGGCGGGGATTCGCGCATCGAGGAGGTACCGAGCGCCCAGCCAAGGCGGTCTGCCGCCAGCCTCCACGTCGCCCGCGGACCCGTGCAGTAGCTGCCGAGTCGCGGCGTGAGGCCAGCGGCGAGCAGCGCGCGCATCACTGCGTCATGGAACAGTGGGTTCGAAGCGCGCGGGAAGAAGAGCAGCGGGAGGTCGGCGAGGTCGGACGCCTCGAGCGACTCGCGCTTCGCCAGCGGGCTCTCGACCGAGACGAGGGCCGCGTCAAACGCATCGTGCGTCAAGCGCCGAACGGCTATCCTGGGATCGTCGGCCACTCCCGGCGCTCCGACGGCGACCCCTGCATCGAGTTCGCCGCGCAGGATCGCGTCTGCTTGGGCGTACGAAGCGACCTCCCGCAGCTCGATGGCCATGAGAGGCAATCGCTTCGCGGCGCGATTCAGCATCCGCACCATGGTGCCGCCGGCGAGTTCCGCGGGAATCGCTCCGACCACCACCCGGTGCGCCACTCCCTGCCCCAGGCCGCGAATCGACGCAAACGTCGACTCGAGCGACGCGAGTGCGGCACCTGCCTCCGTGCGCAAGACCTCGCCAGCCGGCGTCGTCCCGATGCCATTGCGCACACGGCGCAACAGCGGAAGCCCGACCGCGCGCTCGAGTGCTGAGAGCTGCCGCGAAAGCCCCGACTGCGTGACGCCGAGTCGGCGCGATGCATCGATCACCGAGCCTTCCTCCAGGACCGTGACGAGCGCGCGAAGCGGGCGAAGTTCGAGCGCAGCGGGAAACTCCGCGTTCGGCGGTTCGTCCGCGTGGGGACGAGTCGCGACCGGAGCAGGCGGCGACGTGCCGGCGTCCTTCTCCCGGCTGGCGACACGGAGTATCAAGGCGCACGCGCGATCGAGCACCGGCGAGTTCCGGTCGCGACGCCAGCGAAGCGTCAGCGGGATCTCGGCGGAGAGTCCGGCGAGCGGCACGATGGTGGTGCCCGGCGCGGGCGCATGATGGGCGCCGGCCACGGGCAGCCAGCCGCGCCTCCCCGCCACGAGGTTGTAGACCGTGTCCAGCGAGTCGTACTCCCGAGGCTCCCCCGCGCCCATCGCGCGCAGTGCCTCGCGAAGACCCTGATGCAGCCACCCGCTGGCGCGGCCGGCCAGCAGCAGCGGCTCGGCGGCAAGCTCACTCACGTCGATGACAGTCGCCCCGGCGAACCGGTGGCTCGACGCGATGAGCGCGCTGTCGACGGCGAGCGTGTACAACACGCGTCGCTCGAGGCGGCTGTGCGGGAAGTTTCCGTCCGTGCCGATCGCCACGTCGATATCACCGGCCAGCAACGCGGCGGAATGTTGCGGGCTGCCCAGTTCGACGAGGTCGAGGGTGATCTCGGGATGGAACCGATGCAGCGCGGCGAGGGAGCGTCCAACCGGCACGCTCTCGAGCGCCACGCGCCCCATGCCGAGTCGCAGCCGACCGAGCCGCCCGTCTTGTGCCAACCGGGCCCGATGCAGCGCGAGCAGCATGCTCCGCTCGAACTCGCCGATGCCCTCCAGCAGCACGCTCCCCGCAGGCGTGACGCGCACCCCTTGGTGTTCCCGGTCCAGCAGCCGTGTCTCGAGGAAACGTTCCAGCGCCTGCACCTGTCGCGAGAGCGCCGGCTGCGCGATGCGCAATGCGCGCGCCGCGCGGCCAACGCCTTTTGCGGTGGCGACGACAGCGAAACTGCGAAGGTGTTTCAGGTCCATTGAGACAGAGGGAGATCCACCGAGGTCATGCCGTTGCCGCATAGCGAGATAGCACAAATAGTATGAATCATCCCGATCTGTGACAAATGATATTGCGCGGAGCCACTTTTGGGGCCAACGTCAGCTTCAGGTAGCCAATTCCCCTACGGAGCGGAAGCAATGCTGCGCGAATCAGACAGAGTCCAGTCGTCGTCGGGCTGGGCCGGCCTTTCGCTCGAGAGCAAGCTTCCGGTGCTCATCGGCGGCTTCCTGCTCGCCGCGACCGCGGCGCTCTCCGTTGCCGGGTATTTCTCGGTGAGGACGACCTCGCTGGAAGCCGGCGAGGCACGCATCGCCCGCCTCGCCGGCGTGTACCTCGGTGAACTCAGTCGTTCCGCGACCAATCTTCGTGCCCTGGCCACCTCGGTGGCCGCGAGCCCGGGAGTGATCGCTTTTGCTCGGAAGCCCGGTCCGGAGCTTCGCGAATCGGCGATCGCGGCCATGCAGTATCGCGGCCCGCAGCCGGAGAATGTGCTCGCGACGTCGCTGGTCGATCGCGAGGGCAATGCGCTGCTGAGCAACGCGACGGCGGAACGCAGCCAGATGCTGGCCCAATACGGCCTCGGGGACCTGCTGGCCACGGTTGACCGAACGTCGGGCGCATACGTCGGGAAGTTCCACGTCACGACGGACACGATGTTCTACGCCACTGCGGCCCCGGTGCCCGGCGTGGACGGCGTGTTCCTGATTCACTGGCGCCGACTCGCGCTCTCGGCACGAACCCGCGAGGCGGCGCAGCTGATGCTCGGCGGGGACGCGACGGTCCTCCTCGGCAACTCCGACGGCTCTGTCTGGAGTGACCTCGAGCGAGTGATTCCGCCTCCCCCGCTCTACCATGAAGCGGTCGAGCAGGCGACAGCCCACATGCACGACGGCGAGCGGTTCCTCGTTCGCGCGCTGCGCGTCCCCGGTTCCGACTTCCTGATCGCCGTGGAGAGCAGGTACTCCAGCCTGATGTCGCCCGTGACCGAGTACCTCCGGCAGATGGGTGCCATCGCGCTGCTCGTGGTCATCATCGGGCTGATCGGCGCGTGGCGCATGAGCCGCAGCATCACGCAGCCGCTGACGCAGCTCACCGAGGCCGCGAGCCGCATCGAGCAGGGCGACTACGCGCAGGTGGTGAGCGCGCAGCGCGCGGACGAGCTGGGCAAGCTCGCGTCGGCGTTCTCCTCGATGTCCGAGCAACTCCGGCAGTCGCGCGACGAACTGGAGGGGAAGGTCGCCGCGCGCACGACGGACCTCAACGCGACGCTGCAGCAGTTGCACGCGGCGCAGGACTCCCTGCTCCGGCGCGAGCGCATGGCGACGCTCGGCCAGCTGGCGAGCGGCGTCGGGCACGAGTTGCGAAATCCGCTCGGGGTGATGACGAACGCCGTCTACTACCTGCGCGCGGTGCTCGTGGGCCAGCCGGCGAACGTCACGGAGTACCTCGACATCCTCCACCAGCAGATCACGTTGTCGGAGAAGATCGTGGCCGACTTGCTGGACTATGCGCGCGCCAAGCCTCCCCACCGCGTGCCGACGGACATGGGGAAGGTGCTGCAGGCACAGCTCGCGCAATTGGAGGCCCTGGGCAAGGGCCGCACCGCGATCGACATCAGCATGCCGGCAGACCTGCCGCACGCGCTCGCCGATGCGACGCAGGCGGGCCAGGTGCTGCTGAACCTGCTGACGAACGCCGTGCAGGCGATGGACGGCGAGGGCTCGATCACGGTACGCGGGCACGTGGCCGACGGCTGCGTGGCGCTGGACGTCGTCGACGCCGGACCCGGCGTGGCACCGGAACTCCTGGAGCGGATCTTCGAGCCGCTCTTCACCACGAAGGCGCGCGGCATCGGGCTCGGGCTCGCCCTCTCGCGCACGCTCGCGCGTGCCAACGGAGGCGATGTCAGCGCACGAAACCTCAATGGGGCGACGCCCCCGGGTGGAGCCGTGTTCACGCTCTCGCTGCCGGTCGCGCCGGCCGGTGCGTCATGACGCGCCATGCCCTCGTGGTGGACGACAACGCGCTGCTCGTCCGGACGCTCTGCGACATCCTGCGCCTCGCGGGCTGGGAGGTCACGCCGGCCACGTCCGGCGACTCGGCCGTGCACGCGGTGGAAGCACGGGACTTCGACGTGGTCCTGATGGACATCAAGATGCCTGGCGTGAATGGCGTCGAGGCGTTCCGCGCGATGCGCAGCCTCCGGCCGGGCCTGCGCGTGGTGCTGATGTCGGCGTACGCCGCGCCCGACCTCGTGGCGGCGGCGGAACGCGAGGGCGTGGCGAGCGTGATGTCCAAGCCGGTCGACCCACGGGTCCTGCTGGCGCTGCTCGACGAGCAGGGCGACGGCCAGCGGCCGGTGCTCATCATCGACACGGACGCGGCCTTCCTCACCACGCTCTCGGGGGTGCTTCGCACGAACGGCTATGAGACGGTGGTCGCGGACAACCTCTTGCACGCGACGCGCCTGTTGGAGGAGCAGCGCCCGCTCGCCGTGCTCCTGCACCTGCATCTGGGCGGTGTCGGACCGCGCGATGCGGTGACCGCGGTGCACTCCGCCAACCCCGAGAGCGCCCTCATCGTATACAGTGGATGCGACGGAGCCGAACACGAGCTGGACTCGACCGTGCCCGAAGGCTGGGTGCACACATACCTGCAGAAGCCGTTCCCGCCGGACAAGGTCACACAAGTGCTCAAGGAGCTCCGTGACATCGGTTGAGCCCATGCAGATCCTTGTCGTCGACGACGACAGCGCGCTGATCCGAACGCTCTCCGACATCCTGCGGCTCCATGGCTACGCGCCGCTGGTCGCCGCGACCGGGCGTGAGGGTCTCGAGCTCGCGGGGCGGGAGTCGCCGGTGCTGGCGGTGGTGGACCTCCGGCTGCCCGACATGGATGGGATGGAACTCGTGGCGAGGCTGCACGAGCTGTCCGCGCTGACGGAAGTCGTGGTGCTGACGGGCAACGCGTCGGTGGAGAGCGCAATCGCGGCGCTGCGAGAGAACAGCATCGACTACCTGATCAAGCCGGTGCAGATCGAGAAGCTGCTGAATGTGGCGACGATCGCGACGGAGCGCTGGCAGCGCCGGCAGGCGGAGGCGCGGTTGCGCGACACCGACGACCGTTTTCGGCGCGTCGTCGAGTCGGAGATGATCGGCGTCTACTTCTGGGACGCGGACGGCGTGGTCTATGACGCCAACGAGACGGTGCTGCGACTGCTGCAGCGGTCGCGATCGGAGATCGACGCCGGCCGGCTGGACCGCGCCGCGCTGCTGGCGCCGGGCCACGCGGCCGAGGATGACTCGTTGATGGAGCGGCTGCGGCGCGTGGGCGTGGCGGCGCCGCTCGAGACCGAGTTCATGCGCCGCGACGGCAGCCGGGTACCGGTGCTGGTCGGTGCGTCCACGCTCTCGGGGGAGCGAGGCGGCGGCGTGGGATTCGTGCTCGACATCACCGAGCGCAAACGCGCGGAAGTCGCCCTGATGGTGCGAGCGCGCCAGCAGGCGGCCGTGGCGAGCCTCGGCCAGCGCGCCGTCACGGGCGAGGACGTGTCCACGCTGTTCGACGCGGCCTCGGCGATCGTGGCGGACACGCTCGACCTGCCGTTCGGGAGCGTGATGGAGCTGAGCGCGGCTGGCACGACGCTGGTTCTCCGGGCGGGCGCGGGGTGGCCGGCGCATGCGCTGGGGTTCCAGCTCCGGCTGGACGAGGAGTCACCGGCCTTCACGCTGCGGGACCCCGAGGAGGCCGCGCTCGCCGACATCACGAGCGACGTGCGCTTCGGCGGCGCGACGATGCTGGCGCAGTTCGGCATCCGCAGCGGCGTCACCGTGCCGATCCCGGGGCCGGCCGGCAAGCCCTACGGTGTCCTCGGCGCGCACGACACGAAGGCGCGCCTGTTCTCCGTGGACGATGTGCACTTTCTGCAAGCGGTGGCGCATGTCCTCGGCGCGGCCATCTCCCGGCTGCGGAGCGAGACGACCACGCGGCAGACGCAGCGGCTCGAGGCGGTGGGCAGCTTGGCCGGTGGCATCGCGCATGATTTCAACAACATCCTCGCGGCGATCATCGGCTACGGCGAGCTCGTTCAGGCACACCTGCCGGAGGGCGACCCCTCGCACTCCGACGTGAACGAGATCCTCAACGCCTCGCACCGTGCGGCGGGCCTCACGCGTCAGTTGCTGGCCTTCAGCCGCCAGCAGGTGCTGCTCCCGCGCCTGCTCGACCTCAACGAGAGCGTGACCGCGATGGAGGCCATGGTTCGCCGGTTGATCGGGCGCCAGGTCGAGTTCCGTGTGCGGTTGGCGAGCGACCTCGGCATGGTGAGAGCGGATCCCACGCAGATCGAGCAGGTGATCCTGAACCTCTGCGTGAACGCGCGTGACGCGATGCCCGACGGCGGCTCCGTCACCATCTCGACCTCGAACGTGAGACTCGACGGAAGTGCGCGTGAGCACCTGTCCGCCGCAGCGTCCGGCGCCTACGTGATGCTCGCCGTGGCCGACACCGGCATCGGGATGGACAGCGACACGAGGGCGCGAATCTTCGAGCCGTTCTTCACGACCAAGTCGGAGCACGGAACCGGCCTCGGGTTGGCGACCGTGTACGGCATCGTGCAGCAGAGCGGAGGCGAGTTGTCGGTGGAGAGCGAGCCAGGGGAAGGTTCCGTGTTCAAGGTCTTCCTTCCGCTCATCGCACGCGAGAACACTATGTGACACAAGAGGTTGTACGGTCATCCGGGTTGGCGCAGACTAGTTACGTCGACACACCAACCCCGCTGATCAGAGCAAACCTTTCGAAAGGAAGGGACGCAGAGCCAGGGGACTAACGCGAGCCCTCGAAGAGAGATCGTCAAGTCCGCCCAGCCGCCAGCGGCTCACCACGAGCCAAGGCGGCTTTTTCATGGGTATCAGCAAGCTCACTGCGTCCTCTAGCCACGCCCGCAAGTTGCTCTTCTCGATCACCGCACTCGCGGGCGCGCTTGCGTGCAGCCCCGACAGCACTCCTGTGGCCCCGACGGAAGTCGCGGCTCCCAAGGTGATCTCCGTACTCCTGAACCCGGCAAGCGTCAGCATCGGCGCGGGTGCCTCACACCAGTTCGAGGCTTCGGCGCTGGACTCGGCGGGACGCGCGGTGAACGACGCTTCGTTCGATTGGTCGAGCAGCGACACGATGATCGCGACGATCAGCGCGACGGGCCTCTTGCGGGCGCGCGCCACTGGCAGCGCGGAGGTTCTTGCGACGCACAAGGGTGTGCGCGGCAAGACGAAGGTGACGGTCACCGCGCCGGGCTCTCCGACGACGCCCGTCCCCGCCCCGACGCCGGAGCCGGAGCCGACGCCGGAGCCGACGCCGGAGCCGACTCCCACGCCGACGCCTACGCCGACCCCGACGCCCACACCGGCGCCGGCACCCGCGGCTGGTGACATCATCTTCCAGGATGGATTCGAGTCGGGGAACCTGGGCGC
>DATLLD010000161.1:0-9108 GCA_035538035.1 Gemmatimonadaceae bacterium | reverse complement strand
TGGTGCTTCTGGCCGCAGCCACCGCTTTCGCGCCCACCGCCGGTGCGCAGGCCGACCTTCGCGCCCGCGTCGACGCGCTCGTTGAGACCGGGAAGCTTGCCGACGCCGAATCCGCGGCGCGCTCAGCGGGCGCCGGCGGCGCGGTGGCGCTGGCGGAGGTGCTGGTGTTGCGAGGCCAGCTCGCAACCGCCGACTCGGTTGCACAGGCGGCGGCACGCGCGAACGGCGCCGAGCGCCGCCAGGCGCAGGTGATCAGCGCCGAGCTCGCCGCGCGCCGTGGCGACCGTGCCGCGGCCACGCGCGCAGCGGCAGCGATCACCGATGCCTACGAGGACGCCGGCGCCACCTGGCCGGCTCGCGACAAGCTCGCGGCCGGCCGCGCGTACCTGCTCCTCGCCGAGCGTGACGCGGGCGCGGTGCGAAGTGCGCTGCGCGCCTTCGACGCCGCGGCTGCCGCCGACGCCGCGCTGCTGGACGCGCCGCTCCGCGCCGCGGACCTGCTGCTGGCCAAGTACAACGCGCCCGACGCGAAGGCCAGCTACGAGGCGGTGCTCAGGAAGAAGGCCGATCATCCGCGCGCCATCCTCGGTCTTGCGCGCGTGGAGGAGTTCGAGGGCAAGGGATCGGCGCTGGCGACGGCGCGCCGTGCGCTCGCCGGAAATGCTTCACTCACGCCGGCGCATCTGTTCATCGCCAAGCTGCACTTGGAGGCTGAAGCCGACGACTCGGCGCGCGCGGCCGCACGGCGCGCACTGGCCGTGGACCCGAGCGCGGTCGAGGGGTGGGCCACCATCGGCGCCGTGGCGTGGCTGCGCGGCGACTCGGCCGGCTTCCGCGACGCGCGCGCATCGGCGGCGCGGCTCAATCCACGTCCGTCGGCCTTCTACGTCACGCTCGCGGACGCCGCGTCTCGCCAGCGTCGATATGCAGATGCCGAGCGCTTCAGCGCACAGGCATTGGCGCTCGACTCGTCGTCCGTGCCCGCGCTCGGCGCGCTCGGCACCAACCGCCTTCGCGCAGGCGACATCGCCGGCGGGCGGGTGTTCATCGAGCGCGCGTTCGAGATCGACCCGTTCAACCTCTGGCACAAGAACACGCTCGACCTGCTCGACGAGCTGGCGACCTTCCGCACGACGGGCATGGGGCGGTTCGAGTTCGTCGCGCCGGCGCGCGAGGCCGACCTGTTGCTGCCGCTGCTCTCGCCGCTGCTCGAGGAGGCCTACGACAAGCTCGCGGCGCGCTACGACTACCGGCCGCCGACGCCCGTGCGGCTGGAGATCTACGAGCGGCACGCGGACTTCTCTGTGCGCACCGTCGGGCTCACGGGGCTTGGCGCGCTCGGCGTGAGCTTCGGGCGCGTGCTGGCGATGGACGCGCCCTCGGCGCGCGCGAAGGGGTCCTTCAACTGGGGCTCCACGGCGTGGCACGAGCTCGCGCACACCTTCACGCTGGGACTCTCGGGGAACCGCGTGCCGCGCTGGTTCTCGGAGGGCGCGAGCGTGCTCGATGAGCGCCGCGCGCGGCCAGGGTGGGGCGCGGACGTGAGCCCGGCGTTCATGACGGCGCTGCGTGCCAACGAGTTGCGGCCCGTGAGCACGCTCAACGACGGATTCGTGCGGCCCCGAAACGCCGGCGAGGTCCTGCTGTCCTACTATCAGGCATCGCTCGTCTGCGAGATGATCGAAGCCGAGTTCGGGGCGAAGGCGCTCGGTGACATGCTGCGCGCGTGGGGCGAGGGACTCGAGACGCCGGCCGTGCTGCAGCGCGTGCTCAGGGTCGACGAACCGACGCTGGACAAGCGGTTCGGCGACTGGCTCGCCAAACGATTCGTCGGCACCATCGACCCGGACACGCTGCGCAACGACTCCGCGCTCGAGCCGCTCGAGCGGGAGGCAGCGGCGCGCGTGCGCGCTCTTGACGACGAGGGGCTCGCGAAGGTGCTGGAGCGGATGATCTGGATCTGGCCCTACGACCAGGACGTGCACGTGAAGCTGGCCGAGGCGTCGGCGCGGAGCGGCAATCCCGGGCGCGCGGTGCGGGCGCGGCGGGCCGTCGTCGCGCTCGGGCCCACGGACATGCTCGAGGCGCGCTACCAGCTGGCGCGCGCATTGCTCGCGGCGGGAGATAGCGCCGCTGCACGACGAGAGGTACTCGGCGTGCTCGAGCAGGCGCCGACGTTCGAGAAGGCGCAGGCGCTGCTGTTGGAACTGCGCGCGACGACTCCGCCGGTGCGGCCATGAAGAGACGCGCGCTTCTTGCGATGGCCGCCATCGCGTTCGTGTCCGTGCTCCCGCACACGGCCCACGCCCAGCGCGGCAACGGTCGCGGCGGTCCCGACTACGAGGAGCCCGGCGAGAATCCGCGCTATGACGGCCGCTTCACCTTCGTGCGCGTGCGCTACGACATGGGACTCGGCTCCGGCTCCGGTGGGTTCCGGCGCGGGGGCCGCGACGTGCCGTGGGCGCACGACTATCCGCGCGGCGAGCGGCACTTCACCAAGCTGCTCTCCGAGCTCTCCAGCGTGAACACGCGCACGGAGGAGAGCGTCGTGCTCGCGCTCAACGATCCGGAACTCTTCAAGTATCCGGTGGCGTACATGGCCGAGCCGGGATTCTGGTCGCCGAACGAGGGCGAGGTCGCGGGAATGCGCGCGTACCTGCAGAAGGGCGGCTTCTTCATCTTCGATGACTTCCGCGGCCCGCACTGGTACAACTTCGAGGCGCAGTTCCGGCGCGTGATGCCGGAGGCGCGGCTCGTGCGGCTCTCCGTGGACCATCCGATCTTCGACTCGTTCTACAAGATCGCGACGCTCGAGAGCCCGGACCCGATCTACGGCGCGCAGCCGGAGTACTACGGGGTCTTCGAGGACAACGACCCCACGAAGCGCCTGATGGTGATCGTGAACTACAACCAGGACCTCTCCGAGTACTGGGAGTGGTCGGACGTGGGATACTTCCAGATTGACCTTTCTAACGAAGCGTACAAGCTGGGCGTCAACTACATCGTCTACGCGCTGAGCCGGTGAGCATGCGCCGCAGCGCGGCGGGACGGGACGGATCGCTGGCCAATCACCCGTGGAGGAAGGACGTGACGGTAACCGCGACGGACTCGCTGGACACGATGGATGACGCCGCACTCGCGGACCGGTTGCACGAGGCCGCTGGTCGCATCAAGTCGGAAGTGCAGAAGGTGATCATCGGGCAGGAAGAGGTCGTGGAGCAGGCGCTGATCGCGCTCTTCGCCGGGGGCAACTGCCTGCTGGTCGGCGTGCCCGGTCTCGCCAAGACGCTCCTGATCTCGACGCTCGCGCGCGCGCTCGACCTCAAGTTCTCGCGCATCCAGTTCACGCCCGACCTCATGCCGTCGGACGTCACCGGCACGGACGTCATCCAGGACGATCCCAAGACCGGCCAGCGCCGCCTCGCGTTCATGCCGGGCCCCGTGTTCGCGAACGTGCTGCTCGCGGACGAGATCAACCGCACGCCGCCCAAGACGCAGTCGGCGCTGCTCGAGGCGATGCAGGAGCGGCGCGTGACGGTGCAGGGACGCACCTACGACCTCGAGCCGCCCTTCTTCGTGTTCGCGACGCAGAACCCGATCGAGCTCGAGGGCACGTACCCGCTTCCCGAGGCGCAGCTCGACCGCTTCATGCTCGAGGTGTTCCTCGACTATCTCCCGGAGGAGGACGAGGTCGCGGTGGTGAAGGCGACGACGGCGCTGCCGCCGGACGCGGTCGAAGCGGTCGTCACGCGCGAGGAGATCCTCGCGTACCAGAGGGTGGTGCGCCGCGTGCCGGTCGCCGACGCGGTCACGCGCTTCGCGGTCTCCCTCGTGCGCGCCACGCGGCCGGGCGTGCCGAGCGCGCCGGACTTCATCCGGCAGTGGATCTCGTACGGCGCCAGCGTCCGCGCGGCGCAGGCGCTGATCCTTGGCGCCAAGGCGCGGGCGCTGCTGCAGGGCCGCGCGCACGTCGGCTACGCGGACGTGACGGCGCTCGCGAAGCCCGTGCTTCGTCACCGCCTGATCATGAACTTCCAGGCGCAGTCGGAAAAGGTGACTGCCGATGCCGTGATCGCCAAGCTGGTGGCGGCGGTGCCCGTGCCCCGTTCCACTCTCTAGACGACGCCGCGATGACCCCGCCCGTGACCTCGCCGCAGGTGCTCCTCGATCCCGTGATGCTCGCGCGGATCGTGGACCTGCCGCTGCTCGCGCGCACGGTCGTCGATGGGTTCATGCACGGCCTCCATCGCTCGGCGCGCAAGGGCTTCTCGCTCGACTTCGCCGAGCACCGGTCGTATCAGCCGGGCGACGACCTGCGCCGCATCGACTGGAAGGCGTACGCGCGCACTGACCGTTTCTATGTGAAGGAGTACGAGGCGGACACGAACGCAGGGGTGCTCTTCGCGCTCGACGTCACCGGCTCGATGGACTTCGCGGGGAGCGAGGGCGCGGTCAACAAGTTCGCGTACGCGCGGATGCTCGTGGCGTCGCTGGCGTGGCTCTCGCAGCGTCACGGAGATCGTGTGGGTCTCGCGACCTTCACCGACCGGCTCGTGGAGATGATCCCGCCCTCGACGCGGCACCTGCAGCTGATCCTGCACGCGCTCGGCCGTGCCAAGCCGGCGGGCGAGGGCAAGCTCCCGTTGGCGATCGACCGCGTGGCCGATGTCGCGACGCGGCCCGGCATCGTCGTGCTGGTCAGTGACTGCTACGGCGAGCCCGCCGCCATCGGGCGCTCGGTGGACACGCTGCGCGCGCGCGGGCATGACGTGCTCGTGTTCCATCTCGTGGACCGCGCCGAGGAGGAGTTCCCGTACGACGAGCCGGGCGTGTTCGAGGACGGCGAGAGCGGGTTGCGCGTGCCGATGCGGCCCGACGAGATGCGCGAGCGCTATCTAAGGCTCTTCGGCGCGCACCGCGACGCGCTCGTGAAGCGCTTCGCCGCGTCGGGCGTGGACTATGTGCCGCTGCGCACCGACCAACCGCTCGACGTGGCGCTGCACACGTACCTCGACAAGCGCCTCGCGCAGGGACGGGTGCGCTAGTGGGACTCGGCTTCCTCGTTCCCGCATTCCTCGCCGGCCTCGCCGCGCTCGGCATCCCGCTGTACATGCACCTGCGCGACCGCAACGAGAACGCACCGATCCGCTTCCCGTCGCTGATGTTCCTGCTGCGACTGCCGATCCGCACGTCGGACCGGCGCAGGGTGACCGACTGGCCGCTGCTGTTGTTGCGTGCGTTGGTGATCGCGCTGCTCGTGCTCGCGTTCTCGCGACCGTTCATGGGCAACGTCGCCGACGCCTCCGCGGACCAGCGCGCGAGGGTCTTGGTGCTGATGGTCGACCGGTCGATGTCGATGGGCCACACGGGCACATGGGCCGCGGCGATGGATTCCGCGCGCGCCATCATCGCCGGGCTGGAGCCGCGCGACCAGGTCTCGCTCGTGCTGTTCGATGAAGAGGCGACGGTGGCGCAGGATTGGACGACGGACCACGCGGCCGCGCGCGCGGTGCTCGAGGCGACGGTGCCGGCGGCGCGTGCGACGCGAATGAGCAGCGCTCTCCGCGCCGCGCGCGGCCTGTTGCTCTCGGCGCCGCCGGGAGCGCCGGAACTGCTCGTCGTCACCGACATGCAGCGTTCCGGGCTGGGCGGTGTGGCGGGGCTCGAGCTGCCGCCGGGCGTCGAGCTGCGCGCCGTGCCCGTCGCGACCGGCGCCACGCGGTCCAACACGTCCATCAGCGCCGTCGAGGCGCGCCGCGTCGCCACGGCTGACCGCGTGCAGCTTCAGGTGCAAGCTCGCGTCACCACGCGCGAGCTCGGCGCGCCGCGCCGCGCTCGCCTCTCGCTCACGGTGGGCGGCCGCGAGGTCGGCGCGCGCGAGGCGACGCTGCCGGCCAGCGGCGAGCTGATGGTCGTGTTCGAGCCCGTGCCCGCGCCGGCGGGCGCGGTGAGCGGTGAAGTGCGCATCGCGCCCGACGCGCTTGCCGGCGACGACATCTTCCACTTCGCGCTCGGCGCGGACGACGATCTCCGCGTGGTGATGATCACGCCCGACGACCTCGGCCGTGACGAGACGCTCTACCTCGAGCGCGCGCTGGCGATCGGTCGTGCGCCGGCGGTGCGCATCGAGCGTCGTCGTCAGGGCACGCTCGATGCGGCGGCGCTCACGCGCGCCTCGCTGGTGCTGCTCTGGGACGTGCCGCCGCCGACCGGCGCGGCCGGTGCGGCACTCGACGAGTGGATACGCCGCGGCGGCGGGCTCGCCGTGCACGTGGGGCCGCGGCTCGGCGCGCGAAAGCTGACGGCGCTCGCCGGCGCGACGTCGGTGGACGGACTCGCCGACCGCAGGTCCTCCGGCGGCAGCGCGATCCTCGGGGAGCTGCGCACCGATCATCCGATTTTCTCGCCTTTCCGCACGACGCAGGCGGCGCTCAGCGCGCCACGCTTCTGGCGCTTCGCGCGGCTCACGCCCACGGTCGGCACCGAGGTGATCGCGCGCTTCGACGACGGGCAGCCGGCGGTGCTCGAGCGGCGCGTCGGCGAGGGTCGCGTGCTGGTGCTCGCCCTGGCGCTCGACGTGCGCGACGGCGACTTGCCGCTCCAGCCCGCGTTCCTGCCGCTGATGCGCCGCGTGGCGCTGCACGGCGCCGGGCACGAGGCCACGCCGCTCTGGCGTTCCACAGGGGAGAGCTGGATGCCACGCGGCGTGCGACGGTCGCCGGTGGTGGTGGCGCCGGACGGCTCGCTCATCCGCCCGGTGGCCGACAGTGCCGGCGCCGCGCTGATCCTTGAACTGCCCGGAGTGTACGCTGCGTATGAGGAGCGGGTGGACGGCACGCCGCGCGCGCTGGTGGCGGTGAACGTCGGCGCAGCCGAGTCGGACCTTGTGGCCGCCGACCCGCGCGAGTTGTTGCTCGGCGTGTCGACCTCCACCGATTCGACTGCCCGCGATGCCGGCGTGCAGACGGCGGCAGAGGTGGAGGGCAGGCAGGGGGCGTGGCGCATCCTCCTGCTGATCGTCGCGCTGCTCCTCGTGGGCGAGTCGGTCATCGCCGCACGCGGATGGCGAGGACGCGCACGACGCGCCACGACTGAGCTGGACGAACGTTCGGACCGCAGCAGCGAAGCGAAACCCGTGCTCGGGAGCCAGGCATGACCGCCGCGACGCATCTTCACGAACTCCTCCTGGCGCTCCGTCGCCAGCGCCGGCGCCGCCTGTTGATCGAGGCCGCGGCATTCATGGTGATCGCTGTCGTCGTCGCGATCCTCTGCGGCATGCTGGTGACGCGCGTGATGGGCACGACCGGCCCTGGCGTGCTCGTGGCGCGGCTGCTCGGATATGGGTTGGTGCTGGCGGCGGCCGCTCGGTTCCTGTTGCTGCCGTTGATCAGGCGCGCCAGCGACGCCGAGTTCGCTCTCTACGTGGAGGAGCATGCGCCGGGACTGCGGCAGGCGCTGCTCTCGGCCGTGCAGGAACTCGATCAGCCTCAAGGAAAGCAGTCGTCGCCGGCGCTGACGGCGCGCGTGGTCGAGCGCGTGGTCAAGGACCTGCGGCCGATCACCGACGACGGTCGAATCGAGCGCCCACGCACCGTGCGCGCGGGACGAGTGCTCGCCGGCGCGGTCGTCGCGGGCGCGCTCCTCCTCACTCTTGGTCCGGCGGGCCTCCGCGACGCCGCGCGCGTGCTCTTCGCGCCATGGTCCGTGGCGATCGCCGCCACGCCGCCGGCGCCGATGGTGGGCGTCGAGCCCGGCAACGCCGAGGTGCCGCGCGGCGGCTCGCTGGACGTGCGCGCAACGTTGGCGAACTTCAGTGCGGACGGCGCCGAACTGGTTTTCCGCTCCGACAGCACGGCGGAGTGGGTCCGTATCCCCATGGGACGCGACTCGGCCGGTGGCGCCTTCGCGGGCCGGCTCTTCGACATCACCGAGCCGACGCAGTACTACGTGGAGGCCACCGGCATCCGCTCGCCGACCTTCCTGCTGCGCGTCAGCGACCTGCCGGCGGTGCAGAAGCTGGCGGTCGAGCTGCGATTCCCGTCGTACACGGGCCTCGCGCCGGAGCGCGACGAGGACGGCGGCGACGTCGCCGCCGTGAAGGGCACGACAGTGATCGTGGAGCCGCTCGTGACTCGCGCGGTGCGCGCAGGCTCGCTCACTTTCGACGACGGCACGACAGTTCCGCTCGCGCTCGACTCGGCGGGCCAGCTGCGCGGCAGCTTCCGCGTGCGCGAGAACGGGTTCTATCGCGTTGACCTCGTCGCGGCCGACGGTCGCCGCGTGAGCGGCGGCGTGCAATACGCGGTCGAGGCGCTCGCTGACCGCGCGCCGGAAGTGAAGATCGTGACGCCGGGCCGCGACACCAAGGTGACGGCCCTCGAGGAGGTCACCATCGAGGCGACGGCGAGCGACGACTTCGGCGTGCGCTCGCTCGAGCTGCGCTACCGCGTGAACGGCGGTGAGGAGAAGCGCGTGCCGCTCGTGGGCGCCCGCGACCGCAGCAGCGATGCGCAGGCCGCGCACACGTTGATGCTCGAGGAGTTCGGGCTCAAGCCCGGCGATCTCGTGGCGTACAACGCCGCCGCTCGCGACGCGACGGGGCAGGAGGCGCTGAGCGATGTCTACTTCCTCGAGATCCGTCCTTGGTCGCGCGACTATCGCCAAGCCGAGTCGGGTGGCGGCGGCGGCGGAGGCGGCGGTGGCGGAGAGTCGCCGACCGAGTTCGTGCGCCAGCAGCGTGAGATCGTCGCCGGCACCTACAACTGGCTGCGCGACAGCGCGGCGACCTCGGAGAAGCAGCGCGGCGAGGACGTGACCACGCTCGCGATCTCGCAGGGCCGCCTGCAGGGCGAGGTGGAGCGGCTCGCTCAGCAGCTCAAGGAACGCGGCCTCGCCGCGAGCGACACGAGCTTCGCGGCGATCCAGCGCGAGCTCGCGGCCGCCGCCGTACAGATGAAGGCCGCCGAGGAGCAGCTCGGACAGAAGAAGGGGCGCGCGGCACTGCCCAGCGAGGAGAAGGCGCTCGCGCACGTGCAGCGTGCCGACGCGCTATATCGCGAAGTGCAGGTGCAGCAGGGCCAGCAGGGTGGTGGCGGCGGGGGTGGAGGC
>DATLLD010000160.1:0-4786 GCA_035538035.1 Gemmatimonadaceae bacterium | reverse complement strand
AGTAGCGGCGCGCCGTGAGCTCGTCGAGCTTGAGCTGCTCCGCCAGGTCGGCGCGGCTGCTTCACGCGGAGTCGCTCGCGGCCCTGCTTGCCGAGCTCGAGGGCGACCTCCTCGAGCAGCGCGGTCGCCTCGGGGTCCACGAGCGGCGACGGCTCGTCGCGCTCGGCCCATTCGAGGCGCGACAGCCTGCGCAGCGCGCTCATGCCCTTGCGCAGCGCCGCGAGGTCGTCGCCGAACGTGGTCACCACGCCGGAGCCATCGGTCGCGTCGGTGGGCGCGAGCGCGAGCCCGATGCGGTCCGCGCCGCCCGCCGACGGTGCGCTCTCGATGTGGAACCCGGCGGGCGCGAAGCGCTGCACGAGGTTCGCGCGGATGCGAGACGGGTCCGCCAGCGGCTCGAGATCGAGGAGGTCCCAGGTCGCGGCCTCGTCGATGAGCTTGCGTGCGAGCGCCGCTCCGGCGCGATCCTCCCAGCCCGGCCGCGCGAGCAGATCGAGCGACGGCGGGCGCGGGCCGGCATCTCCGAGCAACCGCAGCTCGCGCGTGTCGAGCAAGGCGACCTTCACCGTCCGCCGATACAACGGGGCGATGCACACGATCTCCCCCGCGGGCGTGGTCGCGTCCCCTTCGACCGCGCGCCCGACGAGCACGTGGAGCTCCGCAGCGAGCGTGTTGTGATAGGCGTGCCACCACGGCAGCAGCCAGTCCGGGCCGCGGAACAGCGCGCCGGCGCCCGTGCTCGCGAGCGCGCGCCACTCCCCCTCGATCGCGCGGAGCGCCGTCAGCTCGCGCACCACGGAGACATCGATCGCCATGCGCTTCGCGACGTTATCACGCCGAACGAGCGCGCGCCCTGCTGCGCCCGTGTCGTTGCTATCGGCAACGTCGTTCGTTGCGCTTGGCGTCGCCGGGTCGCGTGACCCCAGGTCCATGCGCGTGGTGATGCATGCGCGGTGCCCACCGGATCGGGACGCTCCCGCTTTGCCGCGCACACCCTCCCGCGCAGCCTTGCCTCGATGCCGAAGATGAAAGCCGTGCAAGTCAGCAAGCCGAACGGTCCCCTCGAGCTCGTGGAGCGCGACATTCCCAGCCCCGCCACCGGCTGGGTCCGCGTCAAGGTCGAGGCCTGCGGCATCTGCCATAGTGACGTGTTCACGCGCAGCGGCGCCTATCCCGGCATCACGCTGCCGCGCGTGCCCGGCCACGAGATCGCCGGCCGCGTCGATGCCCTCGGCGCCAACGTCACCGCATGGAAGGTCGGCGACCGCGTCGGCGTCGGCTGGCACGGCGGCCACTGCTTCGTCTGCGATCCGTGCCGGCGCGGCCTGTTCATCAACTGCGTCGACGGCAAGGTCACCGGCATCTCCCACGACGGCGGCTACGCCGAGTACGTGGTCGTGCCCGCCGAAGCCCTCGCGCGCATCCCCGACGACCTCTCTGCCGCGGACGCCGGCCCGCTGATGTGCGCCGGCGTGACCACCTACAACGCGCTCCGCAACAGCGGCGGGCGCCCCGGCCAGCTCGTCGCCGTCCAGGGCATCGGCGGCCTCGGCCACCTCGCACTCCAGTTCGCCTCGCGCATGGGCTTCCGCACCGTCGCCATCTCGCGCGGCGCCGACAAGGCGTCCCTCGCGCGCGAGCTCGGCGCCCACGACTACATCGACACGCACGCCACCCCGGCAGCCGACGCCCTCCAGCGCCTCGGTGGCGCCGACCTCGTCCTCGCCACCGCGCCCCACGCCGAGGCCATCGAGAGCACCGTCGGCGGCCTCAAGCCGCGCGGCAAGCTCCTCATCGTCGCCGCGCCCACCGCGCCTCTCTCCATCCATCCGTTCGCCCTCCTCAGCGGCCGCTCCGTCGCCGGCTGGCCGAGCGGTAGCTCGATCGACTCCCAGGACACCATGGCGTTCAGTGCGCTCACGGGCGTGCGCCCGCGCGTGGAGACCTACAAGCTCGAGCAGGCCGAGCAAGCGTACGCGCAGATGATCGAGAACCGCGCCCGCTTCCGCGCCGTGCTCGTGCCGTAGCGCTCACCCGCGGCGGTGTCGTCGTTCATCGACGCCCGCGCGGTCGCGACGTGCTCGGCGCTAACGCTGTAAGGAGTTCGTAAGCGCGTCCTGGTCGGTGCGTGGAAGTGCAGGGCGCGCGGTCTACTCGCACCATGCTGACGCGTATCACCTCGCTCGCCGTTCTGTTCGTGTTCACCGCCTGTGGCGCATCGTCGAAGCCCGGGACGGCTCCGACCACCGCAGGGCAGCCCACCACCGCGTCATCCACGTTGGAGGTGTCTGGCGGCGGGGCCTGCGATGGTCGGGTGGCAGTGCGGCGCGCGCCGTTGTTCCATTGCGCCGACATGCGCAACGGACTGAGCGGCTATCGCGTGTACACCGTCGAGAGCGGTCCGGCGCGCGGCAAGCAGGTCGTCGAGCACTACGGCCATATCGATGGCTTCGGCGCTGGAGACGTGGGCGAGTGGTTCGTCGGCAAGGTGGTGATCGCGGCCGTGACGATCCCGGAGAAGGGCTGGCCGAACTCGTGTGCGGGCATGACGTTCGACGGTCGCGTCAGCGCTCTTGTCGAGACCACGATGCCCTGCGACTAAGCGCGGGCGCTTCGCTTGTGGCATACGATGCGGCATGCGCAGCTGCGTGGTGGTTTCGGTGATGGCGTTGTTCACTGGGTGCAGCGACGGCAACAATCAGGGGCCCGGCTGGGCAACCATCATCGGCACGATCCAGCAGCAGACGCCGCAGCCGACGACGGCGTTCTACATGGCGCATCCGATCCTCGACATCGATGTGCTCGTGATGCCCGAAGCGGGTGAGGCCTGCGCTACGGAGGCCAGCGACGTCGGCCTGACGACGGTAATCGGGTTCCCGTGCGGTGCGGCCACGGCGACGTCATATCCGGTCGCCGATCCCGACATGGCCTGCGGCGAAGCTCCGTACGTGGCGATCCTGGTGGAGGGCTTCGACGGCGAGCTCGACGAGGTTGTCGCCACGGCGGGGACGGTCACCATCACCAGCAGCGCACCATCGATCGTCGGCACCTTCACCGCCACGATCGACGGCGTCCCTGTCACCGGGACGTTCGACGCGATCGATTGCCGCTGAGCGGCGTGGACGAGGCGAGCACCGCGTCGACCACGTCGTCGTCGGCGTCGCGGAGGCGGCAGCGGGCCTCGGGGTTGTCACGGCGTGTGCGCGCGCGCAGGTGTTGCTATCTGCAACGGTGTTCGTTGCACTTTTCGTCACCGGAGCGCGTGGGCCCAGGTCCATGCGCCAGGTGAGGCATGCAAGATGCCTGCTTTGTCTCGCAGTCTGCAACGGACGCGGCTCGCAGGTGACGAGATCGTGCCTGGTGCGCGGGCCGTAATCGAACGCAGGCGTTGCCACCGACGGGGACCTTGTGTTTGTATTCGTTTGAGTACAAACGAATAGTCATCGTTTTCATGATCAATCGAGCTCCCTCAGAGATGCCGAATCCCGGCGTGACACTGCGAGCTCCGCAGGTCGCGGACGCGGCTTCCATCTGGAAGCTGTTGCCGGAGGTCGGAAACCTCGAGCGCAACAGCGCGTATGCCTACCTCTTGTTGTGCTCGCACTTCGCGGCCACGAGCCTCGTGGCGGTCTGCGAGCGTGAGATCGCGGGCTTCGTGCTCGCGTATCGCCCGCCGACCGAGCCCACGTCGTTGTTCGTGTGGCAGGTGGGCGTGGCGCCTGCCGCGCGAGGAGAAGGGCTCGGCACGCGGATGCTCGACGGCGTGCTCGCGCTTCCGGGGTGCAAGGGCGTCTCCCATCTCACGGCGACGGTGAGCCCCGACAACCTTCCTTCGCTCGCACTGTTCCGCGGGTACGCGCGCCGTCGTGGCGTCGCGTGCGAGCTCGGTCGCGGGTATCCGGCGACGTTGTTTCCCGCGCCTCACCCCGACGAGGACCTGCTGCGGATCGGTCCGCTGGTCCAGAAAGGACGTACATGATCAACACCATCGAACGCCTCGAATCCGAGGTCCGAACGTACTGCCGTTCGTTTCCCACGGTCTTCAAGAGCGCGCGTGGGGCCTGGATGAAGGACGTGCACGGGCGCGAGTACATCGACTTCTTCGCAGGAGCCGGGGCGCTCAACTACGGACACAACCATCCTGTCTTGAAGCAGGCGCTGCTCGAGTACGTAGCGCGCGACGGCATCACGCACTCGCTCGATCTCGCGACCCAGGCCAAGGTCGAGTTCCTCGAAGCGTTGGATCGCCGCGTCCTGAAGCCGCGCGGACTACCGTATCGCGTCATGTTCCCGGGCCCGACGGGCACCAACGCCGTCGAGGCAGCGCTCAAGCTCGCGCGCAAGCTGACGGGGCGCACCCAGGTGGTCGCGTTCACGAACGCCTTTCACGGTATGTCCTTGGGCTCGCTGGCTGTCACGGGCAACGCGACCAAGCGCGGTGCCGCGGGCGTCCCGCTCGCGCACGTGATCCGGGCGCCGTACTGCAATTACATCGGTGACGCCGACTCGCTCGGATACCTGGAGACGTTGTTCGCGGATCACTCCAGCGGCATCGACGCCCCCGCGGCGATCCTGGTCGAGCCCATCCAGGCCGAGGGCGGGGTCAACGTCGCGACCGGCAACTGGCTGCGCAAGCTCGCGGCGCTGGCCAGGGCCGTCGGCGCGCCGCTGATCGTCGACGACATCCAGGTCGGGTGCGGTCGCACGGGGCCGTTCTTCAGCTTCGAGGAAGCAGGCATCGAGCCCGACATCGTCTGCCTGTCGAAGTCGCTGTCGGGCTACGGCC
>DATLLD010000159.1:0-2285 GCA_035538035.1 Gemmatimonadaceae bacterium | reverse complement strand
CATCTGCGTGTTCGGGGCGGACCACATCTACCGCATGGACCCGGAGCAGATGGTGCAGGCGCACATCGAGTCCGGCGCGGGCGTCACGGTCGCCGCCATCAAGGTGCCCAAGGCCGAGGCCTCGCGCTTCGGCATCCTGGTCGCGGGCGCCAACAACCGCATCACGCAGTTCAAGGAGAAGCCCAAGGAGGTCGAGGGCATCCCCGGCGATCCCGAGCACGTGTTCGCGTCGATGGGAAACTACGTGTTTACGACCAACACGCTGGTCGAGGCCGTACGCGCGGACGCGGAGAACAAGGAGAGCGCCCACGACATGGGCGGCAACATCATCACCATGCTGGTCGATGCCGGCCTGGCGTCGGTCTACGACTTCGAGCAGAACCGCGTGCCCGGCGCCACCGATCGCGACAAGGGCTACTGGCGCGACGTGGGGACGATCGATGCCTACTACGAGGCGCAGATGGACCTCATCAGCGTCCACCCCATCTTCAACCTGTACAACCAGGAGTGGCCGATCCACACGTCGCTGGGCTCGCTGCCGCCGGCCAAGTTCGTCTTCGACGAGGACGACCGGCGCGGCCACGCCATCGACTCGCTGATCAGCGCCGGCGTGATCGTCTCGGGCGCCAAGGTGCTGCGCTCGATCCTGTCCCCGGGCGTGTCCGTGCACTCGCGCGCCGTGGTCGAGGACTCGGTCCTGATGCACGGGGTGGATATCGGTCGTCACGCTATCGTGCGCAAAGCCATCATCGACAAGGGCGTGAAGATCCCGCCCGGTGCTCGCATCGGCGTCGATCCGGTCGCCGATCGCCAGCGCGGGTTCACCGTTTCGGAGCAGGGCATCGTCGTCATCGGCAAGGGCGACACCGTCTCGCTATGACGCGCATCAGAGCAGCGCTCATGACGCGCGAGTACCCGCCGGAGATCTACGGCGGGGCCGGCGTCCACGTCGAGTACCTGGCCAAGGAGCTCGGTTCGCGCATCGATCTCGACGTGCACTGCTTCGGCAAGCCGCGCTCGGCTCCCGAGGTGAAGGGCAGCTACGACGCCTGGGAACGCCTGGCGGGGCCCGAACCCGAGCTCGCGGCGCTGCGCACGATGAGCACGGACCTCGTGATGGCGCACGCCGCGCGCGGCGCCCAGATCGTGCACTCCCACACCTGGTACGCGAACCTGGCGGGGCACCTGGCCAAGCTGCTCTACGGCATCCCGCACGTGATGACGACGCACAGCCTGGAGCCGCTGCGGCCGTGGAAGGCCGAGCAGCTCGGCGGCGGCTACGCGCTCTCGAGCTTCTGCGAAAAGACGGCGATCGAGGCCGCTGACGGTGTGATCGCCGTCTCCAGCGGCATGAAGAAGGACATCCTCGCCGCCTACCCCGGCGTCGCCGCCGAGCGCGTTCACGTCATCTACAACGGCATCGATCCGGCCGAATACGTGCGCGACATGGGCACCGACGTGCTGACCGCGCACGGCATCGATCCGGCGCGCCCGTACGTGGTGTTCGTGGGCCGCATCACGCGGCAAAAGGGCATCGTGCATCTTCTGCGAGCGGCCATGCTGCTCGAGCCGGGCGCGCAGCTCGTGCTCTGCGCGGGTGAGCCCGACACCAAGGAGATAGGCGTTGAGGTGGGCAAGCTGGTGGCCGAGGTCTCGGCCAAGCGCGGCGGTGTGATCCTGATCGGACGCATGCTGCCGCGTCCGCAGCTGATGCAGATCCTCAGCCACGCGCGCGTCTTCGCCTGTCCCAGCGTCTACGAGCCGTTCGGTATCGTGAACCTCGAAGCCATGGCCTGCGGCACCGCGGTGGTGGCATCCGCCGTGGGCGGCATTCCCGAGGTCGTCGATCAGGGCAAGACCGGCTACCTCGTGCCTTTCGGCGGGGACGGCACCGCGCGCAACGAGCCGCGCGACCCCGAGCAGTTCGCCGCTGACTTCGCCGAAAAGCTCAACCTCTTGATCGCCGATCCCGAGCTCGCCCGGCGCATGGGTGAGGCCGGCCGCGAGCGCGTGATCCAGAAGTTCAGCTGGAGCTCGATCGCCGAGCAGACCGTCGCGCTCTATCAGTCGCTCCTGGCAGCGCGCGAGCCAAAGACCTGAACCTGCTCCTGCAGGAAGTCGACGAAGACGCGCACCTTGGGCGAGAGGTGGTGGCTGCTCGGGTACACCGCGTACAGGCCGCCGCCCTCGACGGCGTGGGTCGAGAGCACGCGGCGCAGGCGTTTCTTGCGTAGATCGTCGGTTACCCGCGTCGCTTCGAGCAGCCCGATGCCGGCGCCCGCCAG
>DATLLD010000158.1:0-24169 GCA_035538035.1 Gemmatimonadaceae bacterium | reverse complement strand
CCTCAACGAGGCCGCCTTCCAGGTGCCCGCGATGTTCCTCGATGCGAAGCTCCTGCGGCGCATCGAGAACGAGGGCGCGGTGGACCGCTTCCGCGTGAACCAGTCGCGCGTGCTCAACTCGCTGCTGAGCCAGGACCGGCTCAACCGGCTGGTGGAGTTCGAGGCGCTCGCTGCGCGGCCGAGCGATGTCTACACGCTGGCCGACCTCTTCAGCGACCTCCGCGCGGGCGTGTGGGACGAGCTGACGCAGCCGAGCGTGCGGGTGAACGTGTACCGTCGCAACCTGCAGCGCGCGTTCCTCGCTGCGGCGGACACGCGGCTGAATCCGTCGGAGGCGGCGCTGACGCGGACGAACAATCCGGCGCCGAACCCGGCGAACTCGGATGCGCGGGCTGCGCTGCGGGCGGCGTTGCAGGACATCGACCAGATGGCGCAAGCCGCGCTGCCGAAGGCGGGGGACCCGATGACGCGGATCCACCTGCGGGATGTGAGGACCGAGGTGGCGCGGATACTTGATGTGAGGCGGTGAGGTAGTCGGCTCCGTGGCTGGATGCCTGCTTTTAACGGCAACAGCCACAGGAGTCACCGAGCCGCAGAGGGCCACAGAGGAAGCCACTACAACCGCTTAGAAGGGGGCTCTCGTGCAAGATCCTGCACGGGAGCCCCCATTAATTCTGTTGCTTCCTCTGTGGCCCTCTGCGGCTCGGCGACTCCTGTGGCTTGTCGTGGCGGTTCGGGGAACCGCACAACCCGGAGGGCGCGCTTGATCGTGCGCCAGGGTGGGGCCGGCTACCTCTGCGCGCCCTTGCTCGCCGGCAGCGCAGCCTTCCCACTCTTCGGATCGAACCTGCTCCCCGCCGGCAGCACATGCATCGCGATCCCGCCGGCGCCGAGCGTCGCGGTCGCCTCCCCCGTGATGTTCGCGCGTCGCGCATCGTAAACAACCACGACGCTCGCCCCGCTCACGCCCCACGTCCCGTCCGGCCGCACCACGAGCGCCGTTGACTCATCGATGCCCGCGCCAAGGTGCGGTGCGCGCTCGAGCACGAGGCTCACCAGCCGGTTGTGCCGCTTGCGACGCAGGAAGTGCTGGTCGATCACCGCGTTGCCGATGAGCGCGAAGCCGGAGTCGACGACGACGTTCGAGCGGGCGATGGTGCCGTAGCTGAGCGTCGAGTCCGGGCGCAGTCCGCCGGGCGCGCGCTCGTCGCCGGTGATCATCAGCGCGGACATCACCGCAGCGCCCGCCGACGTGCCACCGATGACGGCGCCCGCAGCGTAACGACGGTGGATGGCGCGTTCCGTCGCGGTCCCCTTGATGACTTCGGTCAGGCGGTTCTGGTCGCCGCCGCCGAACCAGATGCCGGTCGCGCCATCGAGCAGCTTGGCGACGGAATCCGTCGCCGCCTGCTCGCGCGTGATCCACACGTTCCGTGCGGTGGCGCCGAGCCCGCGCAACTGCTCGGCCTTCTCCTCCCCGCCCTTCTCTCCGTTCACGCTCGCCATCGCGAAGACGACGATGTTCGCCTTGCCGCGGCCGCCGGCGAGGTCGACGAACTCCTGCACGAGCGCGGGTGGCTGTGGGCCGCCGCCGACGATGTAGAGCGAACCGCGACCCTGGGCGGCGAGGAGCGAGGGAACGGCTATCAGGACTGCGAGAACAGCCCGCATCACCCGACCAGCTCGGTGACGCCAGGCCAAGCGCCCGGATTGTACTTCGCGATCGTCCGCAGGTAGTGATCGCCGTCCTCGCCGTGCTTCTCGCGCACGACGGCGGCCGCGCGCGCCACGGCGTCCGCATCAGCGAACGGCGGCTCGAGCTTCTCGTCGATCACCGCGCCCTCGTGCGCCACGCCTGCGGCCTCGAGGAAGGTCACCTGGACGGCCGGCTCGAGGTCGACGTAAAGAGCCTGCAGCAGTTCGGCCTCGTCATCGCCGCTCTGCGCATTGAGCCGCACGACCTCGCGCGCCAGCTTGTCGACGGGCCAGCCGACGAGCGTCACCGCGCGAAAGCCGCCGCCGCGCGAGACGAGGCGCTGGATGTAGAGTGCGCGCGCCTCCTTCCGCTCGGACATGACGCGCGCGAGGATCCCCGCGCGACGCTCGGCCGACAACGAACGCCAAGGCGACTTGGGAGACGCCTGGCTCGGGGACTTCGACGAGGTCTTCAAGCGCCGGTCCATTCCTTCTGCTCGACCTTCGTCGCGCTGGCCACCACAAACTCGCGGTTCATCCGCGTGATCGCGTCGATGCTGATGCCCTTGGGGCAGGCTTCCTGGCACTCGCCGTAGAGCGAGCAGCCGCCGAAGCTCTCGAGATCCATCGTCTCGACCATCGCCAAGGCGCGCGCGGCGCGCTCCGGCTGGCCCTGCGGCAGCACGGCGAGGTGGGTGATCTTGGCGGCCGTGAACAGCGACGCCGAGGCGTTAGGGCAGGCGGCCACGCACGCACCGCACCCGATGCACGCCGCGTTGTCCATAGCCACGTCGGCATCGTGCTTGGCGACCAACAGGCTATTGGCGTCCTGCGGCGAGCCGGTGGGCGCCGAGATGAAGCCGCCCGACTGGATGATGCGGTCGAACGCCGACCGGTCGACGATCAGGTCCTTCATCACCGGGAACGCCTTCGCGCGCCACGGCTCGATATAGATGTCCTCGCCGTCCTTGAAGCTGCGCATGTGCAGCTGGCAGGCGGTCGTCAGCTTCATCGGGCCGTGCGCGGAGCCGTTGATCATCATGCCGCACGAGCCGCAGATGCCCTCGCGACAGTCGTGGTCGAAGGCGATCGGCTCCTGGCCGCTCTCGATCAGCCCCTCGTTCACCACATCGAGCATCTCGAGGAACGACATGTCGGGGCTGATGCCCTTGGCCGGGTAGACGGCCATCGCGCCGGCGGCGTCCGGGCCCTTCTGGCGCCAGACGTGCAGCGTGAGGTTCATCGGCGTTGCCTTTACGGACGACGCGCTCACTTGTAGCTCCGCGTGCTCAGGTGGACGTTCTCGAACGCGAGCGGTTCCTTGTTGAGCACCGGGGGCTTGCCCTCCCCCGCGTACTCCCACGCCGCCACGTACGCGAACTGCTCGTCATTGCGCTTGGCCTCGCCGTCCTCGGTCTGGTGCTCCGTGCGGAAGTGACCGCCGCAGCTCTCCTCGCGATGCAGCGCGTCGAGGCACATCAGTTCCGCGAACTCGAGGAAGTCGGCCACGCGGCCGGCCTTCTCCAGCGACTGGTTCAACTCGGCGCCGGTGCCCGGCACCTTCACGTCGCGCCAGAACTCCTCGCGCAGCTTGGGGATGCGCTCCAGCGCCTCCTTGAGGCCCGCGGCGTCGCGCGCCATGCCGCACTTGTCCCAGAGCAGCAGGCCGAGCTCGCGATGGAACGAGTCCACGGTGCGCTTGCCGTTGACGGAGAGCAGCTTCTTCGTGCGCTCCTCGACCGCGGCCCGCGCCGCCTCGAACTCGGGGCTGTCGGTGGTCACCTTGGCGAGCTTGTTGCTCGCGAGGTAGTCACCGATGGTGTACGGGATCACGAAGTAGCCGTCGGCGAGCCCCTGCATCAGCGCGCTCGCGCCGAGGCGGTTGGCGCCGTGGTCCGAGAAGTTCGCCTCGCCGAGCACGTGCAGGCCCGGGATGCTGCTCATCAGGTTGTAGTCGACCCAGAGCCCGCCCATCGTGTAGTGCACGGCGGGGTAGATGCGCATCGGCCGCGTGTACGGGTCCTCGTCGGTGATGCGCTGGTACATCTCGAACAGGTTGCCGTAGCGCTCCTCGATGGCATGCCTGCCGAGCCGCTTGATGGCATCGGCGAAATCGAGATAGACGCCGCGGCCGCCGGGGCCCACGCCGCGCCCGTCATCGCAGGCTTCCTTGGCCGCGCGCGACGCGATGTCGCGCGGCGACAGGTTGCCGAAGCTCGGGTACTTCCGCTCGAGGTAATAATCGCGGTCCGCCTCGGGGATCTGCGACGGCTCCTTGGCGCAATCCTCGGCGCGCTTGGGCACCCAGACGCGGCCGTCGTTGCGCAGCGACTCCGACATCAGCGTCAGCTTGCTCTGGTACTCGCCCGCGACCGGGATGCAGGTCGGGTGGATCTGCGTGAAGCACGGGTTGGCGAACGCCGCGCCCTTCTTGTACGCGCGGTACGTCGCCGTGACGTTGCAACCCTTGGCGTTGGTCGAGAGGTAGAAGACGTTGCCGTAGCCGCCCGTCGCGAGGATCACCGCGTCGGCGGCGTGCGACTCGATCTCGCCCGTCACCATGTCGCGCACGATGATGCCGCGCGCCTTGCCGTCCACGAGCACGAGCTCCAGCATCTCGTGGCGCTCGTACATCGTCACGCTGCCGCGCGCGATCTCCTTCTCGAGCGCCTGGTAGGCGCCGAGCAGCAGCTGCTGCCCCGTCTGCCCTCGGGCGTAGAAGGTGCGCGAGACCTGCGCGCCGCCGAACGAGCGGTTGGCGAGCAGGCCGCCGTACTCGCGGGCGAACGGCTCGCCCTGCGCCACGCACTGGTCGATGATGTCCACCGACACCTGCGCGAGCCGGTAGACGTTGGCCTCGCGGGCGCGGAAGTCGCCGCCCTTGATGGTGTCATAGAACAGGCGCTGGGCGGAGTCGCCGTCGTTGCGATAGTTCTTGGCGGCGTTGATGCCGCCCTGCGCGGCGATCGAGTGCGCGCGGCGCGGCGAGTCCTGGTAGCAGAAGCAGCTCACCTGGTAGCCGAGCTCGCTCATCGTCGCCGCCGCCGAGGCGCCCGCGAGGCCGGAGCCGACGACGATGACGTGGTATTTCCGCTTGTTGGCCGGGTTCACCAGCTTCATCTCGAAGCGGTGCTTGTCCCACTTCTCGGCCAGTGGGCCGGAGGGGATCTTGGCGTCGAGTTTGAGGGTCACTTTCGCTTAGGAGAGAATCCCGAGCAGCACGGCCACGGGGATCACGGTGAATCCAGCCCACACGCCGACGGCCACCACGAGCGCGAGCTTGCGCTGCAGCGGCATTGGCGTGGGCTTGGCGACGCCGAGCGTGCGGAACCCGCTCCAGACGCCGTGGAAGAGGTGCAGCCCGAGGAACGCCATGGCCACCACGTAGAAGGCAACGACCGCCGGCGACCGGAAGCCGAGGATGACGTTGCCGTAGACGCCGGTGTGGCTGAACGCCGGATGCAGTTGCCCGGTGGTGAAGTGCATCAGGTGATACACGATGAAGAACGCGAGCACCACGCCGCCTACGCGCATGGACCGCGAGGCGAGGGTGGAGACGGCCGGTTCGCGCTTCTCGTATCCCACCGGGCGCGCCCGGCGGTTGCGCATCGTGATCTGGTACGCCGAGACGATGTGGAGCACCACCGCCACCAGCAGTCCCGCGCGCGCCACCCACAACAGCTCGCCGGTGCTCTTCAGGAAGGCGGCGTAGCGGTTCATCGTGTCCGCGCCGAGGAACATCTGCAGGTTCCCCAGCATGTGACCGATCAGGAAGAGCACGAGCAGCACTCCCGTCACCGCCATCACGACCTTCTTGCCGATCGTCGAAGCCCAGAACCTCAGGAGCCAGTTCATCCTAGAGCTTCACCACCGACATCGGTTCACGCACGGCCTGGGCGCTCTGCGCCAGCGCGGCGCGCTCCTCGTCGGTGAGCGTGACCTCGATGATCTTCTCGATGCCCTTGCGGCCGAGCTTCACCGGCACGCCGAGGAAGAGGTCCTTCATGCCGTACTCGCCGGTGAGCCAGGCCGAGCAGGGCAGGATGCGCTTCTGGTCCTTGACGATCGCCTCGACCATCTGGACGGCGCCGGAGGACGGCGCGTAGTACGCGGAGCCGGTCTTGAGGAACTTCACGATCTCGGCGCCGCCGTTGCGCGTGCGGTCGACGATGGCGTCGAGCGTCGCCTTGTCCATGAGCTGCGTGATCGGGATGCCGCTGACGGTCGTGTACGAGATGAGCGGCACCATCGTGTCGCCGTGGCCGCCGAGCACCATCGCCTGGATGTCGCGGACGCTGACGTCGAGCGCCGTCGCGAGGAAGGCGCGGTAGCGGCCGGTGTCGAGCACGCCGGCCATGCCGATCACGCGCTCCTTCGGGAAGCCGGTCGCTTCCTTGGCCACCCAGCACATCACGTCGAGCGGGTTCGAGACGACGATGACGATGGCGTTGGGCGAGCTGCGGCGGACGTTCTCGCCGACCGACTTCACGATGCCCGCGTTGGTGTTCAGCAGGTCGTCGCGGCTCATGCCCGGCTTGCGGGCGATGCCGGCCGTGATCACGACGATGTCCGACATCTCCGTCTCGTCGTAGCCGTTGGTGCCGATGACGCGGGAGTCGAAGCCCTCGATCGGCGCGGACTGCCACTGGTCGAGTCCCTTGCCCTGCGGGACACCCTCGGCGACGTCCACCATGACCACGGTGCGGGCGAGTTCCTTCTCGGCGATGCGCTGCGCGGCGGTCGCGCCGACATTTCCGGCGCCGACGACCGTGATCTTGTTGACCATTAGACGGATGGTTGCGGGTGGGAGGACGTACGCGGTACTTCACATGAACGACAACGACTCTTCCAAGCTAGCGTGGACGAGGTGGCGAATCTACGGCGTCTCCACGACCTCGCTCTTCGGGTCGGCGGTGCGTCGCAGCGTGAACGCCGCCGGGTTGCCGATGCGCAGCCAGCGCCGGCCATCCTGCACCGTGATCATCTCCGGTGCCGGGTGGATGAACAGCCCGGTGGCATCGACGGTGTCGAGCGCCGCGGCGGCGGAGAGATCGCCGACCTCGCTGATGCGCGGCTGCGTACGCGCGACCGCGTCGCCATACACGAGGCCGAGGTCCACCGGGTACGGCTCGGGCCCGAGTCCCACCAGCAGCGCCCCGCGCACGACGACGTCGAGCGCCACGCCGCGGTTCTGGGGCAGGCTGTCGTACGCGGCCGGGTCGGCGGTGGTGAACGAACCTTGGCCGATGGCGTCGAGCGCATCGATGAGCGCGGCGACGTTGAGGGCGCGCAGCCTCTGCTTCTGCGGGTCACCGGCAAGTGCGCCGCTCTCGATCAGTACCGTGCTCGTGCCCCACGTCTGGATCAGGTCGCCGAAGGCGCGCGGGTTGAACGTGTCGTCGTAGCGGGCCACCTGCCCCGGGATCTCGCGCTGCAGCTTGCCGGCCATGCGCGCGGCCACGAGGCGGGCGCGAGAGCGGACCTCGTCGTAGCGGCCGTCCTCGGAGATCGCGGGCGCGAGCAGCGCGATGCCCGCCTGCCGGCCGCCTGAGCCAGCGAGCGTGCGCGCGTTCTGGTCATGGAGGTTGAAGCCGAACTGCGGCTTGAGCCGGTCGTGGAGGCCCTTGAGTGCGCGGGCCTCCGGCGTCGCGAGCCGTCTCGCGTCGCGGTTGATGTCCACGCCCAGCGCGTTGTGCCGCTGGAAGAGCTCGGCGCCGTCCGGGTTCAGCACGGGCACCAGCGTGAGCGTGATGTTGCCGAGCAGCCGGTCGCGCAGCGGGTCACTCGTGGTGTCGGCCAGCCAGGTCATGAGGTCGAGCAGTCCCATCGACGCCGCCGACTCGTCACCGTGCATCTGGCTCCACGCGAGCACCGTCACCGGCCCCGAGCCGGCGTGGATCGCCGTGAGCGGCCTGCCTTGCACCGACTTGCCGATCTCCTCGGTGCGGAAGCGCGGAGACGCGAGAGGCGCCGCCATGGCGCCCCAGTACTCGTTCGCCGTGAAGCGGCGCGTGGTGATGGCGGTCACGCGATGACTGTTCGCGATGGCGAGTCCCTGCGTGAAGCAGCACTCGGGCGCATCGAGCGGCAGGATCCGCGGCGCGAGCACCGCCGCCGGTGGCTGGGGCACGCAGGCCACCAGCAGAAGGAAGGCACCGACCGTCGCGCGCTTGGCCACCACTCAGCCTCCGACCTGTGAGAGTGCGCGCAGCCCACCCACCTTGAGCTGCAGCAAGTTGTGCTCGAGCGGTTTCTCCGCGAGCGCCTGCACGAAGAGCGGTTCGAGACGTTCCGCGCGGCGCAGGGGATCGCGCAGGTTCACCTCGTGGTCGCCATAGAGGCAGGTGCGGAGCCGGCCATCGGCGGTGAGGCGCACACGGTTGCAGGAGCCGCAGTAGGTGTGCGTCATCGGCGTGATCACGCCCACGGTGCCCACGGCACCCGAGAGCCGATGATACGCGGCCGGTCCATTGCCGCGCGCCGGCCCCTCGCTGGGCGTCAGCGCGCCAAGCTCGCCGATGCGCGCGAGCAGTTCGTCGCTCGGCACCACGTGATCCTGCGTGAGGTGCGCCATATCCCCGACCGGCATCAGCTCGATGAACCGCACGTGCAGCGGCAGGCCGATCGTGAGCCGCGCGAAGTCGAGCACCTCGTCGTCATTGATGCCGCGCATGACGACCACGTTCAGCTTGACCGGCAGCAGGCCCGCGTCGATCGCAGCGCGAGCGGCCGTCACCGGCTCGAAGCCGAGCTTTCGCCGGGCGATGGCGGCGATGCGATCCGGACGCAGCGAGTCGGCCGAGATGTTCACGCGGTCGAGCCCCGCGGCCGCGAGGTCGCGCGCCATCGCCGGCAGCTTCACGCCGTTGGTGGAGAGCGCGATGTCCTCGATCAGCGGCACCGCCTTCAGCATGGCGATGAGCTTGACGAGGTCCGGGCGAATGGTCGGCTCGCCACCGGTGATCCGCAGCCGCCGGAGCCCGAGCGGCGCCAGCTGGCGCACGACCTCGGTGATCTCCTCGTAGGTGAGGATCTCCTGCTTCGGCAGCCAGTCGAGGCCGGCCTCCGGCATGCAGTAGACGCAGCGGAAGTTGCAGCGGTCCGTGACGGAGATCCGCAGGTACTCGATCGACCGGCCGTGCTGGTCCTTCATGAGGCCGCCCCCACCCACTCGCGCGCGCCATCGGCGTAGTGCTCGCGCTTCCAGACCGGCACGCGCTTCTTGATCTCCTCGATCAGGTAGCGCTGGGCGTCCATGGCTCCGGCGCGTCGCGCATGCGCCACGGCGATCACGATGCTGGCCTCGCCCAGCCCCAGCGTGCCGACGCGGTGCTCGACGGCGATGCGCTCCGTGCCGAACCGCTCGGCCGCCTCGCGCATTATCTCGCCCATCTCGCGCTCGGCCATCTCGTTGTAGGCCGAGTAGTCGATGCCCGTGACGTCGCGTCCGGCATTCACCCGCCGCACCGTGCCCACGAAGAGCGTGCTCGCGCCGGCGTCAGTGGACGCCACCTCGGCCAGGAGGGCCGTGGGATCGAGCACGTGGTCCACGATCGCGGCGCGCATCCGTCAGCCTCCTGCCACGGGCGGGATGATGGCGACTTCGTCGGTCGAGGCGAGCTCGGCGTCCGGCCGCGCGTAACGCTGGTTCACCGCGACGAGGGGCTTGGGCAACGCCTTTCCCGATGCGCGGTCCACAAGGGCCGCGAGGAGATCCCGCACGCGGGCACCGGCGGGCAGTTCCAGCTGGACCGACGGTCCCAGCGCGTCGGCCCACGAAGCGAAGAGGAGCACGGTGAGTGTCACGATTCAATCATAACAGGGCCAACGACACAAAAGGGCGCCGGTCCGCGATCGCGGAGCCCGGCGCCCTCTGAAAATCATGTAAACACCGGCCGGCGTTACGCTTCGGCCTCTATCTCGAGGTCGGCCACCAGCGAGCGCAGTTCCTTGGAAGGCTTGAACACCGGCACCGGCCGCGCGGAGACTTCGACCGGCGCACCGGTGCGGGGGTTGCGCGCCATGCGGGTCTTGCGATTGCGGATCTTGAAGGTGCCGAAACCGCGAACTTCGATATTGTGCTGGGCCTTGAGCGCGTCCTTGATCGCGTCCAGGAACGCGTCCACGACGCGGGCACAATCCTTCTTGGAGATCATCGGACCCGAGGTCTGGGCGATGGACTCCGTGACACGCTCCACTAGATCGGCTTTGGTCATCGACATACGGAGTGGGGTTGGCGCGGAGGAGGCCCTAAGTGGGTCCAGTCTAGGACGTTAACCGTTGTGTGTCAAGCGGTTGCGCGACCGGAGAGGGCTGCCAGGAACTCGTCAAAATGAGGCACGGCATCGTGCGGTCCGGGGGCCGCTTCCGGGTGGTACTGCACCCCGAACACGGGCAGGGTCCGGTGCCTTAGCCCCTCGACGGTGCCGTCGTTGAGGTTCACGTGGGTCACCCTGAGGTCGGGGGCGCCTGGGATGCCGTCCTCCGTACCCTCGACAGCGAATCCGTGGTTCTGGCTGGTGATCAGCACGTCGCCGCTCTCGAGGTCCTTCACCGGGTGATTGCCCCCGCGATGGCCGTAAGAAAGCTTGATCGTGTGGCCGCCGAAGGCGAGTCCCAGGAGTTGGTGCCCGAGGCAGATGCCGAACACGGGAGTGCCCGAGGCGGCGATCTCGCGGATGACGTCCAGCGCGTACGTCACGGCTTCCGGATCGCCGGGGCCGTTCGACAGGAACACGCCATCAGGCTTTAGCGCGAGCACGTCCTTGGCAGTCGTGGTGGACGGCACGACGGTCACCCGGCAGCCGCGCGCCTCGAACATGCGCAGGATGTTGTGCTTGATCCCGTAGTCGTATGCGACCACATGGTACCCCGCGGCCGCATCACCCCACTCGTACGACTTTGCGGTCGTGACGCGCGACGCAAGGTCGAGCCCGGACATCGAGGGGCACGCCGCGAGCGCGGCACGGTCGGCGGCAGTGGGTTCGACGCCATTGCCGATGAGCCCGCGCAACACGCCGACAGTCCGCAGGTGCCGCGTGAGGCGCCGCGTGTCGATCTCCGAGATCACGGGGATGTTCGCCGCCGCGAGCCACGGTGCGAGCCCCTGCTCCGCGCGCCAGTTCGAGTACGGTTGCGACAGCTCTCGGACCACCACGCCGGCGATCTGCGGCCCGTGGGACTCCTGATCCTCGGAATTCACGCCGTAGTTGCCGATCATCGGCGCCGTCATGACGACGATCTGGCCGCGGAACGAGGGGTCGGTGAAGGTCTCCTGATACCCGCTCATGCCGGTCGTGAAGACGACCTCGGCGACGGCCGGCTCAGGGAGCGGGGCGTGCAGGCGCCCAAGAAAAAGGGTTCCGTCCTCTAGGAGGAGGAACCCCGGTGCTGCGAAAGGCGCAGATGCGCTCTTGTTCACGGCTGCTTTGGAGGAGTGGTCGGGGCTGGTGCGTTCTCGAGCGGAACGGTCGACTGCGGGCCGGGCGCGGGCGCGGTCCTCTGCGTGGGCGCCGTCACGGCCTGATCGAGGATCGAGGTCGGCACGTTGCCGCGGCTCGACATGATCTGCAGCACGAAGGCGAGGAAGATGAAGATGCCGCCGCACCACCAGCTGGCCTTCGTCAGGATGTTGCCAGCCTGACGGGTGCCGAGGAAGGCATCGTTGGACGACGAGGCACCGCCGAAGCTCGCAGCGAGACCGCCGCCCTTGCCGGCCTGCATGAGGACGGCTGCGGCGAGGACGATCGCGTCGATGATGAGTAAGACGAGCAGGAAGCTATACATTTTGGCCCATAGCAGGTAAGTCTAGGAGGATACTGGAGTTAGTACCCGCGGTCAAGGCTCGTTCAGAGTTGCTCGGTCGGGCTGGACCGCACGATCGCCAGCCACTGCTCGGCATCCAGGCTCGCGCCGCCCACGAGAACTCCATCCACCTCGGGGGCGCTCAGCAGCGCCTGCACGTTGGTCCGGTTGACGCTGCCACCATAGAGAATAGGCACCGCCGCGCCGCGCTCGCCGCAGATCCCGCGGAGCTCAGCCCTCAGCGCCACGTGCACCTCCGCGGCGTCCTCGGGCGTCGCCGTCTTTCCCGTGCCGATCGCCCACACGGGCTCATAAGCCACCATCGAAGTGGCGACCACGGACGGTTCGATGCGCGCGACCGCCGCCGCGAGCTGGCGCTTCACGACCGCCAGCGTCTCGCCCGCCTCGCGCTGCTCGAGCGTCTCGCCCACGCAGATCATCGGCGTGAGGCCGGAGCGCACGGCCGCGGCGACCTTGAGCCCCGTCTCGTCGTCCGTCTCACCGAACAGGTGACGCCGCTCTGAATGTCCCACGAGCGCATGCCGCGCGCCCGCCGCGCGAGCCAGGGCGCCCGACGTCTCACCGGTGAACGCGCCCTTGTCCTCCCAGTGGATGTTCTGCACTCCCACCTCGAGGTCGAGCCGCTCCTGCACCGCGTTCACGACCACGTGCACGGAGAGCGCCGACGGGAAGAACAACACCCGCCGGTCCTGGCGCCGCGTGTGACGGTCGATGAAAGTGCGCATGAAGGCGGCGGCATCCGCCGGTGCCTGGTTCATCTTCCAGTTGGCCGCGAAGATCTTCACGCGGCCCCCTTCTGGTCGAGCGCCGCGACGCCGGGAAGCACCTTGCCCTCGAGGAACTCGAGCGATGCGCCGCCACCGGTGGAGACGTGGCTCATCGCCGACGCGAGTCCCGCGCCCTCGACAGCCGCCGCCGAGTCACCGCCGCCGACGATCGTCGTGGCACCCTTCTTCGTCGCCTCGGCCATCGCGTGCGCGATGGCGAGCGTGCCCTTGTCGAACGGCGGCGTCTCGAACACGCCCATCGGGCCGTTCCAGATGATCGTCTTGGCCGACGCGATGGCGCGCGCGTATGACGCGGCCGAGTCAGGGCCGATGTCGAGCATCATCTCGTCCTCGGGAATCTCGTCGCGCTTGACGGCGTGCGCCGCGCCGCCCTCTTCGATGGCGGGCGCGACCACGGCGTCGTGCGGCAGCGTGAGCCGGAAACCCGCGCGCTCGATCAAGTCAGAGGCCATCTCGACGCGGTCGTCCTCGACCAGCGACTCGCCCGTCTCGAAGCCCATCGCCTCGTAGAAGGTGCAGGCCATCGCGCCGCCGATGAGGATGCCGTCGACCTTCGGCAGCAGCGCGTCGATGACGTCGATCTTGCCGGAGATCTTGGACCCGCCGAGGATGGCGATGAACGGACGCTTTGGCTTCTCGAGCGCGCCACCCAGGTACTCGAGCTCCTTCTGCATCAGGAGACCGGCGACGGCGGGGCGCAGATGGTGCGCCACGCCCTCGGTGGACGCGTGCGCGCGGTGCGCCGCACCGAACGCATCGTTCACGTAGAGGTCGCCGAGCCGCGCGAACGCCTCGGCCAGCGCGGGGTCATTCTTCTCCTCGCCGGGCTCGAAGCGGGTGTTCTCGAGCAGGCAGACGTCGCCGTCAGCGAGCTTGTGCGTGGCGGCCTCGGCCTCGGCACCGACGACGTGCGGCACGAAGCGCACCGGCACGTCCTTGCCGAGGAGTTCAGCGAGCCGCACCGCGACGGGCGCGAGGGAGAACTTGGCGTCCGGCTTGCCCTTGGGGCGCCCGAGGTGCGAGCAGAGCACCACGCGCGCGCCCTCCTTCCGCAGCACGAGGATCGTCGGGATCGCCGCGCGGATTCGCGTGTCGTCGGAGACCTGTCCGTCGGGTCCGAGGGGGACGTTGAAATCGACGCGCACGAGCGCGCGACGACCTCGCACCTCAGCGGGTGCGAGGTCACTGATGTTTCTCGTCTTCATGGTTCTTTTCTCTGGTCCGGTCGCTCGCGCGCCGGCCTAGAGGCTCTTGCCGACGAGTTCCAGCAGGTCGACGCAGCGCGAGGAATAGCCCCACTCGTTGTCGTACCAGCCGGAGACCTTCACCATCGTGCCGTCGATCACGTTCGTGCTCTTGGAGTCGAGCGTGCACGAGAACGCGTTGTGGATGTAGTCGACCGAGACGAGTTCCTCCTCGGTGTAATCGAGGATGCCCTTGAGGTTGGTCTCGGACGCCTTCTTGAACGCCGCGTTGACCTCGGCGATCGTCGTGCCGCGCTCGACCTCGACGGTGAGCTCGGTGAGCGAGACGTCGGGCACCGGCACGCGGATGGCGATGCCGTCGATCTTGCCCTTGACCTCGGGGATCACGAGCGCCGTGGCCTTGGCGGCGCCGGTCGTCGTCGGGATCATCGACACCGCGGCGGCGCGGGCGCGGCGCAGGTCCTTGTGCGGCAGGTCGAGGATGCTCTGGTCGTTGGTGTACGCGTGGATCGTGACCATCGTGCCGTGGCGGAATCCGAACGCGTCGCGAATCACCTTCACCATCGGCGCGAGGCAGTTGGTCGTGCAGGACGCGTTGGAGATCAGCACGTGCTTGGCCGGGTCGTACTTGTCGGCGTTCACGCCGAGCACGACGGTGATGTCCTCGCCGGAGGCGGGGGCCGAGATCACGACCTTCTTCGCACCGCCGGCGACATGCTTGCGCGCGTCGTCGGCCTTGGTGAAGCGGCCGGTGCTCTCGAGCACGATGTCGACGCCGAGGTCCTTCCAAGGCAGCAGCGCCGGGTCCTTCTCCTTCAGGACCTTGATCTTGTCGCCGTCGATGGTGATCGAGTCGGCGTCGAACGTGACTTCGCCGTCGTAGCGGCCATGCACGGAGTCGTACTTGAACAGATGCGCCAGGGTCTTCGTGTCCGTCAGGTCGTTGACGGCAACGATGTCGAGCTTGGAGCCGCGCTCCTTGGCAGCGCGAACGACCTGCCGACCGATACGGCCGAAGCCGTTGATTCCGACGCGAATGTTTCCGGCCATCGTGATATGACTCCGCGAGAGTTTTGTTGCTTCAGCGGTCCGCGCTGGTGCGGGCCCGTCCGAAGGTCAGGTAGCTCATCGTGCGCGCGCCGGCCGCGAACAGGACGCTCGCGCAGGCATTGAGGGTCGCGCCGGTGGTGAGGACATCGTCCACGAGGACCACGTGCTGGCCCTGCAGCCGATGCGATTCAAGTCCCAAGCTGAATGCACCGTGAACGTTCGCCAACCTCTCCCCGGGAGTCAATCGCGTCTGCGATGGCGTGGCGCGCGTACGACGCAGCGCGTCGGCCCACACCGGCACGCGCCAATGCTCGGCGACCGCCGCGGCGAGTCGCTCGGCCTGGTTGAACCCGCGCGCGCGTTGCTTGACAGCGGCGAGCGGCACCGGCAGCAGCGCGGCACGCTCGAGCACCACGTCCGGCGGCCACTCGAGTCGCGCGAGTCGCAGCCCGATCTCCCCGGCCGCCGCGGGCCAGCCATCGTACTTGAGCGCGGAGAGGATGGCGCTGCTCACATCGTCCGGCACCCAGCAGTACGATCGTGCCGCGCGCACGTAGGGCGGCAGCAACGCGCAGCCGGCGCACTCGCCGCGCGCGCGGCGCGGATGTCCGCAGCGGTCGCAGCGCGGAGAGCGCAGCATCGGCACGCGCGCCCAGCAACGCCCGCAGATGATCCCCGTGTCGCTGTCGTCGAGCGCCTCCTCGCACGCCGCGCAGACGCGCGGCAGCACCAGCTGCGTCAGCGCCTGCGCGGCGCGACGCCAAGGGGAACGCGGTGCCTCGGTCAGTCCCTCACGGCGCGCCACATCGCCTCGCGGTCGGGCTCCACGCCGAACCACCGCTCGAACGCAAGCGCGCCCTGCTCCACCAACATCGGCAAGCCGTCGTCGGCACGGAGGCCGCGATGGCGACAGGCCTTCACCCATGGCGTGCGGCCGCGACGGTATGTGAGGTCGAGCACCGCGGCGCCCGAAGGGATGGAGCCCGGCGAGACCGGCATCAGCGCGCCATCCAGCCCGAGTGGCGTGGCGTTCACGATCAGGTCCGCGCCGGTGATGGCCTCGACTTCGCCTGCGACGACGGTGCAGGTGTCGGCAAATCGCGCCGCCAGCTGTTCCGCGCGCTCACGCGTGCGCGCGTAGATGCGCACGCTGCTGCCATTCCACCGCTCCACGGCGGCGCAGACGGCGGCGGCGGCACCGCCCGCGCCAAGAAGCGCGACGGTGAGCTGCGACGGCCGGCGCCCGAGCAGGCGTTCCACCGCGAAGTCGAAGCCGCCCACGTCGGTGTTGTCGCCGACGAGGCTGCCGTCCTCGGTCCAGAAGGTGTTCACCGCACCAACGCGCTCGGCGAGCGGCGTGCGCCGGCGGCACCAGGCGAACGCGGCCTCCTTGTGCGGCACCGTGACGTTGCCGGCCGCGTGCGCATCGGCGAGCAGTCCCGCCATTGACGCGAGGTCGGCCGGCGCGACATCGAGCGCCTCGTACGTGAGCGGGATGCCCGCCGCGATGAGCGCCGCGTTCTGGAAACAGGGCGAGAGCGAATGGGCCACCGGGTGTCCGATCAGCACCAGGCGGCCGGGCAGCTGTGGCTCGGTCATGCGCCGCCGGCGCCGCGCTCGGCGAGGATGCGCTCGAACGCGCGCGCGATCTCGCGGCTCAACTCGTCGAAGGTGAGACGGTAGGTGTCGAGGTCTCCGCCGAACGGATCCATCACGGCGCGCCCCTCGTTGCCGCGGCTCGTGTAGTCGGTGAGCAGGTGCGCCTTGCCATCGCCGCCCAGCACCAGCGCCCGGTCACGATGGTGCGGGCTCATGACGAGGATCAGGTCGGACTCGGCGACGAGTTCGCGCGAGAGCATCCGCGCGCGATGCTGGCTGAGGTCGAGCCCGCGCTCCATCGCCACCAGGAGGGCGCCGTCGGACGCGGGGGCGCCATCCCATGCGCTCGTGCCGGCGCTCGAGAACGTGACGTCGCCCAGCGCGCGCTCGGCCGCCATCCGCGTGGCGATCGACTCCGCCATCGGACTGCGGCAAGTGTTCCCGGTGCAGACGAACAGCACGCGCATGCTCACGACATCCCTGTGGAGGTCACTGGTCCCCGATGAGATCCGGTACGCTCTCGCGCAGGAGCGCAGAACTGATCGCCCCTGGCCGTATGACGCGCGGGCGGCGCCCGATGCAATCGACGACGGTGGACGCGGGTGAGGGCGCTAGCCGGCCACCATCGAGGAGGAGGAGGTCCCCGCTCTGGATCTCGCTCCCCCACTGCTCGAGAATCTCGCCGGAGGACGTGGCGGCGGGAACCCCCGGCAGGTTGGCGGAGGTGCTGGTGATGGGGTCGCCGACTGCCGCGATGAGGCGCTGGAGCCCGACGTGCGGCGTCCACCGCACCGCGATGCCGCCCTCGGGGCCGCGCAGGCGGTCCGGCACGCGCCGCTCGCCGCCGGGCAGCACGAGTGTGAGCGGGCCCGGCCAGTGCCGCGCCGCCAGCATCGAGGCCGAGTGCGTGAGGTGCAGCCCGAGTCGCGCGAGCATCGGCGTGTCGCTGATCAGGAGCAGGAACGGCTTGGCCGGCGGTCGCCGCTTCATCTCGACGAGGCGCTCGACGGCTTCGTTGTCGATCATCGTGCCGAACCCGTAGACCGTCTCCGTGGGGTACGCGAGCACCTTGCCTTCGAGCAGGTGCGCGACCGTGCGGTCGAGCGCGGCGTCGACCTCCTCCGCCGACCAGAACGGCACGCCGCGGGCCTCGTTCATCGCGGCTAGTCCGGCAGCGGCTGGAGTGCTTCGGCGCGCGCAAAGTCACCCTCTTCGGTGATCTTGATCGCGCGCTCGCTGCCGCGCACGACATGCACCGGGATGCCGAGCCGCTCACAGAGCGCCGCGTCGTCGGTCGCCTCGCGGTGCACGCCTTCGTCGCGCGCCCGGCGATGCGCGCGCTCGATCAGCTCGCGCGGGAACCCCTGCGGCGTCTGGGCGCGCCAGAGTCCCGCGCGCGGCACCGTCTCGGTGATCCGGCCGGCGGCGTCGACGCGCTTGAGCGTGTCCACCACCTCCAGCGCGGCGATGGCGCCGTGTCCCTTGCGCGCCTCCTGCGTGACGCGGCCGATCATCTCGTACGACACCAGCGGGCGCGCGGCGTCGTGGATCAGCACGTACTCGCACACTGACGGCAGGTCCTCGAGCCCGTTCGCCACCGACTCGGCGCGCGACTTGCCGCCGACCGAGATCAGCATGCGGTCGACGTCGCACTGGAAGAGCCAGGGCGGCGGATCGCCCGCGTACTGGCGCGGCAGCACGCAGACGACCATCGCGACGTCGGGACGCGACTGGAAGAGCTGCAGCGAGTGCAGGAGCATCGGCTTGCCGGCCACCCAGCGGAGCTGCTTGAGTTCGCCGGTGCCGACGCGCGAACCGGTGCCACCGGCGACGATGACCACGCCGACGTCGCGCGTGACGGACGCGTCGGTCGCCTCGACGGGGACAGAGCTCGCGGGGATGGCACTCACCTGAACAGCTCCCTGAAGAGCGCGCCCAGGTCCGCGACGCCGCGCACCTTCAGGTTCTTGGGCGCGGTCCGCGGCACGCTGCGCTCGGACACGTATGCAGTCGTCATTCCCATCTTCCCCGCCTCGTGGACTCGCCGCTCGGCCTGGCTCACGGCACGGATCTCACCGCCGAGGCCCACCTCGCCGATGAACACCGCGTCGGGCGGGAGCGGCTTGTCGTAGACGCTGCTCGCCAGCGCGGCGGCGACGGCGAGGTCGCCGGCCGGCTCCTGCATGCGTACACCGCCGACGACGTTGAGGAACACGTCGAGCTGCGCGAACGAAAGGCCGGCGCGCTTGTCCAGCACGGCCAGCAGCAGCGCGAGGCGGCGGCCGTCGTAGCCCGTGCTGACGCGCTGCGGCGTGCCGAACCCGGCCTTGGCCGCGAGTCCCTGCACCTCGAGGAGCATCGGCCGCGTGCCCTCCAGCAGGCATGTGACCGCGCTGCCAGACGCCTTGGCATCGCCGCGCTCGCCGAGGAAGAGCGCGCTCGGGTTCTCCACCGCCTCGAGTCCCTTGACCGTCATGCGGAACACGCCGATCTCGTCGACGGAACCGAAGCGGTTCTTCGTTGCGCGCAGCACGCGGTGGTCGGCCGTGCCCTCGCCCTCGAAGTAGAGCACCGTGTCCACGATGTGCTCGAGTGTCTTTGGTCCGGCGATGCCGCCCCCCTTGGTCACGTGACCAACGACGAACACCGCCGTGCCCGTTTCCTTGGCGAAGCGCATCAGCCGCGCGGCGCACTCGCGCACCTGCCCCACGTTGCCCGGCGCGCCTTCGAGATCGCCCGTGAAGACGGTCTGGATGGAGTCCACGATCATGACCGCCGGCTGGGTACTCGCCGCCGTCGCCAGGATCGTCTCCAGGTTGGTCTCGCCGAGGAGCGAGACGGCGCCGGCGGCTCCATCCAGCCGGTCGGCGCGGAGCTTGACCTGCAGCGGGGATTCCTCGCCGCTCACGTAGAGGGCCGGGTGCCCCGCGGCCTCGAGCCGCGCGGCCACCTGCAGCAGGATCGTGGACTTGCCGATGCCCGGTTCGCCGCCGACGAGCACCATCGCGCCCGGCACGACGCCACCGCCGAGCACGAAGTCAAACTCGACGATGCCGGTGGTGAGGCGATGCGTCTCGGAGCCTTCGACGTCGCGGAGGCGTGGCGTGGGCTGCACCGAGCCGCCGTCGCCGAAGGCGGTGGCGCCCGCCTTCCGCCGCGCCGCGCCAGCGCCCTTGGCCGCCGCCACCTTTGTCGCGACCATCTCCTCGACGAGCGTGTTCCACTCGTGGCAGGTGGGGCACTGCCCCGCCCAGCGCAGGGACTCGCCGCCGCACTCGGTGCAGCGGTAGACGGACTTCGCCCTCACGGCCATGGCTGGTCCCTCAACCCGGCTCGCGGCCGGTCCAGTTCTCGAATCGCGTGTGGCTCTTGCGGAAGTGCATCTTCACGAAGCCCGTCGGCCCGTTGCGCTGCTTGCCGATGATGACCTCCGCATATCCGTCGAGCGGCACGTCCGCGGTGCCGGGCACCATGCGCGCGTTGCCCGATTCGTCGTATGGGCGTTCGTTCATCTCGGGGCGATAGATGAAGAGCACGACGTCCGCGTCCTGCTCGATGGCGCCCGAGTCTCGCAGGTCCGAGAGCTGCGGCTTGCGGTTCTCGCCACCGCGCTGCTCCGACGCTCGCGAGAGCTGCGAGAGCGCGAGCACCGGTATGTTCAGTTCCTTGGCGAGCGCCTTGAGCGACCGCGAGATCTGCGACACTTCCTGCTGGCGGCTCTCGGAGTTCGCGGGACCGTTGATCAGCTGCAGGTAGTCGACGATCAGCAGCTTGATGTCGGCCTGGCTCTTGAGCCGGCGCGCGCGCGACCGCAGCTCGAGCACGGTCAGGCCGGCCGAGTCGTCGATCCAGATGGGCGCCTGGCCGAGCAGCGCGGCCGCCTTGGCGAGGTTCGACGCGTCCTGGGCCGTGAGCGCGCCGCTGCGCAACCGCTGGGCATCCACATATCCCTCCGAGGCGAGCATTCTGAGCAGGAGTGACTCAGTACTCATTTCGAGGGAGAAGATCGCCGTCGGAACGTTGCCTTCGATGGCGGCGTATTGCGCGATGTTCAGCACGAACGCCGTCTTGCCCATGGACGGACGCGCCGCGACGATCACCAGGTCCGCCGGCTGGAAGCCGAGCGTCATCTTGTCGAGGTCCGCGAAGCCCGACGGCACGCCGGTGAGGTTGCCGCCCGCCGTGCGCAGCGCCTCGATGCGTTCCATCGCCGACCAGAGCAGCGACTTGATCTTGACGAAGCCCTCGGAGCCCTTGCTGTCGTTGAGCTCGAGGATCTTGCTCTCGGCCATGTCGAGCAGCTCGGCCGTGTCGGCCGGGCTCTCGTGGCCTTCGCGCACCAGCGACGTCGCCGTCTCGATCAGCCGGCGGCGGAGCGCCTTCTCGCGCACGATCTTGCAGTGATGCTCGACGTTCGCCGCCGTCGGGATCTCGTCGAGCAGGCCGCCGATGTACTCCTTGCCGCCGGCGCCCGCGAGGTCGCCGCGCTGCTCCAGCTCGTTGGCCAGCGTCAGCGGGTCGAGCACCGCACCCGACGCATGCACGGACATCATCGCCTTGAAGAGGCGACGGTGCCCCTCGCGATAGAACATGTCCTCCGTCACGAGCTCGCTGGCCGTGACGATGGCGTCCACGGTCATGATCATCGCGGCGAGCACGGCACGCTCCGCGTCCTCCGACCAAGGTGGCCGGCGGTCGCGATAGACGTCTTGGGCGCCCTTAGGCGCGATCGAAAATTCGACGGGCGAGCTGGACATCTTCCCAGGCAGGACGTTTCCAGTTTGGATTCCGCAGCAACGCTGCGGGATGATAGGTCGCGACCAGCGGGATGCCGTGGTAGGTGTGTTCGATCCCACGCAGGCGCCCGATCGGCGTGTCGGTCTCCAACAAAGTCTGCGCCGCGAACGTCCCGAGCGCGAGTATCACGTGCGGCTTGAGGATCTCCAGCTGCCGCAGCAGGTACGGGCGGCAGGCGAGGATCTCGCCGGCCGTGGGGTTGCGGTTGGCGGGCGGGCGGTGCTTCAACACGTTGAGGATGAACACTTTCTCTCGCGTGAAGCCGATCGCCTCGAGGATCTTGTTGAGCAGGTCCCCAGACTTTCCGACGAACGGCCGGCCGAGTTCGTCCTCCGTTGCGCCCGGCGCCTCGCCGACCACGACGAACTTGGCGTTCGGGTCGCCCTCGCCCGGCACGGGATTGAGCGCGGTCGCGAACAACTCGCACGCCTTGCAAGCGGCGATGGTGTGCGCGACGTCGGCGATCGTCGCCAGGTGCTCGAGCGCGGAGCCGCCGCCGTCGATCACGATCGGCTCTCCGGTCGCGGGTGGCACGTCGGGCGCACCGGGCGGCGGGATGATCGACGGGCCCTTCGGCTTGGCAGGTGCCGGGGCAGCCGACGACTTCGCCGAGCCGGCGCCTGGCCCTGCCGTCGGATCGACGGCTCGCAGGGCGTCGCGCCAGTCGCCGCTCTTGGCCGCTTCCTCTGCCACGCGACGCATGGCGGACTCGGGTGCGCGCGGGATCGGCCGGTCCGACGGCGCCGGCGCGGAAGGCGGCTTTGCACCCGTCATCAGCACCTTGAGCGCGTCCTCGACACTCAGCGAATCGAGGACGTACTCCGACTCTCCCAGTTCGCGGCGCTGCTCGAGGTACTGGCGCAGTCGTTCGCGCGCATCGCTCACAGCAGCGCCTCCACGCGGTCGAGGATCGCGTCCGCGACCTCCGACTTGGGAAGCAAGGGCAACGCTTCGACGGCGCCGGTCGCGCTGCCGATGATTGTGACGCGATTGGTGTCGTAGCCGAATCCGGCGCCGGGCTCGCGCGCGCTGTTCGCCACGATCAGGTCGAGTCCCTTGGCGGCGAGCTTGCCTTTGGCATTGTCGAGCAGGTCGTCCGTCTCGAGCGCAAAACCCACCGCGATCATGCCCGGCCGCCGCGCGTCGCGCGTGGACTTGAGGATGTCGGGCGTCTCATCCAACTCCACGGACGCCGGCTTGCCCGCGGCGACCTTCTTGATCTTGGACGTCGCGACATTGGCCGGCCGGAAGTCGGCCGGCGCGGCGGCCATCACGAGCACGTCCGCGGTCGGGACCGCGGCGCGCACCGCTTCCGCCATCTCCGCCGTCGACTCGACCGCCTGCTCGGCGACGCCGACCGGCAGCGGCGCACTCATGGGGCCGTGCACCACCAACACGTCCGCGCCACGGCGCCACGCCGCGGCAGCGAGTGCCGCGCCCATCTTGCCTGTCGAGTGGTTGGAGAGGAACCGCACGGGGTCGAGCGCCTCACGCGTCGGGCCGGCCGTCACCACGACGCGGCGACCGTGCAGCTTGCCGCGCGTCTCCAGAATGCGGCCGGCGTAGGCGACGATCGTCTCGGGTTCCTGCATGCGTCCCTGGCCGGCACCTTCGTCGGGTGACGCCAGCGGGCCGACGCCAGGCTCGAGGATCTCCCGACCCTGCTGCCGCAGCATCGCCACGTTCGAGCGCACCTGTGCGTTCGCCCACATCCTGTCGTTCATCGCGGGCACCACCAGCACGGGCGCCTCGGTCGCGAGCAGGCATGCGGAGAGCAGCTCATCCGCATGGCCATGCGCAGCGCGGGCAATGAAATCCGCCGTCGCCGGCGCTATCACCATCAGTTCCGCGGACTTCGCCAGCTTGATGTGGTCGAGCGCGTGCCCGTCGCCGATGAGCACGCTGTGCACGGGCCGGCCGGTCAGCGCCTCGAACGTGATCGCGCCGATGAACTCGCGCGCCGACCGCGTGAGCACGACGTCCACCTCGGCGCCGGCCTGCGTGAGCAGCCGCGCGAGCCAGGCGGACTTGTAGCTGGCGATCCCCCCCGTGACGCCGAGGAGGATGCGCCGGCCGTCGAAGGGTCGCATGGGGTGCGTCCGCTCGCGGCGTTCTCTCGGCGGCGCGCGGCGCTTACGCCGAGTCGCCCTTGACGCGGCGGCGAGGCACCACGCGGTACTCGATGTCCCCGACAGAGAGGTCCTCGAGCGCGCGCGTCGTCAGCTTCTTCTCGCCCGACTTCGAATGGTCGCGCGGGAACTCGTTCAGCACGCGGGCATACTTCGCTGCGACCAGCACCGAGAGGTACTTGTTCGTGGCGTGCTTCGTGACTTCGGACGGCGTGAAGACCTGCATGGTGTTGCTCCTCCCCTTCCGGGGATCGATTTTTGCTTTTCGTGGCTTGGCCGAAAGCTAACGCATCGGCACCTGAATCTGCTTCTCCAGGTCCAACAGGAGGTGCCGGACCAGCGCCTCCACCTGTTCACCCAGCGCCGGAAGCCGGTCCCGCCGCAGGGCCTCCTGGTCGATGATCCCGCTCACCCGGGCGATCGAATGCTCGAGCGAGTCGTTCTCGACCACGTACTGGTACCGCTCCGCCTCCATCAGTTCGACCCGGGCGTTCCGAAGCCGCAGGAGCATCGCCTCCTTGCTCTCGGACTTTCGCCCCTGCAGCCGTGACACCAGCACCTCCACCGAGGGCGGGATCACGAAGATCGTGACCGCATCGGGGAACGCCGCCGTCAGCTGCCGCGCGCCCTGCACGTCGATGTCCAGCATGACGTGCTTCCCTGCCCTCATCAGCGCCTCGACCTCGGCGCGGAGCGTGCCGTAGAGGTTGCCATGCACCTCCGCCCACTCGGCGAACTCCCCGCGTCCAACCTTGGCCTCGAACTCCTGCGGCGTCAGGAAGTGGTAGTCGATTCCGTCCGCCTCACCGGGCCGCGGCTTGCGCGTCGTGCACGAGACCGAGTAGCCGACGTCCTTTCGCTGCGCCAACAACCGCCGCGCGATCGTCGTCTTGCCGCCGCCCGAAGGCGCCGAGAGGACGATCGGGAACGGGTGCACCGTTCCCGAATGCACAGGATTCACTCGAGGTTCTCCACCTGCTCGCGGATCCGCTCGAGCTCTTCCTTCACCGCGACCACGTCCTGCAGCATCACTGCGTCGTTCGCCTTGCTGCCGGTGGTGTTGGCCTCGCGCAGGAGTTCC
>DATLLD010000157.1:0-11075 GCA_035538035.1 Gemmatimonadaceae bacterium | reverse complement strand
CTTCAGCCCTACATCTTCAACCTCCGTCGATGATGGGCCGTGGGGCCTGGCAGCAGTCGCCAGCGCGCAGATGCAAAGCGCGCGTGTCGCAGCATCGATCTCAGGCCGCGTGTACCTCGGATTGCTCCACCCGATCCGTCTCCGCACTCGTCCGCTCACCCAGAAACTCCACCCACTGCGTCTTCATCATCGGGTAGTGCTTCGCCGCCTCCACCGACTGCAGCCAGCAGGCGATGTTCTCGTCGAACCGCTTCTGCAGCATGGAATCCGCGATGCCGCCCTCGGCGCCGAACGCCTTGTGCGCCTCCGCCAACGAGAACATGTCGGGATACACGCGCGCCCCCAGATGCTCGAGCGGGATGCGCAGCGACCACAGCCCGCGATTGCCCCCGGCCATGGACGGCGAGGCTGACATGAGCATGCCGTAGCGCCGCGTGAACGGTTGCGGCTTGAACCGGGACGTCCAGTCAATGACGTTCTTGAGCACCCCGGGCATCGACGCGTTGTACTCGGGCGACGAGATGATGAAGCTGTCGCTCCCGAGGAGTCGGTCCTTGAGCCGGGTCGCGCCCTCCGGCATCCGCCCGTCGCGCTCCTCGTCGCCGTCGTACGAGAGGCAATCGAAATCGGCCATCGTGGCGCGATCGACCGTGGCGCCATGCGACTCGACGGTGCGAGCCGCCAATGTCGCGAGGCGGTCATTGAGCGAGTTCTCGCGCAGCGAGGCGCTGAACACGAGCACTTTCACGGCGAACTTGTCGGCCATTGTCACCTCCGGTTGGCTACCCTAGCATGCCGATTCCCGTGAGGCGCCACAATGGAGCGACCGCGCACCAGTTGCTGCACGCGGTCTTCGCCCAAGCAACTCCGTCCTTCCCGCCGTCCTACCGATACCGCTCGACCATCTCCGCGATGCGACGAGCGGCGTGTACCGCCGCTTGATGTTCCTGCGAGAAGTTGAGCCGGATGCTGTCGGTGCGGTCGGGGCTGAACTCGGTGCCGGGGGTGACGACCACACCGGCCTGCACCCGTAGCGCTCTGACGAACTGGTGCAGCGAAACGCCGAGCCGCGGCAGCCGGGGGAAGAGATAGCTACCGGCCTGCGGCGGACGCACGCGCATGCCGGGAATCGCATTGAACACGGCGAGCAGGTCGTCACGCAGCGCTTGATGTGCCGCGATGCGCCCCTCGAGCCAGCCATCCGGCTCGGCGAACCAGGTGCGCAGCACCGCCTGCGAGTATCCCGGCGCGCGCAGGGACACGATCGCCTGCAGCTTCTCCATGCGATCGATGATGTGCGGCGCGCCGAAGGCCGCGCCCAGGCGATAGCCGCTCAACGACTCGGTCTTCGAGGGACCCATGATCGTCACGACCTGGCCGGCATCGATGCCGGCCGCGCGCAGGTGCGTGTACGTGCTGCCTGCGTACAGAAGGCGAGAGTACAACTGGTCGACGATCACCGTCACGCCATGCGTCGACGCCAGCGTGGCGATGCGCGCGATCTCGTCCGGTGCGTAGACGACGCCGGCGGGATTGTTCGGGTTCGAGAAGAGAAACGTCTTCACCCCGGACTTGAACGCGGCCTCGAGTTGCCCCAGGTCGAGCCCCGCCCCGGCGTCACGGGAGAGATAGTCCATCTCGACCGGCACGATCACGCCGCCCAGGAACTCGACGAGCTTGCGGTTCGCGAAGTAGTCCGGACGCACGATCGCGACGCGATCGCCGGCGTTCACGGTCGCGCCAAGCGCGAGGAACAGCGCCCCCTGCGTCCCGGGCGTGATGATCAGCTCATCGGCGCCCGACAGGGGCGCGCCGGTGAACCGGGCGAGCCGGTCCGCCAGGAGCGTTCGCAACGCGGCATCGCCGCGATATTCGGTGTAGGCCTGCGAGCCACCGCGATGTACGCCCGCGACGAACTCCTCGAATGCGCCGGGGGTCGGTGCGAAGGCCGTGGCGTTCACGTCGCCGTGCGAGAAGTCGACCGGCGTCCCGGCGATCGTCCCGCCGCGCAGGTCTGCATCCTCAGCCGAATGCGCCTGGCGCACTTCCTGCCCCGGCGCGTGGTCGGTTCCAAGCCGGGCGAATCTCTCGACGATGGTTGGCATCCGTGATGATATCATGGAGGCCGGCATCGTTCAAATGAGATGCCCGTCCACCCGATCGAGGAAGTGCACGTTCCTCACACCGGTGCGATTGAAGAGCAGCACGCTTCCACGGCGGAGCCGAGGATAGATCCGCAGCTCTGCGTAGTACCCTCCCCCCCCTCCCGCGTGATCGAAGTACGGCTCGCCATCCAGCACCCCGGTGAACCACGAGAGGCATACGCCCGAGGCCGCGCCGCAGCGGAGGATGTTCTCCGTGAAGAGCGCAGACATCATGACCGGCGAGAGGAGCGCATTCGCGGGGTCAAGCAGCGTCTGCACATATCGCGCGAAGCCGTCGGCGGTGCCGATGAGACCACCATACGCCGGGCCATTCATGTAGTACGGACGGAAGGCCTGCCACGCACCTTCCCTGCCCTCGAACGCCTTCGCCCTGTCCATGAACAAGCCGAGGAGCGGATAGCTGAGGCTCCGGCGCCGGTGATAGCCCCTCGCGTGCAGTGCGGTGTCGAGGGTGAACCCGAGTTCGTCACCGGACAGTCCGACCCGCTCGAGGATGCTCTCGCTCACGTAGCGCTCGAACGGCATCCCGCTCACGGACTCGATCACCTGGCCGAGCAGCTGAAACCCAAGGTTGCTGTACGCGAATCGTTCGTTCGGTGCGGACTTGACCCTGCCATGCTTCGCGAACTCGCGCGCGAAGAAAGCATCGCGATCGAAGCTGGCGTGCTCGGCTTCACCGTGCGTCCAGCGCAGCGGGATCGGGTTGGGGACGCCGGCGGCGTGCGTGAGCAGCTGGCGGATCGTGATGTCGTCTGGGTACGGGAACGCCGGCAGGCACTCCGCGGCCGGCCGGTCGAGTTCCAGGGCGCCGCTCTCGACGAGTTGCAGGATCGCCGTGGCGGTCACCGTCTTCGTCACGGACAGGCCGTTGAACGTCGTGGTGCGCTCCACGCGCCTGCGCCGCGCGACATCGGCGACGCCGTCCATGTAGCGGAACATGATGGAGTCAGCGCCGAAGTGGAGGTACTGCAGGCCGGGGGTGCGGCCCTTGGCGACTTCCTCGTGGAGTACTCGCGCGGCTGGATGCATGACCCGAGTCTACCCCTGGCCGCTTAATCCACCGCTTTCTCGGCCGCGGCCGGCGTATCGGCGCCACGGGGGGCAAGGGTGCGGCGCGGATCGGGAGCCCGTAGATTCCGCGACTCGATGCCCGCCGCCAACAGGACGAACGTACCGGCCACGCTCTCCTCGTTCATAGGTCGCGCGAGCGAGCTGCGTGCGCTGCGCGAGGCGGTCGGCACGCATCGCCTGATGACGATCGTCGGGCCGGGAGGCGCCGGGAAGACTCGGCTGGTGCGCGAAGTCGCGGCCGCTCTCGCCGGATCATCCGCAGCCGAAGCCGACTACCCCGGTGGTGTCTGGTGGGTAGAGCTGGCCTCCGTGCGACTCGGGGCCGATGTCGCCGCGGCGGTGGCGAGCGTTCTGGCGGTGACTCCATCGGCGGGTCGCCAGCTCCTCGACGCGCTCGCCGAGGCCCTGCATGCGCAGCGCTTGATGCTCGTGCTCGACAACTGCGAGCACCTGCTCGCCGAATCGGCGCTCCTTGCGGATGCACTGCTGCGCGCCGCCCCCGGCGTGACGATCCTCTGCACGAGCCGCGAGGCGCTGTCCGTCGAAGGCGAGGTCGCATGGCCCATCAGTGCGCTACCACGGCCCTCCGCGCGCGAACGGGAGAAGAAACCCGTGGCCGCCGACTTGGTGGCGTTCGAGTCGGTGCAACTCTTCGTGGAGCGCGCCCGCGCGGTGACGCCGACGTTCGCCCTCACCGACGCGAACGCCCCGGCGGTGGCCGAGATCTGTGAACGGCTGGACGGCCTGCCGCTTGCGCTCGAACTCGCCGCCGCCGTCGTGCCGGTCCTTGGCGTCGAGGCGCTCGCCGCCCGACTCGACGATGCCCTCACGCTGCTCTCCCGGGGCAAGCGCACCGCGATCCCGCGGCACCGCACACTGCACGCGGTGCTCGATTGGAGTCACTCGCTCCTCGACGAGGATGCGCGCACGCTGCTCCGCAATCTCTCGGTCTTTCGCGGCTCGTTCACGCTCGAGGCGATGGAGGAGGTCTGCCGGTCGCCGGGCTCGCGCGCGAGCCTCATCCCGGCGCTCGGCCGCCTCGTGGAGCATTCCCTGCTCGAGGTGCGCGAGGAGGATGGCGAGGCGCGCTACCGGCTGCTCGAGACGGTGCGGCAGTTCGGGCGCGCGCGCCTGCGCGAGTCGACGGATGAGGAAGGCCTTCGCGAGCGCCACGCCCGTTGGGTCGCGCACGTCGCCGAGCGCGCTGAGTCGGACCTCTTCAGCCCTGCGCGTGGACGCACCGTCGAACGGCTTCGCCAGTCGATCGACGAGATCCGCGCCGCACTCACCTGGGCGACGGGGCCCTCGGGCTCGCCGCTGCTGGCGGCAAGGATCACCGGCCCACTGGGGTGGTTCTGGATCTCGGGGGTGCCTTGGGAAGAGGCACGGAGCATCGCCACGACCACGCTCGCGGCCGTCGATGCCCAAGGCGTCCCCGAGGCCGAGCGCACTCTCGATGAACTGATCGCGATCGGCCGGCTGTTCTATCCGATCGAGGGACTCGCCTACTTCGGCGGCGACACCGAGACGATGCTGCGGATGGGTACGAGGGAGATGGCGCTGTGGGATGCCGTGCAGGCCATCGGCAACCTGACCGCCGCGCAACGACTCACGGTCGCGCGCGGCCGCAGTCTTGGGCTACAGCTCATGGGGCTCGCGCATGCGATGCGCGGCGAGGCCGCCGCGGCGATCAGCTCGATGAACGCCTCGGTCTCCGCCGCGTCGCGCTCGGGTGACGCGTGGCTGCTCGCCGTCATGACGATGCGTCGCGCGCTCGCGCACTTCGTGGTGGGCGACCACCAAAAGGCACAGGCCGATTACATGGCCTCGGTGCCGCGGCTCCGCGAACTCGGTGAGCACTGGTTCCTCTCGCTGGCGCTCGAAGGCATGGCGATGAACTCGCTCGCGGTCGGCGACGTCACCTCCGCGGCCCGCGACGCGCGAGAGAGCGTGACGGTCCTGCGCGCCGAGCCGGACGCCTGGTTCATCTCGCGCTCCCTCGACACGATGGCGTTCGTGCTCCTCTCGGGACTCGACGCGGCGACCGCTCGTTCGCACGATGCACTCGCGGCGGCGGCGCGCCTGTCCGGGGCCGCCGAGTCGCTGCGACGGCGCTGCGGCGCGGGCGTGATCGGGCTCGACGTGGAGCGGCAGGCCGGCATCGTACGGACCCTGCGGGGCGGGCTCGGCGAAGCGCAGTACGCACGTCAGGTCGCGGCCGGTGCCGCGCTCTCGCTCGCCGACGTGCTTGCGCTCATGGACGAGGATCCGGTGGTCTCCGCCTTCACGACCGTCCCCACCGCGCCGGAACGCGTCGCGCAACAGAGGACCAAGCGGCTGACGCTCAATGTCCTCGGCCCGTTCTCTTTCGCGATCGCGCGGGAGGGCGCCGACGCGGAAGTTGATGCTGTTCCGGTCGGAAAGGTGCGGGAGTTGCTGCTCTTCTTGCTCTTGCATGAGCGCGTGACGAAAGAGGAGATCGGACTGGCGCTCTGGCCCGATTCATCCTCCGCGCAGGTGCGCAATGCCTTCCACGTCACGTTGCACCACCTTCGGCGGCAGCTGGGACCGGAGCGCTGGATCGTCTTCGATCGCAACTCCTATCGGCTCGACCGTGCACCGTCACCCGACGTGGCGCTCGACGCGGACGTGGACGCGGTGCTCGCGGCGAGCGCCGCGCTTCGGAAGGCGCTGCGCCGGCGGGAGGCGGTCGAACCATCGACGCTCGACGACGCCCGGGTCGCCCTCGAGCGCGGACTGGGCGACCTGGCGGCGGGGTTCGGCGGTTCGTTTGGCGAGTGGCTCGCGGCAAGCCAGGACCGGGTGCACGCGGCGTGGACCGAAGGCATGGACGCGCTCGCGCAGTTGCTCAAGGCGGCGGGGCGGTTCGAGGAAGCCGTCGACATGCTGGAAATGCTCGTCGCCCGCGAGCCGCTGCGCGAGAGCGCCCATCGGCTGCTGATGCAGGTGCTGGCGCTGCGCGGCGAGCCGGCCCGCGCCCTCGCGCACTATGAGGCGCTCGTGACGCTGCTGCAGCGTGAGGTGGGATCGCGGCCGGCGCCCGAGACCCGCGCGCTCGCCGAGTCGCTGCGCCGCTGAGCCTCTGCGGCGCCCAAAGCCGGCGCTAAGCGGCGCCTTAAGCACCCCGATCGAGATTCTCCCGCGAAGGAAGGGGCCGCACGACGGCGACCCATGATCTCGCCAAAAAGGAATACCCGGAGAATCCCATGCAGCAGCCCAAGTCGATCTCATTCAGCGCCATTCTCGTTTGCCTAGCGGTGGCGGTGCTCGCCGCTTGCGAGGAGTCTACGCCCACCAACCCGCCGCTCCCGACGCCCGTGGCCTCGGTCGAGGTGACGGCGCCCCACCTGACGATGCAGGTCGGCGAGCAGATGACGCTCGTCGCCAAGCCAAAGGCTGCCGACGGCGCGCCGCTCGAGCGCGAGGTCACCTGGCGATCCGAGGACGGAGGGCTGGCGACCGTCAGCGCGGCGGGAGTCGTCACGGCGGTCGCGCCGGGCCAGCCGCGCATCATCGCATCGAGCGGCGGCCACGATGGCGACGTGCGACTCACGGTGCAGGCGCCCGTGACCGAGCCCGATCCACCGCCAGTCACCCAAGTGATCCTGCAGGCAGCGACGACGTCGCTCGACGTGGGGGAGAGGGTGTTCTTCGGCGTGCAGCTCAAGCTCGCGTCGGGGGAAGTCGTCCAGCGACCGGTGGCGTGGCAGTCGAGCGCTCCGCTCGTGGCCAGCGCGACGAGCGCCGAAGCGGCGCGAGCGGCCGTCGAGGCGCGCGCGACCGGCACCGCGACGATCACCGTGTCAGCGGAAGGCGTCGAGGCGTCGGTGACCGTGCAGGTCTCGCCGGCACCGACGAGCGACCTGATCTATTCCGTGCCCCGTGACGGACAGTCCGAGATCTTCGTGCTCGGTCTCGCCGGTGGAGGTGTGCCGGTGCGTCTCAACGCGGGGAACGTGTCGCGCGACCCGAGCCCGTCTCCCGACGGCTCGCAGTTCGCCTTTGCCGTCTCGCAGACGGACCCGATGGGCGCCCAGCAGCACGATCTCTTCATCGTCAATCGCGACGGGCTCAACATGCGGTGGCTGACGCGCACCCCAGGCATGGAGAGGGAGCCCGCGTGGAGCCCGGATGGTGCGCGGATCCTCTTCAGCGCGATCGACGCCAGCTCGGAGCACATCGACATCTGGGTCGTGAACGTGGATGGCTCGGGACTCACGAATCTCACCGCGGCGCTGGGTGAGGACCTCACCAACAAGCGGAACCCCGCTTGGTCGCCGGACGGCTCGCGGATCGCTTTCGTGGCCGCGCGCGAGGGCCAGCACAAGGTGTGGACGATGAACGCCGACGGCTCGGGCGCGGCGCCCCTCACCGTCGACTTCGGGTTTGACCAGTCTCCAAGCTGGTCACCGGCGGGCGACCGGATCGCGTTCTCGCGATACGACAATGAGGTGCCGGCGAACGGCTGGGACATCATGATCGTCGAACTGACCGGCGCCGCAACGACTCGGCTTTCGTTGCCAGGCGATCAACTCGTGCCCGCATGGTCGCCCGACGGAGAGCACATCGCCGTGGCCGGCACGCAGCGCGCGGGCCAGGGCGTGCACAACCTCTACACGCTTCGTCCCGACGGCAGCGGGTTGCGCCTGCGCACGCCGGACCCGGCGTGGGGAGGCGGGCTCGCACCGGCTTGGATCAAGCGGTAGGCGGGGCGTTCGCGGCACTCCTGACGGCATGCCGAGTCGCGAGGTGCGCGACATGGCAGCGCGACACTTCCCCAGGGGCACCACTCTCGACAACGTTTCATGAGGCAGTACCAGCGCGGATGCATGCGCTGTCACTGAAGCCTGAGAGAGAGAGCCATGGGAAGAATCGTGAATGCGATGAGCGTGATGACCTGCCTGGCCCTGCCGCGGCGACGCCGTAGGCCATTAGCCGTCGAAATGACCGGGGGTTCGCCCTCGGCCGATCACTTCAGCGCGGAGAACAGTCATGGGCTCGTTCGACGGCAAGGTAGCGATCGTCACCGGGGGCGGATCCGGACTCGGCGAGGCGATCGGCAAGCGGCTCGCGGCCAGCGGCGCGAGTGTCGTCATCTCGGACATCAACCTGAAGTCGGCCGAGCGTGTCGCCGGCGAGATCTCGGCCTCGGGCAAGGGAAAGGCGATCGCGTTCGCGCAGGACACCGCCAAGCCCGGAGACTCGGAGAAGGTGGTGCAGTTGGCGGTGGAGAAGTATGGGGCGCTCCACCATGCCGTGAACAACGCCGGCATCGCGGGCGCGGCGGCACCCGCCGGCGAGACTGATATCGACGAATGGAATCGCGTGATCGACATCAACCTCAATGGCGTCCTCTACGGAATGCGCTACCAGATACCCGCGATGCTCAAGGCGGGAGCAGGCGAATGCGCGATCGTGAACATGGCGTCGATACACGGCACGGTCGCGGCCATCGGCAACGGCGCCTACACGGCGGCCAAGCACGGCGTCGTCGGTCTCACCAAGAACGCCGCCGCCGAGTACGGTCCCCAAGGACTTCGGATCAACTGCGTCGGCCCGGGCTACATCGACACCCCGCTGCTGGCGAACCTGCCGCCGGAGTTCCGCAAGCAGCTCATCTCGCGCCACCCGCTCGGCCGCCTGGGGCGCGCCGACGAAGTCGCGCCGCTCGTATGTTTCCTTCTGTCCAGCGAGGCCTCGTTCATCACGGGCGGTTACTACCTCGTGGACGGCGGCTACACGGCGATCTGAGGCCAATGCATGCATAGTGTCCAGACAACGGAGGGGCTCGCGAAGCCCCAGGCATATCGACTGATCGTCGAGCAGGTCAGCGCCCTGCTCGAGGGCGAGCGCGACGGGCTCGCCAACGCGGCGAACACCGCGGCCCTCTTGTTCGAGGCGCTGCCGCAGCTCAACTGGGCGGGCTTCTATCTCCTGCGCGGCGGCGAACTCGTCGTCGGTCCCTTCCAGGGCAAGGTCGCCTGCGTGCGCATCGCGATGGGCAAGGGCGTGTGCGGAACCGCGGCCGCGGAGCGCCGGACGCTGGTCGTGCCGGACGTGGACGCGTTCCCGGGGCACATCTTTTGCGACCCGGCGTCGCGCTCGGAGATCGTCGTCCCGCTGGTCCACGAGGGGCGCTTGCTGGGAGTGCTGGACATCGACGCCTCAGTGCGCGAGCGGTTCGACGAGGACGATGCGGCCGGGCTGGAGGCGGTGGCGCACTTGCTCGTGAGCGGCTCGGACTGGGGGTGGCTACCGTCCGAGTGAGCTGCGTGAGCTTCCCCGCCGTTTCCTGACCCACACCACACACGAGTCCATTGTGAAGCATTTCTTGCTCATGTACGACGTCGTCCCCGAATACCCCGAACTCCGCGTGCCGCTCCGGGCCGCACACTTGGCAATGGCGCGGGCCGCCGAGTCGCGCGGGGAACTCGTCTTGGGTGGCGCGCTCGCCAATCCGGTCGACGGAGCCATCCTGCTCTTCCTCGGCGAGACCCCAGAGGTGGCCGAGCGATTTGCGGCGGCCGATCCCTACGTGCAGAATGGGCTGGTGCGCTCGTGGCGTGTGCGCGAGTGGACCACGGTGGTAGGCGCCGCAGCGGCATCGCCGATCAGGTAGGCCCAAGACCAGCGAGGATCGATTTGAGTCGAGTTTTCTTATCGGTCCTCACTTGTGCCGCGCTCCCAGTACTACTGATCGGCGGTACCGTCGAGGCGCAGACCGTCACGGGCGTCGTGCGCGATAGCGCGGGCCGACCGCTGGTGGAGGCCGAGGTCATCATCGAGCCGGCGGGCGCGCGCGTCCGAACGGATTCCGCAGGACGCTACGTGCTGCGGTTCGTGCGCTCGGGTCCGTCCGTGCTCCGCGTGCGGTTGGTCGGATTTCGGCTGTTCGAGGGACCGCTGCGCGTGCCGGGCTCCGGCAGCGTTCGTCGTGACGTCCGTCTTTCGCGGCTTCCGCAGCGGCTGGCCACCGTGCGAGTGACAGACCGTTCCGGTTGCGCGACGACCGCGCTCTCCGGCTTCGAGTGCCGGCGCGATTCGGGAGTCGGCTTCTTTCGCGATGCGGGCGAGTTGCGAGGCATGCGGCCGCGCTACTGGTCCGACATGCTCGACGGCATGCCGGGCTTGCGTCGCGAGATGCGACCGGGCCCGCACGGCCAGGACTGGCGCCCGGCGGCGCCACCGAGCAGGTGCGTGCGCGAGCTCTGGAACGGACAGCCTCCGATGGACGCCGGAGCCGAGGCACCGTTTCAGCCCGATGAGTTCTGGAAGCCCGATGACGTCGTGGCCATCGAGTACTACCAGGAGCACAAGGACGTGCCGGCGGCGTACCAGCGCTACGCATGGCATCCACCAATCGGCGGTCAGCCGTGCGGGCTCATCATCTACTGGCTGCGCGGCGCGAAGCGCACACCGTAGGCTGGCCGAACCCCAAGGCTGGAGTGCACAACAATGAACGCCGTCTCTCCCTTCAGGAAAGTCGTTCCGTTGCTGATGTGGCCAGTGGGAATCGTGCTCCTGCTCGGCTACTGCTCCATCGGACGCGGCGAGCGATCCACGACGGTGCGTGTCGACAGACCACCCCATTGCGCGCCGGGAGAGACGTGCAGCAGCGTGTCGAGGTCGGTGGCAGTCGCTGCCCCTCGCAGCGTTGATCTGCGCATTCCCGTGGCAGTGGTCGCCGGACTCATCCTCTTCGTCGCAGGCCGGAGCCTCGCTCGCGGCCGCCAGAAAGATGGAGAGTCAGGGGAATGACGGGACTTTCTCGCATCAGCGCTACCTGTGAATGCGGACTCCTCGCGCTGGCGTTCAGCG
>DATLLD010000156.1:0-22713 GCA_035538035.1 Gemmatimonadaceae bacterium | reverse complement strand
GTACTGGAAGTGCGTCTGCGCGAGCGCGGCCGCGTAGCTGACCGCCTCTTCCGGCGACACCGTGCCGTTCGTCTCGACCGTGAGGGAGAGACGATCGTAGTCGGTGCGCTGGCCGACGCGCGTCTCGGCGACCGAGAAGTTCACGCGCTTGACCGGCGAGTAGATGGAGTCGATGCGCACGAGGTCCACCGGCAGCGAGCGGTCGGTGGGATGCGAGTCGGACTCGACGTAGCCGCGGCCCTTGTTCACGTAGAGCTCGACCGAGAGGTCGCGCTCGTCCTGCATCGTGAAGAGGTGGTGCGACGGGTTCACGATCGTCACGCCGCCCTGCATCTCGAGAGCCGCGGCCGTGACCGGACCCGACTTGGTGACCTTGAGGCGGAGGATGACTTCCTCGACCTCATCGTCGAGTGCCAGCGTCAGCGTCTTGAGGTTGCCGATGATCTGGTGGACGTCTTCGACGACGCCCTGGATCGTCTGGTGCTCGTGCAGCACGCCGTCGATGCGGAAGCCCCAGACGGCAGAGCCGCGGAGCGACGACAGCAACATGCGACGCATCGCATTGCCGAGCGTGTGGCCGAAGCCGCGTTCGAGCGGCTGGAGCCGGAATTCCGCGACGTTGGGATGGTCCTCGCGCTTCGTCATCTCGACGAGCTGCGGGCGGACCAAGCCGCGGAGATCGATCGTCTGTGCCATCGGTAAGGAATCCTTGGGAGAGAATGTCACGATGGCGATGACGTGCCACCGACGCCGTACCCCGCCCCTGACGCGCGGTACGCCCGTTTGGCTGCCAGGGAGCCAGTCGAACCACAGGTGGGAGGTTACAGGTAGCAGGTGGGAGGAACTACCACCACGCTACCTGCTCGGCTTCTCACCCTTGCTGCGCAGCGGTGAAGTGGAGGTGGCAGGTACCTGCTACCTGCTACCTCTCACCTGCCACCGTTACTTGCTATAGAGCTCGACCACCAGCTGCTCCTGCGCGGCGATCGGGATGCTCGCCCTCTGCGGACGCTCGAGCATGCGGCCGGAGAACGTGTCCTTGTCCACCGCCAGCCAGCTCGGCGTGGCGCCGCGCGACGCGATCTCGAGCGCCGTGGCGACCATGACCAGCTCGCGCGACTTCTGCGCCAGACGGATCTCCTGCCCCGGGTGCACGACGAACGACGGGATGTCGACGTTCTTGCCGTTCACTTCGACATGGCGGTGGCGGATCAGCTGGCGCGCGGCCTTGCGGCTCGCGGCGAAGCCCATTCGGTAGACCATGTTGTCGAGGCGGCTCTCGAGCGCGGCGAGGAGGTTGTGTCCCGTCACGCCCGGCAGCGCCGAGACGCGGTCGAAGGTGTTGCGGAACTGCTTCTCGCTGAGCCCGTACATGCGCTTGATCTTCTGCTTCTCACGGAGCTGCTTGGCGTATTCCGACACCTTGCGGCGACGGGCCGTGCTCTGCCCGTGCGCGCCGGGCGCGTACGGACGACGCTCGACGGGGCACTTCTCCGTATAGCACTTGCTTCCCTTGAGGAAGAGCTTCGTGCCTTCACGCCGGCACTGCCGGCAGCTGGGACCTGTATAACGCATTGCTTAGACCCTCCGGCGCTTGGGCGGCCGGCAGCCGTTATGCGGAATCGGCGTCACGTCCTTGATGGACTTGACCGTGAGGCCGGCGGCGGCAAGCGCCTGGATGGCCGACTCACGCCCGGAGCCCGGGCCCTGGACCTTCACATGCACGCGGCGTACACCGGCGCTCATCGCCTCGCGAGCGCACTGCTCTGCGGCGACGGTGGCGGCGAACGGCGTGGACTTCTTCGAACCCTTGAAGCCGGCCTTTCCGGCCGAGCCCCACGACACGGCGTTACCGTGCGGGTCGGTGATGGTGATGAGGGTGTTGTTGAACGTCGCGTTGACGTGCGCCACACCCTCGGCATCCACCACCTTCTTCGTCTTCTTGCCGATCGCCATTACTTGGTCACCTTCTTCTTGCCCGCGATCGCGCGGCGGGGCCCCTTCTTCGTGCGGGCGTTGGTATGCGTGCGCTGACCACGGACCGGGAGATTGCGACGGTGCCGCATCCCACGGTACGAGCCGATGTCCATGAGGCGCTTGATGTTCATCGCGATCTCGGTGCGCAGGGCACCCTCGACGCGATACAGCTTCTCGATCTCCTGGCGGAGCTTGTTGACGTCAGCGTCCGAGAGGTCCCGGATGCGCTGTTCGGGATTGACCCCGGTCGACTCGAGAATTCGGCGCGCGAGCACGCGGCCGATGCCATAGATGTAGGTCAAGCCGATCTCGACCTTCTTGTCGCGCGGAAGATCCACGCCGGAAATACGGGCCATTGTCTGTTAACCCTGCCGCTGCTTGTGCTTGGGATTGCGCTTGCAGATGATCCGCGTCACGCCTTCACGCTTGACCACCCGGCAATGCTCGCAAATCGGCTTGACGCTGCTGCGAACTTTCACGGGGACTCCGAAAGGAACCTGGCTTTGAAACGGAAGTGCTTGCGATTGCCCGTTTTGGGCAGACACGCAGGATAGTCGGTGAATGGGCTTGACACAAGTGCCCGGACTGACGTGTACGCGAACGGCTGTCAGGCCAGGGCGAGGTAGACCTGTTCCAGCACCGCCGCCGGGTCTGGGGCTGCCGTCACCGCTCGCCCCAGGATCAGGTACGCCGCCCCGTCCGAGGCCGCCCGCTCGGGGGTCGTCACCCGGGCCTGGTCGTGGGTCGCGCCGCCTTCCAGGCGAATCCCCGGCACGAGCGGCCTCAGGAGTGGGTAAGTCGTCCGCACCGCCCGTACCTCATGCCCCGAGCACACCACCCCGTGGGCCCCGGCGGCTTGGGCCACCCCGGCCAGCCGCAGCACCTCGGCGCCTGTTTCCGGGGCTTCGCGGCCGAGCGCCAAGCCCAGGCCCCGTGAGTCGAAACTGGTGAGCACCGTGACCGCGAGGATCCCGGTGCCGCCCCCTGCCCCGTCTACCGCCGCCGCGACCATCTCCGCCCCGCCGTACGCGTGCACCGTGAGGAGGGAGACCCCCATCGACGCGGCACTGCGCGCCGCGCCGCGCACCGTGTTCGGGATGTCGTGCAGCTTGAGGTCGAGGAACACCCGCCGGCCCTCGGCCTGCAGCCACTCGACCACGCGCGGCCCTTCGGCCGTGAAGAGCTCGAGGCCGACCTTCACATACTCGGCGCGGGGTCCGAGGCGCGCCACCAGCTCGCGCGCCGCGGCCATCGTGGGCACGTCGAGCGCGATGATCGGCTGGGCGGTCGGGCTCATGCCGGCCACTCCAGCGTGCCGCGCAACGACGAGAGCTGGCTCACCCCGTGCGACTCGCACCAGCGGCCGAGGTCGCGCACGATGCGCGCCGGGAGCTTCGGGTCCGCGAGCGCCGCCGTGCCGATTGCCACCGCGCTCGCTCCCGCGATGATGAACTGCAGCACGTCGCCCGCCGTCTGCACCCCGCCCGCGCCGATCACCGGCACGTTCACCGCGAGCTTCACGCGCCAGACCGCGAGCACGCCCACCGCGAGCAGCCCCGGGCCGCTCACTCCGCCGGAGCCGAATCCGAGCAGCGGGCGACGGCGCTCGACATCGACCACCAGCCCGGGGACCGTGTTGATGACCGTGATGCCGTCCGCGCCCGAGTCGACGGCGAGGCGCGCGGTCTCCGCGATGCTCGGCAGCGTCGGCGAGAGCTTGACGAAGAGCGGACGCTTCGTCGCGGCGCGGGCTCCCCGGATCACGGCCGCCAGCGCGGCGGGGTCGGCGCCGAACTCCATCCCGCCCTGCTTCACGTTGGGGCAGCTGACATTGAGCTCGAAGCCGTCGACGCCCGGCTCGCCCTGCAGGCGCTCCACGACGATCCCGAAGTCCGCCGCCTCGCGACCGACCACGTTCACGAGAACGCGCGGCCGGCGCACGTGCGCGGCGATCCACGGCAGGTCCTGCGCCGCGACCGCGTCCATTCCCGGGTTCGCCAGCCCCACGGCGTTGATCATGCCACCGGGAAAATCGCCCACTCGCGGCGCTGGAGCGCCGTGCCGCGGCTCCGGGCTCACCGCCTTCGTCACGAAGCCGCCGAGTTCCTCGAGCGGCATCACGTCCGCGAGTTCACGGCCGTAGGCGGCCGTGCCCGCGGCGAGCAAGATGGGATTCTGGAAGGCGAGTCCGGCGGCTTCGACCCCGAGCAGTGCAGCGCTCATCGCTGCGAGAGCTTCACGCGCCGCTCGTAGTGCAGGAGATACTCGAACGTGGCGTCGGCGATCGCCTCGGCCGTCTTCTGCTGGCCCGCGGCGCTCACCATGAACGCGGTGTCGTCGCGATTGCTGCCGAACCCGACCTCGATCAGCACGGCGGGCATGTAGGAACCGGCGAGCACGGCGAATGGCGCTTGCTTGACGCCGCGGCTCGGCCCGGGGTGCGCGCCGGCGAGGCTCTTCTGCACCGTCGCGGCGAGATCGCTCGACTCGCGCAGGTGCTCGTTCTGCGCGATGTCGTTCAGGATGAACGAGAGCGGGTCGCCGGCCTTCGCTTCCACCGAGGACTCGAAGCGCACGACTTCGTTCTCCATCGCGGCCACTCGGCGCTCGTCCTCGGTTCGCGCGGCGGAGAGGAAATAGGTCTCGAAGCCGCGGGCGGAGGAGGCGTTCTTCCACCCTGGGTTGGCGGCGTTCGTGTGGATCGAGACGAAGAGGTCCGCCTTCTGCCGGTTCGCGATGCGCCCGCGATCGCCCAGCGCGATCAGCGTGTCGGTGCGTCGGGTCATGTACACGTCGATGCCGCGCTGCTTGAGTTCGCGCTCGACCTTGAGCGAGATGGCCAGCGCGATCTGCGCCTCGCGGAGGCGCCGGCCGTTCACGAGCGTGCCGGCGTTGCCGGGGTCGACGCCGCCGTGGCCGGGATCCACCACGACCTTGTAGCGCCGCGAGAGCTTGGAGGCCGGCGCGGGGCTGGCGGCGGGAGCGGTCACTCGCGACGCCGCGGGGACCGGCGCTCGCGCGGCCGCAGGCGCGCTCTCGTGCGTGGCAGTCGCCGCTCGCGTCTCCTCTGCCCCACGCGTCTCCGATGCATTGGACAGCACCGCGTTGCCCAGCGCGTCACGCGGCGCGGGCGGCGCCGCACGGCGGGCGATCGCCTGGAAGAGGCGCACTTCCCAGCGCGACTTGTCCCAGAGGATGCCGATGCCGAAGCGCGGGATGATCTCGCTGAAGAGCTGCAGGCTCGCGTGCGCATGCCCGTCCAGCACGCGCGTCGGCTCGCTGAGCGGCAGGGCGAAGCCGTTGAAGCCCGCGAACGGCGAGCCTTCCGAAAGGTCGATCGTCGTGTTGTAGAGCGTCATGCGCCAACGGCCGGCGCCGGTCTCCTCGAGCGAACCTCCGAGGAGGCGCGCCAGCGCGTCGACCTGCACCAGTCCCCCGCCCGCGGACGCGACGAGCGCGAGCACCGTGTCGCCGGCGACGCCGCGCACGCGGATGACATCGCCGGGCGGCATGGTGCGCGCGGGCGCGGCGCCAGGCATGGCCCCAGCCATGCCAGCCGGTGCGACGAGCAAGAGCGCCGCACCAAGAAGCAGCAGTGAACGTGCGCGCATCACCGCACCTTCAGTGCGCGCTGCATGTCGCGCTTGTCGTCCTTCTCCTTCAGGTCGGCCCGCTTGTCGTGCAGCTTCTTGCCGCGCGCCAGGCCGATGCGCACCTTCGCGCGCCCGTCCTTGAAGTAGAGCTCGAGTGCCACCAGCGTCAGCCCCTTCCGTTCCACGGCACCCACGAGCTTCTCGATCTCCTTCCGGTGAAGGAGCATCTTGCGGGTCCGCAGCGGATCGTGGTTCCAGATATTGCCCATCGCGTACGGCGCGATGTGCGCGTTGAGCAGCCAGAGCTCCCCATCCTTCACTACCCCGTAGGCGTCGGTGATCTGCGCCCGGCCATCACGCAGTGACTTGACCTCGGTGCCGGTCAGCACCAAGCCCGCCTCCCACGTCTCGAGGATCTCGTAGTCGTGGCGGGCGCGCTTGTTCCTCGCGATCGGGACGATCGCGTCGTCGGTCGTGGGCTTCGTCATGTGTGTGACTGGAAGAATGACGACTTGTCGTTGACTTGGGTATCGGTCGCCGATACGTTTCCGTTCCTCGCCGAAGTGGTGGAACTGGTAGACGCGCTGGCTTCAGGAGCCAGTGGGTGCAAGCCCGTGGGGGTTCGAGTCCCCCCTTCGGCACTGCGAGAGGAAGTACCGGAACATCGAAAGCGGGGACGGAAGCCATCACGGCGTCCGTCCCCGCTTTCCGTTCCGGGCGGCCTGCGCTTACTGCCGCAGCACCGACGGCTTGACGTCCTCGGGGAGCTTGGCCTCGCCATAGGTCGCCCGCAGCGCCTCCGCGCACGCTTCCGTGTAGCGCTCGAGCAACTCGATCGCGTACGGCAGCGGCGTGCCCGCCGTGCGGGTGCCGTCGCTCGCGAACGCCAGCAGGCAGCGCCCCACGCGGTCATTCGCCGGGAGTGGCGCGCCCCGCTGCATCGCCTCACCGTACGCCTGGAGCCGGTCGTTGAACTGGCGCACGGCGAGATCCCGCCGGTCCACCGCGACCCGCACGTCCTGGTCCAGCGCGCGCCCCATCTCCGCGGCGATCTCGGCGGCCGTGCGGTCGTCGAGGGCGTCGCGCTGCGCCACCAGCAGCCCGAGCGCGGCACGCGCATAGCGCAGTTCCCATCGCGCGTGGTCCTCGTCGCCGTTGGCGGCCGCGTCCGCGAGCCATGCGACGTCAGCCGCCTCGGGCTCGGCCCGCAGCGCGGCGACGTATCCGGCGGCACGGCGCTGGCGCTCGCGCTCCTTCCGCCACGCCGGGGTGAACGGCAGCGACACGCGCCGCTACCGCGCCAACTCGAGGACCGGCAACCCGACCCGCGCCCGTACCGCCGCCTCCGCCTCGAGCAGGTCCGCGAGGCGCACGCTGTCCAGCACCTCATCGATCCGCTTCTGCAACATCATCCACACCGGCCGGATGCTGCAGTCGCAGGATTGCGCGCACCGCTCCTCATCCAGGGGATGCGTCTCGCAGTGCAGGTCGAAGGTGACGAGTTCCGCTGCGGTGATGATCTCGCGAACGGTGATCTCCTCGGACGGCCGCGCCAGTGCGTACCCGCCCTTGGCGCCGCGGGTGCTGGCCACGATCCCCGCCCGGCGCAGCCGCAGCAGGATCTGCTCGACGTAGTCGCCGGGCAGCTTCTCGCGCGTGGCGATGTCGCGCCCGGTGACCGGTCCGTCCTCGGTACGGCGCGCGAGATGGAGCGCGCAGATGACTCCGTACTCCGCCCAAGTGGTGATCCGCATGCCTTCAAGATGACCCCGGGCGCCCTATCGGGACAAGTGCACTCGGGTCTCTCAGTCGCTGCCCGGGACGCCCGGTTCCGTCATGCGGCGCAGGTCCAGCACGTGCGCCGTCTCCTCCGGCGTGAGCAGGCCCTCCCGGAGCACGAGCTCGCGGATGCTCACACCCTCCGCGACGGAGCGCTTGGTGAGCGCCGCGGCCGCCGCGTAGCCGATCTTCGGGGCCAGCGCCGTGGCCAGCGCGGCTGAGCGTTCCACCCAGTACGACGCCATCTCGCGGTTGGCCTCGATGCCGCGCACGCACTTCTCGTCGAGGATGCGCACGGCGTTGCCGAGGATGATGATCGAGCCCACGAGGTTGTGGCCGATCACCGGCATCATGACGTTCAGCTCGAGCTGCCCGTGCTCGGCCGACGCCGCGATGGTGGCGTCGTTGCCGATCACCTGGAAGACCACCTGGTTCACCATCTCGGCGATCGACGGATTCACCTTGCCGGGCATGATGCTCGAGCCCGGCTGCACGGCGGGCAGGATCAACTCGTCGAAGCCGGTGCGCGGGCCGCTGGCGAGCAGCCGCAGGTCACTCGCGATCTTCCCGACGTCGAGGGCGAGGGTACGCCATGCGCCGCTGAGCCCCGCCGCATCGCCCATGCTCTGCATCAGCTGGATGCTGTCCGCGCCAAGCCGCAGCGGCAGGCCGGTGAGCGGGCGCAGCGCCTCGACCATCCGCTCCGCGTACACCGCCTCGGCGTTGACGCCGGTGCCTACCGCCGTGCCGCCGATGCCGATGTCGAGGAGGTAGTCCGCCGCCTCGCGCACGCGGCGGATGCCACGCTCGACCGAACCCGCGAAGCCCGCGAACTCCTGCCCGAGCCGAATCGGCATCGCGTCCTGCAGGTGCGTGCGGCCCGCCTTGACCACGCCATCGAACGCCGTCGCGCGCTCGCGCAATGACGTCGCCAGGCCGTCGAACGCCGCCAGCGCCGGTACCAGCGCCTCGAGCGCCGCGAGCCGGATCGCCGTCGGGATCACGTCGTTGGTCGACTGCGCCATGTTGACGTGGTCGTTCGGATGCACCGGCGCGTACGTACCCGGCGCGGCGCCAAGCCGGAGGTTGGCGAGGTTCGCCAAAACCTCGTTGACGTTCATGTGCATCGACGTGCCGGCGCCGGCTTGGTAGACGTCGACCACGAATTGCTCGCGATGCGCGCCGCCGAGGATCTCGTCGGCGGCGGCAATGATGGCGTCGGCGCGCGCCGCGTCGAGGCGACCGGTGCCCTTGTGCACGGACGCCGCCGCGCGCTTGATGCGCAGGATTGCGTTGACGAAGCCCGGCAGCGGCTTGATGCCGCTCACGGGGTAGTTCTCCACCGCTCGCACCGTCTGCGCCCCATACAGCGCTCCCGCCGGCACGGTCACCTCACCGAGCGGATCCTGCTCGCGGCGCGGGGCGTCGAGGACACTCACGACACGGGAGCCGAAGTCGGCGGCGACTGGAAGGTCGAGATGATCGTGACGCGCTTCTTGGCGGCGGGCTGCACCTCGCGGGCGCGGACGCGCGTCGCCACCGCCTGCCGCTCGCCGGCCACCGAGTTCACCCAGCCGGAAAGGAAGCTGCCATCGATGGTGCCGCTTCCGTCATCCGCGAAGACGCAGACGACCTGCTCGTTGAGCACGCCGGTCGAGAATTCGTTCGCGTAGCGCAGCGAGAAGTGCATCATCGAACCCGCCTCGGCGTTGTCCGTCCATGTGACGGTGAGCGGCTGGTTCACGGCAGGCACCGGGACGGGCTCGAACGTGAACGCCTCTGCCGTGCGGATGGAGATGGACGACTCCGGGAAGCGCGGGCTCTGCGGGATGCCGATCGTCAGCGTATCCCCGGGCTGGTGCGGCACGCCACCGATCGACGCCAGCTTGTAGAGGCGGATCCCGACCTGGGTCACGCCGTAGAGCGTGTCCTCGCGCGCCGGCAGCCGGGCGAGGAGGTGCGGGCCGACGTCCATCGTGCCGAAACCGGAGATCTGGCCAAGGTCACCTTCGAGGAACGGCCGGGTGGCGCAGGCGCCGGCAGTCGGCACCGTGTACCCGAGGTTCTGCTTCTCGTAGAACAATCCGATCGGCGAGATCTGGTAGCTGCCGGCACCGGAGGAGAACGTCGCGACGGTGATCACCGCCGAATCGATGTCATCGCCCTTGGTCAGGTCCGTGCAGCCGATGGCGACGAACGAGAGGGCCGCGATAGCGAACGAATGGATGCGCATCAGGGGTGGGTCGGGGCGAATGGGATGTGGCTCGTTAAATACTACACACCGAGCGAGGGAACTGTCACCGGAAAGGACACGCCCCGGTCGCTTCGGGGAGTCAGCGCTGGCGGGGGATCAAGGCCGCGCCATTGAGGAACGGGTTCGTGCGAAGCTCGGCCGCGATCGTCGTGAGCGGGCCATGCCCCGGATGCACCACGGTCTCCGGCGGAAGCGTCGCCACGCGGCGGAGCGAGCGGTCGAGCGCGGCGGGATCGCTCAGCGGCAGGTCGCTGCGCCCAACGGAGCCCGCGAACAGCACGTCACCGCCGAGCATGAGTCCCTCGCCGATGAACGCCACGTGCCCGGGCGAATGCCCCGGCAGATGCCAGACTTCGAAGCTTGCGGTGCCCAGTCGCAGGATATCGCCCTCGGCGAGCTCGAGGTCCGGCGGTCCGGGTGCCTCCAGCGGGATCCCATACGCCGCGGCCGACTGCGCCGCGCGGTCGTAGATGAAGCGGTCGGCGGCATGAAGATGGACCATGGCGTCCGGCCACTCACGACGCACGCCGGCGATGCCGCCGACGTGGTCGAAGTGCGCGTGCGTGAGCCAGATGGCGCGCAGCGTGCCGCCGGTCTTGCGGATGGCCGCGCCGATGCGCGCCGGCTCGGCGCCCGGATCGATCGCGACGATGTCACCGGATGCCTCGTCGAGCAGGAGGTGGCAGTTCTCCTCCAGCGGACCGACGGTGACTGTCGTGAGCAGCATCAGCGGCCCGCGAGCATCGGCTGCGGGTCGGGCGCCGGCTGCCCGTTCTTTCGCGCGGTGAGGTACTTCTCGACGGCAACCGCCGCCGTCGTCGCATCGCCCACCGCGGTGGTGACCTGCCGCGTGAGTTGCGCGCGGACGTCACCGGCGGCGAACAGGCCCGGGATCGATGTCTGCATGTTCGCATCGGTGAGCAGGTAGCCCGAGGCGTCGTGCTCCACGTGGCCGTCGATGATGCCCGTGTTCGGCTTGAACCCGATGAAGATGAAGATGCCGGTCGCGACCATCGTCGAGACGGCCTCGGTGACGACGTTGCGCACGACCGCGTGCGTCATCAGCCCGTCCGCGCCGACGATCTCCTCGACCACGGTGTCGTAGACGATCTCGATCTTCGGGTTCGCGAACACGCGCTGCTGGATGATCTTGGACGCGCGAAACGAGTCGCGCCGGTGCACGAGGTAAACCTTCCCCGCGTAGCGCGTGAGGAAATCAGCCTCCTCGAGCGCGGCGTCGCCGCCGCCGACCACCATGATCGTGTGGCCCTTGTAGAACGCGCCGTCGCAGATGGCGCAGTACGAGACACCCTTGCCGGCGTACTCGAACTCGCCCGGGATCTCGAGCTTGATCGGCGTGCCGCCGGCGGTGACGATGACCGCGGGCGAGAGGTAGACGTCGCCGTTCTCGACCTTGGTCTCGAACATGCCGTCGTCACGGCGCTTCACGCGCTCGACCGGCGTCGAGGTGAGGATCTCGGCGCCGAACTTCTCGGCGTGCGACTGGAACTTGGTCGCGAGCTCGTGCCCGAGCACATGCTCGAAGCCGATGTAGTCCTCGATCACCTCGGTGTTGAGGAGCTCGCCGCCGGGGAATCCGCGCTCGAGGACGACCGCCTTCATCATGGCACGCCCGGCATAGAGGCCGGCGCACATACCGGCCGGTCCGGCGCCGATGACCACCACTTCGTACTCGTGGGTGCTCGACAACGTGAGTTCTCCCGTCTGGTTTTTTTGCTTTTTCTGCTTTATGGTTGCCGGAATCTAATCGGAGCCCGGTGCGGCGAGTTCCAGCACGGTGAGCGCGCCGTGACAGTGTGAGACCGTGCCGAGCAGGATCTCGGCTTGCCGGCCTTCGGCCACCGCTGCGACGAGCGTGTCCGCCTCGAGCACGGCCGCGACGTCAAACATGCCGACGCCGAACGCGCGGTGCGCGCAGTGAAAGATCGCCGGCCCGTCGAGCCGGCGGCCGCGCAGCCGCTCCGTCTCGACGAAGGCGCGCACCGTCGGCGGCAGGCTCCATGCCCTCGGGCCGCGCGTATGCGGACAGGTGCGCGGCTCGACGCAGTTGATCGGGCATTCCCAGGTCGCGAAGCTGACGTAGTGCGTGCCGTCGTTGCCGGCACGCTGCCAGGGCACATCGAGGGCGCCGTCGAGCGGCATGAGCCGCAACGGGCGACCCGGCCACCGGGCACGGGCGCGCGACACGACCCATTGCGCCATCAGGTGCGGCATGAGCGGCGACGGCACGATCGCATCGCCTGCGACCTCCTCGCGCGGGCGGAGCGCGGCCGCGCCCAGGTACTCGCCGAAGAACAGCGTCCAGTCGCGCGTCACCAGCGTCAGGTCCTTCGCGAACTCGGCGTCGCCGGCCACCTGGCAGGCGGGGTCGCGATCGACGACGACGAGTCGTTCCCAGGTGAGCGCGCCGGCGTCCCGCGCCCGTCGCAGCTGCCGCACGTAGTACGAACCGTAGCAGCCGCCGCCCACCACCACGATGTCGCCGTACCGCTGGAGCTCGGCGACGTCCTCCCTCTCAGGGGCGGACACGACGGCCACCGTCGACGAAGATGGTCTCACCGGTCACATACGTGGCGTCGATCAGGTAACTCACCGCGAGCGCGACATCCTCCGGCGTGCCGAGTCGCTGCAGCGGCGTCTCCGCGGCAAAGCGAGCCTGCGCCACCGCGCCGTAGCCCTCCGGCGCGAGCACGAAGCCCGGCGCCACCGCGCTGACGCGGACCTTGGGCGCGAGCGCCGCAGCGAGGTGGCGGGTCATCGCCACCACGCCGGCCTTGCTGATGCCGTGCACCGCATAGTCCGGCCACGGCTCGTCCGCCATGTGGTCGGCGATGTTGACGATCACGCCGCCGGCCGGCATCTCGCGCGATGCGGCCTGGGCGAGCAGGAACGGCGCGCGCAGGTTGAGCGCGATGATCGCGTCGAACTGGGCGGGCGAGGTGTTGCCGAGCGACGTGCGCTCCATGCCGGCGGCCGACGAGACGAGCACGTCGAGCGCGCCGAAGTGCGCGCGCACCGCGGTCACGAGAGTGTCCGGAGCATCCGGGCGCCGGAGGTCGGCGTGGAACGGCGTCGCCTCGCCGCCGGCGGCCTGGATCTCCTCGACCGTGCGTTCGGCCCCGGCGCGCGAAGAGTTGTAGTGGACGGCGACGCGAAAACCACGCCGCGCGAGCGAGAGCGCGATCACGCGCCCCACGCGCTGGCCGGCGCCGGTGACGAGCGCGACGCGATTCTCGCGCACGCGCTCAGCCTCGCTCGCATCGCCACCGCTCATGCCCGCGCTCATGCTGCCGCCGCCGCCGCGCGACGCGCCGCGACGCGCGCATCCTGCGCCTCGAGCCACGCCATCGGCACCTGCATCGCGCCGAGCACGCGCCCGCCCTGCATCGCGCCGTGCCAGTCGCTGCCGCCGCTCGGCACAAGCCCGAAGAACTCCGCCAGCGCGGTGAGGCGCTTGATGTCCTCGCTGTTGTGGCTGGGGTGGCGCACCTCGACGCCGTCCATCCCTGCGGCCACGAGCGGCTCGATCCGCTCACGGCGTCCGTCGCTGCCGGGATGTGCCAGCACCGCGATGCCGCCCGCACGGTGGATGATCGCGATGCCGTCCACGGCGTCGAGACGCTCCTTGTCGACGTAGGCGGGCTTCCCCCCCCCGAGATAACGGTCGAAGGCCTCGCGGGCGTCCTTCACGAAGCCTCGCACGATCAGCGCTTTCGCGACGTGCGGCCGCCCGACCGCGCCGCCGGCTGCGGCCGTCATCACGTCCTCATCGGTCAGCGCCACGCCGATCGCGTTGAGGCGCGCGACGATCGACTGCGCGCGCTCGGTGCGCCGCTGGCGGTAGAGCTCGAGCTCGGCCTGCAACGCCTCGACGTCGCGCACATGCAGGCCCAGCAGATGCACTTCCTGGTCACCGTGGTGCACGCTGAGCTCCACGCCGGGCACGAGGCGCAGGCCAACGACGGCGGCGGCGCGCTGCGCCTCGGGCACGCCGGCGAGCGTGTCGTGGTCGGTCAGCGCAAGCGCCGCGAGGCCGGCGCGATGCGCGGTCTCGACGGCGGCGGTGGGACTCAGCGTTCCATCGGATGCGGTGGAATGCGCATGGAGGTCCACGCGGGCCGTGACGGTCGGGCCGCCCGGCTCAGCGGTCACGACGCGTAGCCGGCCTCGGGCGACCGAACACTGGACTGGGACATGACGAACAGCTCCTTCAGCTCCGCGTCCGTGAGGTCGGCCAGCGACTGCTCGCGCGAGCGCGCGCCCACCGGCGAATAGCGCGTCACGCGCACCTCGCGCGTGTCGCCGGTGCCGTGCACGAACTCCACGCCGAACTCGTCTGCGTCGTACTGCGTGATGAACCCGGACGGGAACGCGTACCAGGTGCGGCCGTCGATCTCGATGCGTCGCTTGGGCATGTCAGTGCAACTCCACGATGGAATAGATGCGCGCCGGATCCAGCATCGGCTCCGGCGACGAGGCATGCGCGGCGCTCAATGTGGCAGCGTCCGGCGCCTCGCAGAACTCGATGAACGCGCCCTGCAACGCCGCCTCCTCGAACACCCAGAACCGGCAGCCTGCCGCCTCGTAATGCACTTCCTTGCGGCGCAGGCGTTCGATGAACTTCGCGCGCTCCGCGGGGAGCACGAGCGTCCGGTGCAGCGTGAGCGAGCGGGGCACGTTGCGGACCTCAGCCGGTGACGGCTTCGAGCGTCTTCTTCAGGTCGGCCATGAAGCGGTCCGCGTCGGCTCCGTCCACGACGCGGTGATCGAAGCTGAGCGAGAAGTAGGCGCAGGTGCGGATGGCGATGGTGTCCTCGCCGTCGCTGCCCGTGATGACCTTCGGCCGCTTCTCGATGGCACCGAGCCCGAGGATGGCTGTGGTACCCACGGGGATGATGGGTGTGCCCATCAGCGAGCCGAAGACGCCGGGGTTCGTGATGGTGAACGTGGCGTCCTGCACCTCGGCCGGGTTCAGCTTCTTGGAGCGCGCGCGTGCCGCGAGGTCGTTCGTGGCGCGGGTCAGGCCGGTGAGATTGAGGCCGTCCGCGTCCTTGATCACCGGCACGATCAACCCCGTGGGGTCGAGCGCGACGGCGATGCCGATGTTGTAGCGCTTGCGCAGGATCATGTCGGTGCCGCTCGCGGTCGCGTTGAGCAGCGGATGGCGCTTCAGGTTCTCGACGACCGAGCGGATGATGAACGGCAGGAAGGTGAGCTTCTGGCCGCTCTGCGCCTCGAACTCGGCGCGCATGCCGGCGCGGAGGCGGGCGATGCGCGTGAGGTCGATCTCGAAGAAGCTCGTGACGTGCGCCGCGACCTGGCGCGCCTGTCGCATGTGGTCCGCGGTGAGACGGCGGATCTTCGACATCGGCTCGACGACGTCGCCGGGCCAGGCGTTGAAGGTCGGGTCGCCGTGGTGCGCGGCCGGCATCGCCATGGCGCCAGGGAGCCCGGCGGGCATCGACGGCGCGGCGGCGGGAGCGACCGGTCCCTTCGCGAGATATTCCTTGAGGTCCTTGCTGGTGACGCGCCCGGCGATGCCGCTGCCGGAGAGCGCCGCGATGTCCACGCCCGCGTCGGCCGCCATGCGGCGGACGAGTGGCGAGGACTTCGTGCGCACGCGCTCCTCGAACGAGCTGCCGTCGCCGGCGGGACGCGCGGGAGCCGGCGCGGCGGCCGGTGCGCCCGCGGGTGCGGCAGGCGACTTCGCCGCGGACGCCGCAGGGGCGGCGCTTGCGGACGGAGCCGCGGTGGCCGGTGCCGGCGCGGCAATCGACGCGCCCTTCTCCGTCTCGATGCGCGCCACCAGCGCGTTCACCGGCACCGTCATGCCCTCCGTGACGATGATCTCGGCGATCACGCCGGCGGCCGGCGCGGGGATCTCCGCGTCCACCTTGTCGGTCGAGATCTCGAAGATCGGCTCGTCGCGCTTCACCTCGTCGCCGACCTTCTTCAGCCAGCGCGAAAGCGTTCCTTCCGCGATGGATTCTCCCATCTGGGGCATGATGACATCGATGCGGGCCACGGCACTAACCTCAGTCGGTTTCGTTTCTTAGTCGGATTTCTTGCCCGTCGCGAGGAGCGACGAGACCACGAGCCACGGCAGGGAGATGGCGCCGATCGCGCCGCCGACCGCTGCATAAATGTACCAGTCGCACGACGGAATGCCGTCACAGGACGGCGCCTTGGTGACGTAGGCGACGAACTTGGAGAGCAGCACCGCGATCATCGCGCCGGAGAAGCCGCCGATCCACGCCATGAAACAGCCGATCGCGGCGATGCGGCCGGCCGACGGACGGGTCTGCGCCGCATTCTTTCCGGCGCCGCCCTGTCCGCCATCGCCCGCGCCCGGAGCGCCGGTCCCACCCGGAGTCGTCACGCTACCACGCCGCCAGTCGGCGCGAGGCGAGCACGATGTCGTCCACCTGCGGCAGCACGAAGTCCTCGAGCGCCGGCGCATATGGCAACGGGATGTCGTGCGCCGTCACGCGCAACACCGGCGCGTCGAGGAACGCGAAGCAGCTCTCGTTGATGCGCGCCGTGATCTCGCCGGCGATCCCGCCCGTGCGCGTGTCCTCGTGCACGACCATCACGCGATTCGTCTTGCGCACGGTGTTGAAGATGGCCTCGTCGTCGAGCGGGCTCAGCGTGCGCAGGTCGATGACCTCGACCGAGAGCCCGTCCTCCGCCTGCAGCCGCTCCGCCGCCTCGACCGCCTTGTGCACCGTCGCCGCGTACGTGATGATCGAGATGTCATTCCCTTCCCGCGCCGTGCGCGCCTTGCCGATCGGCACGACGTGGTCGCCGGCCGGCATCACGCCCTTGATGCGACGGTACAGGTACTTGTGCTCGAAGAAGAGCACGCAGTCGTCATCGCGGATGGCGGCCTTCATGAGGCCCTTCGCGTCCTCGGCGGTCGCGGGATACACGACCTTGAGGCCCGGCGTGTGGATGAAGCCGGCCTCGGGGTTCTGCGAGTGGAACGGGCCGCCGCGCACGTAGCCGCCGCTCGGGCCGCGCACCACCATCGGACACGGCAGGAACGCGCGGTAGCGCGCCGTCGCGACGTAGTTGGTGAGCATGTCGTACGCGTTCGCGATGAAGTCGATGAACTGCATCTCCACCACCGGCCGCATGCCCATGTGGCTCGCGCCCGCCGCCGCGCCGACGATCGCGATCTCGCTGATCGGCGAGTCGATCACGCGCTCCTCACCGAACTTCGCCATCAGGCCGTCGGTGACCTTGAACGCGCCGCCGAACGCGCCGATGTCCTCGCCCAGCATGAAGACCTCGGGGTCGCGATCCATCTCCTCGAACAGCGCCTCGCGAATCGCCTCGAGATAAGTGATCTCGTTCGACATCAGCGCGACCCTCCCTTGGACGCGTCCCAGGTGCCCCACCCTTCCGCGCGCTCCTTGCCGAGCGACGACACGTCGGCGCCCTCGCGATACCAGAGCGGCTGCTCCGTCGGGCGGTCGCCGTAGACGCCGACCAGTGCGTCGTGCGGCTGCGGGAACGGCGATGCCTCGGCGATGTCGGTCGCCTCGTCCACCTCGCGATGGATGCGCGCGTCGATCTCGTCGAGCGCCGCCTGGCCCACCTTCTCGCGATCGAGCAGCACGCGGACATAGCGGTCGATCGGGTCGTTCTCCGCGGCCCACTGCTCGACCTCGCCCGGCTTCACGTAGGACTGGTTGTCGTGCTCGGCGTGGCCCTTCCGCCGAAAGGTCATGAACTCGAGCAGCGACACGCCCTCACCGGCGCGCGCGCGGTCCACCGCGCGCTTGGTGCAGTCGTAGACGGCCAGCACGTCGTTGCCGTCCACCTGCTCACCGTAGACGCCGTAGCCGATGGCCTTGTCCACGAACTGTGCGGCGGCCGTCTGCTTCGCCGTCGGCGTGGAGTAGGCGTAGCCGTTGTTCTCGACGATGACCACGAGCGGCAGGCGCTGCACGCCGGCGAAGTTGATGCCTTCGTGGAACGCCCCGGTGCTGGTGGCGCCATCACCCACGTACACGAGGCCGACGCGGTCCTGCCGGCGCATCTTGAAGGTCATGGTCACGCCCGCCATCACCGGCACCATGTCGCCGAGCGGCGAGATCTGGCCGAGGAAGCCGCGCGTCTTGCCGGCCTCGCCGAGGTCGCCGAAGTGGATGTTGAGCTCGCGGCCGCGAGTGGGCGAGTCGCCCTTGGCCATGTACTGCTTGAGGATCTCGACCGGCGTGGCGCCCTTCACGAGCATCGCGCCCATGTTGCGGATGAGCGGCGACATCACGTCGCGCTGCTCGAGCGCGAAGCACGAGCCGACCGCGTCCGCCTCTTGGCCGAGCGAACGGAAGAGCCCGCCGACGACTTTCGTCTGCCGGTAGAGCGCGACGAGGCGCTCCTCGAGCGTGCGCGTGAGGCGCATCCAGTAATAGAGCTGGAGCTTCTGTTCGCGCGTGAGCTGTTCGCCGAGGTGCGGCGTGACCGAGCCGCCCTTGCGGGCGGCGCGCGTGGCCTTGGGCGGCATCAGTACGAGGGCGCGAAGTCGTGCGCGCCGTGCACCTGCTTATGCAGCAGCACGAAGAACTTCTTGAGGTTGCGGTCGAGCCGGCTCTCGCCCATCTGGTCGGTGGCGCCCTCGACGAAGGTGTAGTGGCCACCTTCCATGCGCACCGTCAGCTCCAGCGTGGCCGGCTGCTCGGGCGTGCCGACGATGCCCTTGTACGTGCGCGCTCGCGGCGCGCTGCCGGCCAGGTTCATGCCGATGGTGGGGAAGAAGGCGTCCGCCGTCTCGAGGACGGTGTCGGGATGCAGGGAGGTGCGATGGAAGTGGCGCATCGGGGCGTGTTCGTCCGGAGGGTCAGGGAGTCTTCTTCGGGGGAGCGGCAGGCGTCGTGTCGCGAGTCGTGTCGCGAGCGGCGTCGCGGACCTTGTCTGCGACCGAGTCGGGGACCGGCGTCGCGGCCGGCAGCGACATCGCGCCCGCCGTGTCACCGGTGGGCACCAACTCGTTGCGCACGGTCTGCCGCCAGTCGGTCGTGCGCTGCAGCGCGAGCGTGGAGTCACGGCGGAACTGGATGCCGAGCGCCCAGTCACCAGCCGTCACGAACATCAGGGTCGCACGGTAGGTTCCGACCTCGGGACCGTACGTGAACCCGTTCCAGACGCTCTTGCGGTCGGCGTTGGTGGCGAAGATCCGGCCTTCGCCGTCCGCGATCGGTTCCTGCGTCTTCTTGTCGAGCACGATGACCTTGTACGTGATCCGCTCGAGCGCGCGCGGCGGCGTGACGTCCGACGTCACGCGCATCTCGAACTCGTCGGTCCAGAGGCGGATCGTGTTCGGATCCGGCGACTCGCCGCAACCTGCGGCCAGCGCGAGCGCCGCTAAAAGAACCGCACCGACCAGCCCTCTGTTCACGTTCATCAGGCGTCCTCCTCCTCGGGCACTTCGTGGTGGGTCACCTGCTCTTCGCCCATCAGGTGCCGCAAGGTGTTCTTGAGCTTGGTCTGCTGGATGAAGAGGTCGTGCTCGGGCAGCATCCCCGGCGGCGACATCGGGCTCTTGTAGTAGAAGGATAGCCACTCCTGCATGCCCTTGAGGCCGGCGCGGTGCGCAAAATCGCTGAACAGCGCGAGGTCGAGCACCAGCGGGGCGGCGAGGATCGAGTCGCGGCAGAGGAAATTCACCTTGATCTGCATCGGGTAGCCCATCCACCCGTTGATGTCGATGTTGTCCCAGCCTTCCTTGTTGTCGCCGCGCGGCGGATAATAGTTGATTCGCACCACGTGGCTGAAGTCCTTGTACAGCTCCGGGTAGGTCTCCGGCTGCAGGATGGTGTGCAGCACCGAGAGCTTGGACTCCTCCTTGGTCTTGAACGAGGCGGGATCGTCGAGGACCTCGCCGTCGCGGTTGCCGAGGATGTTCGTGGAATACCATCCCTCGAGCCCCAGCATGCGGGCCTTGATGCCGGGCGCCAGCACGGTCTTCATCCAGGTCTGCCCGGTCTTGAAGTCCTTGCCCGAGATCGGCACGCCCTTCTCGTTGGCGAGCGCCATCAGCGCGCCGGTGTCGAGCGCGAGGTTCGGGGCGCCGTTGCAGTATGGCACGCCCTCCATGAGGCAGGCCCAGGCGTAGAGCATCGACGGCGCGATGTCCGGATGGTCCTCCTCCATCCCCTTCTCGAACGCGGCGAGGGTGGCATGCACCGCGGACGGCTTGATGAAGATCTCGGTCGAGCCGCACCAGACCGCGACCACGCGGTCCACGCCACTCGCCTTCTTGAAGTCGCGGATGTCCTTGCGCAGCTGCTCGGCGAGGTCACGCTTGTTCTTGCCTGTCTTGACGTTCGTGCCGTGCAGGCGCGTGACGTAGTGCTGGTCGAACACCGCCGGCATCGGCTTGATGGCCGAGAGGAAATCCTTGAGCGGCTCGAGATCCTGCGGCGAGAGCACGCCCGCCTTCTTGGCCGCGACGTAGGCGTCGTCCGGGATCGGATCCCAGGCGCCGAAGACGATGTCGTCGAGGCCGGCGAGCGGGATGAAGTCCTTGATCAGCGGGGCGCGGTTGTCCGCGCGCTTGCCGAGACGGATGGTCGCCATCTGCGTCAGCGACCCGATGGGCTTGGCGGACCCGCTGCGCACGGCCTCGACGCCGGCCATGAAGGTCGTAGCCACGGCCCCAAGGCCGGGAGTCAGGATTCCGAGCTTGCCAGCGGCGGGGCGCACCATGGTTGTCGTGGGGATTGAAGAGTTTGTGTTCGGCATGGAAGCGGCGCTCAGGCCGCGGGAGAGGTGGTCGCGGTGACGCGCGCGACATGTCGCACGCGCTGGACGAATGTGATCGCGGCGGTGACCGCCAGCACCGTCACGACGACCCGCAGGATCCAACCGTCGAGGCCGAGCCCGAAGAACGCCTGGGGCGCGGCCAGCAGCGCGATCCGCTCCGGACGCTCCATCATGCCGATTCCCTTCATCCCGATGCCGAGCGCCTCGGCGCGCGCCCGCGTGTACGACGTGAGGAACGTCGCGAGTAGGCCGACGAGTGCGATGGTCACCATCGTCAGCGAGTGATGGCGCGTGTTGCTGGCGTAGAAGAACGCGAGGCCGCCGAACAGGACGCCGTCGGAGAGTCGGTCGAGCGTCGAGTCGTAGAAGGCGCCGAAGACCGTCGATTTGCCGGTGCGGCGCGCGACGGTGCCGTCGACGACGTCGAAGAACGCGAGGATCCCGAGCGTCCAGCCGGCAAGCGAGATGTGCCCGGAGGCGAAGATCACGCCGGCGAGGCATGCACAAGCGGTCCCGATCGTCGTGATGACGTTCGGGGAGACTCTGTGGCGAATGAACCACTCCGCCACTGGCTCGATCAGCCGGAGGTAGCCGGCCTTGATCGCGTGCCAGAGATTGAGCATTCAGGCGATGCGAGGGTATTCAGCGAGCGGCGTAACCGCTTGCGGCAAAGGAAGATACATTCCCGCGGGAAACGGGCTTCCGAAGTGGAGGAAACATAGGCGTTGGCGCGTGGCAAGTACAGAGATGGTGCGGCGGCCACCCGCCCACCGCGTCAGGGCCACCCTCGATTCCGTCTCACCTACCCTCGATTCCGCCTCACCGGTAGATGAGGTACTGCCGCGCCCCCCGCTGCCACTCCACCAACTCCCCCTGCATCCGGTCGATCACTTCTTGCGGGTCGCCGCCCTTCATGAGGGTCTCGCGCGCGGCGGGCGCGCCGAACCTCAGGTCCCAGGTGCGCGCGTTCACGCGGAGGGAGTCGCGGTTTGCCTGGGCCACGGCCCACAGCAACGACGCGCCGACGCGCCCCATCTGCACGCGGTCGCGGTCGTCCACAACGATCCGCACGCCGGGAATCGAGCGGCCGCCGAACTTGCCGTCCGTGGGCGATTCGGGCGTGAATCGGACGGACTCGAAGCGCACGCCCACCAGCCCCTGCTCCGTCATGAGCTCGGCGACCCGGTCCGCGTCGAGCCACGGCGCGCCGAGTTGCTGGAATGGGAGCGACGTGCCGCGTCCGACCGAGAGATTCGTGCCTTCGAACGGCACCAGCGCCGGATACGCGAGTGCGCTCGCAAGCGACACCATCGCCGGCGACGGCACGATCCACGGCAGCCCCGTCTCGTCCCACCACATCGACCGCCGCCAGCCCGCCATGGGAACCACGTGCAGGCGCACGGGAATCCGCAACTCGGCCGCGAACATGCGCGCCATCTCTCCCATCGTCATACCATGTCGGAGCGGCGCGCGGTATAATGCGTAAGCCTGTCCGGACCGTCGCGGAGACGGATCGCCCGCATGGGCGAGTGCGGAATCGAGCAGCGGCGCCTCGGCACGGCCGGCCAGCGGGTTGGGGCGATCGAGCACGATGAAGGGGATCCCGGCGCGCGACGCAGCGCGCATCGCATAGACCATCACGCCGACATAGGTCCACGTGCGCGTCCCGATGTCCTGCAGGTCGAACACCAGCGCATCGAGGTCCCGGAGCAGGCTGTCCGCGGGGGGCATCGTCTCCCGTGCGTACAGCGAGTGTACGGCCAGCCCGCTCCGCGCGTCCACGATGTCGGGCAAGTCAGTGCGGTCATCGGTGCCGCGTATGCCATGCTCGGGCGAGAAGAGCCGCACGAGCGTCACGTTGGCTGCGCGCGACCTCGCGTCGCGCAGGAGTTCGACATCAGAGACGCCCGCCGCATCGACGCCGGTCTGGTTCGTGAGCAGCGCGATGCGCTTGCCGGCCACGAGGGAGAGCGAATCCTCGAGCAGCACGGTGATGCCGGGCCGCACCGCCGCGCGACCGCGCGCCGCGGCGGTGGTGTCCCCTGGGCGGCCATCGTGGGCGCTGGACTGCGCGCACGCTTGCGCCGACGCCAGCATCGCCAGGAACAGGAACAACGCACCGCGCCGCAGGCGTGGGGAAACCTTCAAGTCGTGAACGAGCATACCGTCCTCAGTAAACAAGTCGCTTTCCTCCGCCGCGCCGGCATCGCCGGGCTGGTGATCGTCTCGTCGTTCGTGCGCCGCGCCGGCATCGGCAGCGTGGTCGTGTTGCTCGTGTCATCGTGCGCACCGCCGCAGCCGGCCGGCGCGGCGCACGAA
>DATLLD010000155.1:0-11403 GCA_035538035.1 Gemmatimonadaceae bacterium | reverse complement strand
CGTGGGGGCGCGGGCCGAGGCGCTGCGGGCCTCGCGGCCACGCACCGCCCCTATTGCCTAGGGGGGACTCGTGACTGGGCCGTACCTGACCGATACTCTGGGCCATGCTCGTCCCGCCAACGCCCGCAGACGCCCCCAGCCTGTTGATCGTCGACGACGAGCATCCGCTCCGACTCGCGGTTGCCGCCCTCGAGCGTGCCGCCATGGAGCTGCACGAGGCCCAGCGACACGGAGAGGCCGAGCCCCACGCCCTGCCCCGTGGGCTTGGTGCTGAAGAACGGCTCGAACAGCCGCGGCAAGTGCTCGGGGCGGATGCCGGTGCCGTCGTCCTCCACCACGACCTCGTACCAGTCGCCGTCGCGGCGCGCCAACACCCACACGTGGCCGCCCGGCGCTGCCTGCGCCGCGTTCATCACGAGGTTGGTCAGCACCTGCTCGAAGCCGGCGCGGTCGATGTCCAGCGGCGTCTCGCCGTCGCCTATGGACGTGCGCAGCCGCACGCCTACCGGCAGCCCCGGCGTCAGCGCGCGCAGCATCGAGGTGATGATCGGACCCGGCTCCTGCACCACGCGCGGCCGCTCGCTGCCGCGCCGCACGAAGGTCAGCAGGTCGCGGACGATGGTGCGCGACCGGAGCGCCTGCGCCTGGATGATCTCCAGCGCCGCGCGCTCGTCGGCGTCGCGCACGTCGAGCAGCAGGTCCTCCGTGAAGTTGAGGATGGCGGCCAGCGGATTGTTCAGCTCGTGGGCGACGCCGCTCACGAGCTGGCCCAGCGACTCGATGCGCTCGGCGTCGGCCACCCGCCGCCGGAGCGCGACGGCCTCCTCCTCGGCCTGCAGGCGACGCGTGACGTCGGCGGCCACTCCGGCCACGCCGATGATCGCGCCGCAGGGATCCCGCAGCGGGCTCATGGACACGCGCAGCGTGCGCGGCTCGCCGGCGGGCGTGCGCCACACGCCCTCGAAGGTCACGTCCTCGCCCTTGAGCACGCGCGCGAAGGCGGCCTCGTGGCTCGCGGCCTCGTCGCCGATGATCTCGCGCACGGTGCGGCCGAGGAATTTGGCGGGGTCGATGCCGGCGGAGCGGATCCAGCGCCCGAAGAGGCCGGCGAACTTGCCGTCGAGGTCGTGGACGAAGAAGGCGCGGTCGAACGACGACACCAGGGAGCGAAAGCGCTCCTCGCTGCGGCGGAGCGTCTGCGTGCGCACGACGTCGTCGGTGACGTCCCGCGCGATCACGAGGATCCTCTTGCCGGCCGAGGAGACTCCCCCGCCCATGGGCGTGGCGCGCGCGGATACCCAGCGCTCGGTGCCGTCCTTGCGGATGTAGCGCACGGTCACCGCGCGCAGCGCCTCCCCGCCCACGATATCGTGGAGGATGGTGAGCAGCGTCTGGTAATCTTCCGGCGGGAAGAAGGCGGTGTTGGGGAGGGCCTTGAGTTCGGCGAAGGTGTACCCCGACTGCTCGAGCGTCGCCGGGTTGACCGCGACGAAGCGCCCCTCGAGGTCGAAGGTGATGATCATGTCCGGGGCGTCACGGACAAGCTGCTCGTACCGTTCTTCGGCGTCCTCCGTCCGGTGGACGAGGCGCAGCCAGAGGAACGAGGTGAGGAGGAGCAGGAAGACCGACAGCCCGGCCAATGCAACGATCAGCATGCGCGAGAATGTACGGGCCGCTCACTGCTCCCGCGAGACGGCCTGCCGCGTCAGCATCGGGCGTGGCAGGCCGGCAGGACGGGACGCCCTTCGGTCAGACGTTGCGGCGGGGCGCCATGAGCATCACGCCGCCGAGCACCACGGCGACGACGCCGGCCCACATGGGGATGTTCACCCGCTCCTTCTCCTTCACCTCCAGCGACACCGGCCCGAGGTCGGCTTCCCCCTTGGACCTGTTGAAGCTGAAGCCACCGTAGACGATCGCGAGGATCCCGCCCACGAGCAGGATGATCGCGAGCAATCGTGTTCCACTCATGTCGCACTCTCCGTTGTGTTGTCCGTCAGACCGGCTTCCTGCCCTGGATGACCCGCACGAGCACGACGATGATCGCGACCACGAGCAGGATATGGATGAGTCCACCCATCGTGTAGGACGTGACGAGGCCGAGCGCCCAAAGCACGAGGAGGATGACGACGATGGTCATGAGCATGGCGATGCGTTCCTTCGCCCGTCTGGGCGGGAATGGGGTCCGCTATTGCTGGAGGTACCGGTACAGGCCATAGAGCAGCACGACGCTGCCGGCGACGATCACGATCGTGCTCGCATCGTCGTCGTCGATCACCGACCCGACGATGATGCCGGCGCCACCGACGACCATCAGCGCGACGTTGGCCCTGTTGCGCCGGCGGCGGTCCGGCTGCGGGAGGAGCAACTCATCGGAGGGCGCGGCGAGTCGCACGCCGGCCATGCCGGCCGCGATGGTGGGTCCGGCGAACGCCGTGGGCGCCGCCGTGGATCGTTCCTGTGCGCCTGCAGGAAGTGCGAGCGCGGCGAGCACTGGTGCGTACAGCAGAAAGCGACGGACGGGCGGCATGCGATGCTCCTCGGCAGGGTTGTGTCACACTGTACACCCGCCGTGGCCGAAGTTTCGCGCACGTTCGGCCGTTGACCGGGTGCCGCCTCCGCGATACGATTCGTCCCATGCGCAACTGCAGCGTCCACGCATCGTATTCCTACGTCCGTTATTACGCGGCCCGAGTCCCGGGACGTGGAGACGGCGTTTGCGCGTGCGCATGACCTAGACGCGAAAGCAGACCCTGTTCCCCCGCGGCCCGTGGACTCTCCACGGGCCGCTTTTTTGTCTTTTACCCCAGGATCGCCCCATGCACACTGTCGACCAGGACTACGCCGCCTACACCGCCGAGGACCACGACGTCTGGAGCACGCTCTACGGCCGCCGCATCGGCGCGCTCGAGCGCACGGCCAGCCAGGTCTTCCTCGACGGCATCGCCCGCATCGGCCTCGACGAGCGGCGCGTCCCCGAGCTCGCCGACGTCAACCGCCGGCTCGGCGCCTCCACCGGCTGGAACGCCGTGGGCGTGGGCGGCTTCGTGCCGGCGGCGCAGTTCTTCAGCTCGCTGGCGGCGCGCCGCTTCCCGACCACGCTGATCGTGCGCCCGCGCGCCCAGCTCGACTACCTGCCGGAGCCCGACATCTTCCACGATGTGTTCGGCCATGTGCCGCTGCACGCCGACCCGGTGTTCGGCGACTTCCTCCAGCGCTTCGGCGCGCTCGCGGCCGGCGCCCGCACGGAGCAGGAGACGCTGGAGATGGCGCGGCTCTTCTGGTTCACCGTCGAGTTCGGGCTGGTGCAGGAGCGCGGCGCCGTGCGCATCTACGGCAGCGGCCTCATCTCCTCGCACGGAGATGCCGCCAACGCCCTCGGGGACGGCTGCGACCGCCGGCCCTTCGACGTCGACGCGGTGATCGCGCAGCCGTTCGAGATCGACCGGCTGCAGGAGGTGCTGTTCGTGGTGGACTCGTTCGACCAGCTCTTCGAGGCGGTCGAGACGCTCAGTGCGCGGCGGCTTTAGGCGGCTGGGCTGATGTCGCGCGCAATGCGGATCACGCGAGCGGTCATCATGTCGCGCGTGGTCGCACCAAAGGCATCCATGTGAGGGGCGAGGAGGTGGGCGGCGAGCGCAGCCTCGCTCGCCCACTTCTCTATGACCAGCAGCACGCCGTCGCGCACCGGCGTCTGCGCGGAAATGCCGGTGGGCACTTCAACCGCGCCGCGGTACTCGATGCACCCGTCCTCGGCGCGCACCAGCGGCTCGAGCTTGCGAAAGGCGGCGAGGAACGACTCCCGCCGCTCCGGCTTGAACGAGAGTTCGGCGATCACATGCACCTGGGACATTCTGGGCTATTCCTCTTCTTCGACCGTTGGAAGGACCCGCCGCTCGATCAACGCTTCATGCACGCCGTGCCCGCGCACCTTGAGCACCTCCACGTGCGCCTCCTCGAAGTCCACCGAGTCGCCCACCTTGGGCGGCCGGCCGAGCAGCGCCAGCACGAGGCCGCTCACCGACTCGACCTCGGGATGCTCGAGCACCACGTTCAGCGCATTGCCCGCATCGCTCAGCCGCACCGTGCCCGCGACGATCAGCTTGCCGTCCTCGCGCTTGCGGATCTCGGCCATGGACGTCTTGTCTTCCGTGAGCTCGCCGACGACCTCCTCGAGCAGGTCCTCGAGCGTGATGATGCCGGCGGTGCCGCCATGCTCGTCCATGACCACCACGAGCTGCGACCGCTGCGCCCGCATCGTCGCCAGCACTTCTTCCGTCTTGGCCGACTCCGGCACGAACGGCACCGGGCGCACGGGAAGGTTGGCCACCTTCTGGCCCTCGGCGAGGCCGCCGAGCAGGTCCTTCACGTGCAGCATGCCGACGATGTGGTCGAGGTCGCCGTCGACCACCGGGTAGCGCGAGTGCGGCGCGCGGCCGAGCGTCGCCCGCACGTCGGCGCCGGTGTCCTCGAGGTCGAGGCCCACCACGCGCACGCGCGGCACCATCACCTGCTCCGCCGTCAGCTCGCCGAATTCGAGGAGTTCCTGCACCACCGTCGCGCTCTCCCGGCGCAGCATGCCGCCCGCCTGGCTCTCGCGCACGATGTACGCCAGCTCGTCGGGCGTGCGCACGGTCTCGCTGCCGCCTTCCTCGCGCCTGATGCCGATCGCGTGCAGCACGCCGTTGCCGATGCCGTTCAGCAACACCACGAGCGGGAAGAAGGCGAACTGGATGGCGCGCATCAGCGGCGCTATCCAGAGCACCGCGCGGTCCGCCCGCGAGAGGGCCAGCGACTTGGGCACCATCTCGCCGACGACGATGTGGAAGTACGTGAGGATGGCGATGGCCGTCACGCTGCCGAGCGTGTGTGCGGCCACCCACCGCCCCGCCCCGAGCGCCTCGAACCGGCCGGCGAGCCACTCGGCGAGCAGGTGCTCGCCATACATGCCGAGTCCGAGGCTGGCCAGCGTGATGCCGAGCTGCGCGGTGGCGATGAAGCGGTCGGTCTCGCGCGGGTCTTCGAGGATATGGCGCACGAGGCGCGCCGCCCGGTTGCCCGTGACGGCCAGCCGGTCGATCGTGGCGCGCGGCGCGCCGACGATCGCGAACTCGGCGGCGACGAAGAGGCCGTTGAGCAGGATCAGCACGAAGATGATCAGCGTCGGCACGAGCACCGCGGCCAGGGTCTCACTCATCGTCCGCTCCCCAGTCGCGCGGCGTCACCAGCAGCGACTCCACCACGCGGCCGCGCATCGCCTCGACCTCAATGCGCACGCCATCCACCACGAGCAGGTCACCCGCGACGGGGAGGCGGCCGAGCCGTTCCATCAGGAATCCGGCGACGGTGTACGAGTCCGCCTCCCAGAGCACGCCCACCCAGGGCGCGGCCATGTCGAGGCGCACGGTGCCCGGCAGGCGCACGCGGCCGTCGGGCAGCTTGTGCGGCAGCGTCTCGCCGAGCTTGAACTCGTCGGCGGTCTCGCCGAGCAGCTCGTCGAGCATGTCGCCGACGGTGATCATCCCCGCCGTGCCACCGAACTCGTCCACCACCACCGCCATCGCCGTGCGCTCGGCGCGCAGCCGCTCCAGCAGCCGGTCGGCCGTCATGCTCTCCGGCACCACGATCACCGGCCGCACGAGCTCGCGCAGCGAGAGCGCGGGGGCCGTCGCCGAACCGATCAGGCGCGCGGCCACGTCGCGCACGTGGAGCACGCCGATCACCTGGTCGAGCGTCTCCTCGTGCACCGGCAGTCGCGAGAACGGCGTGCGCCGCAGCAGCTCGAGCACCTCAGGGCCGCTGGCGTCCACGGACACGCCGACGATCCGCGTGCGCGGCACCATCAACTCGCCGACCGTGCGCATGCCAAGCCGCAGCGCCTGCCTGAGCCGCGCCGATTCCGCCGGCCGCAGTTGCCCGCCCTCGCGGCTCTCGGCAATCAGGTACTCGATCTCCGACGGCGAGTGGATGTGCCGGTGTCCGGTAGCCGGCTGCCCCATGAGCCTGAGCAGGAACACGCCGCTGCCGTTGAGCACGGCAATGAGCCAGCGCATGAGCCGCAGCGACCAGAGCATCGGCAGCACGGTGTAACGCGCCGTCGCGGTGGGGAACTCGAGTGCGATGGACTTGGGCACCAGCTCGCCGAATACCATCTGCAGCACCGTGAGAATCACCAGCACCACGAGCGCGGCCGTGCTCTGCGCGGCCGCCACCTGGAGCCCGCCGAACCGCTCGAAGAGCGGCGTCAGGTCCTTGGCGAGCGTGGCCTGCCCGTACGCGCCGAGCACGAGGCTCGAGATCGTGATGCCGATCTGGCACGCGGCGATGTAGCGGTCCAGCTGCGCGCCGTCGAGGATGATCGGCAGCAGCCGCTTGGCGAGCTTGTTTCCCTCTTCGGCCTGCTGCTGGAGGCGACTCCGGCGCACGCTGACGGCGGCGAACTCGGCCGCGACATACAGCGCATTGATGAGGATCAAGGCGACGATCACTGCCGCGACGATCGGACTCATACACTCCGGGGGGATATCAAACGCGCAGGTCCCCGGGCACGCGGCCACGGGGACCCTGAGAACAAGGTGCTTGAGAGCGGGCGATGGGACTCGAACCCACGACGTCCAGCTTGGGAAGCTGGCATTCTACCAACTGAATTACGCCCGCGTGGAGGGGAAGATATGGGGCGGCAGCACGGCCAGCAAGCGCCGGCCCGAAGGAACACCGCAGCCGGCACGGCTCGGCCCCGCCGCCGCAGGTCATCCCGCCTCGACTCGCTGCAACCCTGCGAATCCTTGGCTGGTTCATGAATTGCAGTTGAGGGCGAAGTCCGATCGTGCGACGCTTCGCCAATGGAACGAAGGAAGGTCCGATGCCGCCCACCATCTCCCGCGTTGCAGCGGAGACCGCCCGCGCCGTTCCGACGCGGCCCCTCTCGCGCGCGGAAGCCGAGATCCTCCCGGCCGGTGCGCTCGACTTCCTCGGCGCCCTCGGCAGCCGCTTCTCGGAACGCGTCAGCGACCTGCTGCGCGCGCGGACGGAGCGCCTGCAGCGACTGCGCAGTGGCACCGAGACGCTCGACTTCCCGAGCGAGACGGCCGAGCTCCGTGCCGACCACTGGCATGTGCCGCCGCCACCCGCCGACCTGCAGCGGCGCATCGTCGAGATCACGGGCCCCACCGACCGCAAGATGATGATCAACGCGCTCAACTCGGGCGCCGACGTCTTCATGGCGGACCTCGAGGACGCGAACTCGCCCACCTGGCGGAACATCATCGACGGGCAGCGGAACCTGATGGATGCGGTGCGTCGCACCATCAGCCACGACGACCCTGCCAGCGGCAAGCATTACGAGTTGAAGGAGAGCATCGCGACACTCATGGTGCGGCCGCGCGGCTGGCACCTCACCGAGCGGCACCTGCTCGTGGACGACGCGCCGCTCCCAGCCGCGCTCGTGGATGCCGGGCTCTACCTCTTTCACAACGCGCACGAGCTCGGCCGCATGGGGAGCGGTCCGTACTTCTATCTCCCCAAGCTCGAGGGTCGCGCCGAGGCCGCGCTCTGGCACGACGTGCTCGCGTTCGCCGAGGAATGGCTCGACCTCCCGCACGGCACCGTGCGCGTGACGGTGTTGATAGAGACGCTTCCGGCCGTCTTCGAGCTCGACGAGATCCTCTTCGCGCTGCGCGAGCGCATCTGCGGCCTCAACTGTGGCCGCTGGGACTACATCTTCTCGTTCATCAAGACGCGCTCACATGACCCTGCCGCGGTGCTCCCCGACCGTTCGCAGGTGACGATGACCCAGCCTTGCATGCGCAGCTACACGCAGCGTGTGGTGCAGGTGTGCCACCGGCGTGGCGCGTGGGCGATAGGTGGCATGGCCGCGCAGATCCCGATCTCCGGCGACCCTGAGGCCAACGACACTGCCCTCGCGCGGGTGCGCGCCGACAAGGAACGCGAGGTCCGCGACGGGCACGACGGCACCTGGGTCGCGCATCCCGCGCTCGTCGCCGTGGCACGCGAGGCGTTCGTCGCGCACTTGGGCACGCAGACCAACCAGCTCGACGTCACGCTCGACGCGCTCGAGGTCACCGCCGCCGACCTGCTGCGCACGCCCGAGGGCACGCGCACGGAGGCCGGCCTGCGGCTCAACGTGCGCGTTGGCATCCGCTACCTCGAGGCGTGGCTGCAGGGCCAGGGCGCCGTAGCGCTGTACCACCTGATGGAGGACGCGGCCACCGCCGAGATCTCGCGCGCGCAGGTCTGGCAATGGATGCGGCACCGTGCCGCGCTCGACGACGGCCGCGTCGTGACGCGCGAGCTCGTGGAGGGCATCGTCGCGGAGGAGATGACGGTGATCGAGCGCGAGGTTTCTTTGGGCGCGGCGCGATTCGCGGCGGGCCGCTTTGCCGCGGCGCGCGATCTCTTCCTGCGCGTTGCCACCGCCGATCCGAATGGCGACGAGCCGATGCCCGACTTCCTCACCCTCGACGCATACCAACTGCTGACTGACGAGACGACCTCAATCCCCAAACAAACCGGAGAAGCAGAATGATCGCCACCGCCACTGCCCCCGCGCCCGTTCGCGCCTCGTCGGCCCGCGACAATCCCGCCGCCGATTCCAGCGGCATACGCCGTCCGTACAGCCAAGCCGACGTCGACCGACTGCGCGGCTCGGTGCGAATCCGGCATTCGTTGGCCGAGCTTGGCGCGGCACGGTTGCGCCAGCTCCTCGCGGAGCGCGACTACGTGCCCGCACTCGGCGCCCTCACCGGCAACCAGGCGGTGCAACAGGTGCGCGCGGGACTCGAGGCCATCTACCTCAGTGGATGGCAGGTGGCCGCCGACGCGAACCTCGCGGGGCAGACCTATCCCGACCAGTCGCTCTATCCGGCCAACTCGGTACCGGCGGTCGTGCGTCGCATCAACCAGGCGCTGCTCCGCGCGGACCAGATCGAGGTGAGCGAGGGCCGCGGTGGCGAGCACTACTGGCTCGCACCGATCGTCGCCGACGCCGAGGCCGGCTTCGGCGGCCCGCTCAACGCCTTCGAGCTGATGAAAGCGATGATCGAGGCCGGCGCCGCGGCCGTGCACTGGGAAGACCAGCTCTCGTCCGAGAAGAAGTGCGGGCACTTGGGCGGCAAGGTGCTGATCCCGGTCGCGGCGTTCGAGCGCACGCTGATCGCGGCGCGCCTCGCGGCCGATGTCTGCGGCGTCGACACGCTCGTGGTCGCGCGCACGGACGCCGACAGCGCCAAGCTCATCACGTCGGATGTCGATGAGCGCGACCGTCCGTTCGTGACGGGCGAGCGCACGCCGGAGGGATTCTTCCGCATCACGGGCGGCCTCGACATGGCGATCGCGCGCGGCAAGGCCTACGCGCCGCTCGCGGACCTGGTGTGGTGCGAGACATCGACGCCGAGCCTCGAGGACGCCAAGCGCTTCGCCGAGGGCGTGCACGAGGAGCATCCGGCGAAGCTGCTCGCGTACAACTGCTCGCCGTCGTTCAACTGGCGCAAGAACCTGGATGCGGGGACGATCGCCAAGTTCCAGCGCGAGCTGGGGGCGATGGGGTACAAGTTCCTGTTCGTGACGCTCGCCGGGTTCCACCAGCTGAACCACGGGATGTTCGAACTCGCGCGCGGGTACCGTGCGCGCGGCATGACGGCGTACAGCGAGTTGCAGGAGGCGGAGTTCGGGTCGGAGGCCGATGGCTACACGGCGACCAAGCATCAGCGCGAGGTGGGGACCGGGTACTTCGATGAGGTTATGCAGGTGATCGCTGGCGGTGCGTCTGCTACGCTGGCTTTGAGCGGGTCTACTGAGGCGGCTCAGTTCGGGGTGCGGGGTTAAAGGGGGGAACCGCACCGCTCACCACAGAGGCGCAGAGGTGGTGGAGGGCCACTGAGGCCTTCGGACTGCAACTGCTGACTGCTGACTGCTGAACACCGAGGGCACAGGGGGCACAGGGAACTGCAACAGCAACTGAATTGAAGGGGGCTTCTGGCGGCGATCTCGCCTGGGAGCCCTCTTTTTTGGTCTTTCGCGACAGTTCTGGACTCGCCTCGCCCTGCACGGGAGCCCCTTTTTCTTGCCGTTCCCTGTGTTCCCTGTGCTCCCTGTGCCCCCTGCGGTGAAGCAGTCCAGCGATTGCCGAACAAGAACCCTCTTGCCGTCTCTGGCTGTCCTCGGTGCCTCCCGTGCGCCGTGTGGTAAAGCACTGTCACGATCTGACCGTCACGAGCGACCAGCTATTGACAGCCCACGAACACAGTCCTAGTGTATCGCCACACCAATACACTACCGAATGTTCACTCGCATCGACCCCCGCAGTCCCACCCCGATCTATGCGCAGATCGCCGATGCCGTGCGCGTGGCGGTCGCGGCCGGGGAGCTGAGCGCGGGCGAAGGACTCCTCTCCGTGCGCGCGCTGGCCATGAAGCTGCGCGTCAATCCGGCGACCGTCGTCCAGGCATACCAGAATCTCGAGCGCGAAGGGATCGTCGAGATGCGCCAGGGCGCGGGCACCTTCGTCGCCGCCGTGCCCAAGGAGGCCCGCAGCCGCGACCGCGCCGCCGCCGCGCGCCGGCTCGCTCGCCAGATGCTCGCCGAGGCCGCGCGCCTCGGGCTCTCTCCCACCGAAGTACGCGAGGCCCTCGACCGTGAACTCCCGGAGCCCAAGTGACTGACGCCATCCGCATTCGCGGCCTCGCCTGGAAGGCCGGACGCGACTTCGCCATCCAGGACATGAACCTCACCGTGCCGCGAGGCGCCATCTACGGCTTCCTTGGCCCGAACGGCGCCGGCAAGACGAGCACCATCCGCCTCCTGCTCGGCATGGCGAAGCCATACGCCGGCTCCATCGAGGTGCTCGACCACACCGTGCCGCGCGACGCGCACAAGGCGCTCGCGCGCATCGGCTACGTGCCGGAGCGGCTGCATCTCTACCCCACGCTGACCGTCGCCGAGAGCATCCGCTTTCGCCGGGCCTTCTACGCGGGGTTCGACATGGCCGAGGCCGAGCGGTTGCGGCGTCACTTCGGCCTGCGCGAGCACCAGCTCGTGTCGCGGCTCTCGAAGGGCGAGTCGGGCAAGCTCATGATGCTGCTCGCGCTGGCGCAGCGGCCGGAGCTGCTGGTGCTCGACGAGCCGACCGACGGACTCGACCCGGTGCTGCGGCGCGAGTTGCTCGCCTCGCTCGTCGAGTACGTCCACACGCACGGCGCGACGGTCTTCATCTCCAGCCACCTGGTGCATGAACAGGAGCGCATCTGCGACTGGATCGGCGTGATGGACCGCGGGCGGCTGATCGCCGAGTTGCCGATGCAGGACTTCCGGAGCGGCATCAAGCGCCTGCGCGTCATGGCTGCGGATTCGGGTTCGACCGCGGACGCGCCCTTCACCGTCCTTTCC
>DATLLD010000154.1:0-46819 GCA_035538035.1 Gemmatimonadaceae bacterium | reverse complement strand
GTACACGACCAGTTCTCGCGTCCAGCGCCTGTACGCGAGAACTGGTCGTGTACAATGGGATGTCCCGCTCAACCTCGAGCCGGGCGCGTACGTCTCGATGGCCCCGATCGCGTGGGGCGGCCACCTCTTCATCGGCAACGCGGGCGGGGACGCCAAGGGCGTGCGCGGCAAGGTATACGCGCTCGACCAGAGCAACGGCAAGATCGTCTGGCGCTTCGAAACGGTCACCGACACCGGACTCTCCGGCGCGTCGTGGCAGAACCGCGAAGACATGCCGCGCACCGGTGGCACCTTCTGGACGACCTTCGGGCTAGATACGCGGCAGGGAGTGCTCTACGTACCGGCCGGCAACCCGGCCCCGGACTTCTTCCCCGAGATGCGCCCCGGCCAGAACCTCTACACCAACAGCGTCATCGCGCTCGACGCGCGCACGGGGCGCATGATGGGCTACATCCAAGTCGTCCGGAATGATTACCACGACTGGGACGTCTCCACCGGTCCGGTGGTGCTCACCACGCGCGGCGGCCGGCCGATGGTCGCGTCGGCGAACAAGGATGGCTTGCTGAGCGGGATCGACCGTAGCCGGGTCGGCCAGGAGCGCACGCCGCTGCCGGGCGGCCGAGTGAGCATCATCCCGCCGATGCGCACGCTGGTGATGGCGTACCAGACACCGACCACCACACGGGAGAACACGGATATCCAGTTCCACATGTTCGGCGACGTGCGCTTCTGCCCAGGCTTCCTCGGCGGCAGCGAGTGGAACGGCCCGAGCTACCACCCGGCGACGAACCTGCTCGTCATCGGTGCCGTGGACCGCTGCGCGACGATGCGGCGCATGCACCCCGACTCGCTGGTCGTCGAGCTCGGACAGCCGTGGGCAGGGGGCCAGGACCCCAAGAATCCTTACGGCGTCCCCGACGACATGGAAGAATCGCGCGGTTGGATCACGGCGATCGACGCCGACAGTGGTACCGTGCGCTGGAAGTACCAGTCCGACCTGCCGAGCATCGCCGGAGTGACGACAACGGCGGGCGGCCTCGTGTTCACCGGCCATCTGTCCGGGGAGGCGATCGCACTGGACTTGAAGGACGGGAAGGTGCTCTGGCGCGACCAGACGAACAACGCGATCGGTGGCGGCGTGATCACCTACGCCGTGCGCGGCAAGCAGTACGTGGCGGTGGCGGCGGGGCTGCATTCCATGAACTGGCAGCCCACGCAATCCGAGACGAACCGCATCGTCGTGTACGCGCTGCCGTGAGGCAGGGAGGCGGATGGGAGCGCGTGAGGCCCGCAGGCGCGTGAATGCCGAGCCGCCGGCGGTGGTGGTTCGTCCGGCCACCGCCGCCGACGAATCGGTCCTTGGCCGGCTCGGCGCGCTGATGGTACGCACGCATCACAAGCTCGACCCGGCACGCTTCATCGCGGCCACGCCACGGACCGAGCGCGGGTATGGCTCGTGGCTCGCGTCGCAGATCGAGGAGCCGGACGTTGTCGTGATCGTTGCGGAGCGCGCGGGCGAGGTGGTGGGCTACGCATACGCGGGCGTCGAGGGACCGGACTACATGGCACTGCGCGGACCGGCCGGCGTGATCCACGACCTGCTGGTCGATCCCGCGCATCGGGGCAGTGGCGTGGGGCACCGGCTGCTGGATGCCGTGCTCGAAGTGCTCGCCGCCCGCGGGGCGCCTTGTGCGGTCCTGTCCACTGCGTCGCGCAACGAGGCGGCGCAGCGTCTGTTCAAGCGCGCCGGATTCCGGCCGACGATGGTGGAGATGACGCGCGAGCTGGGTGAGGGGTCGTGACCGTCCTGCCGCAGGCCTAAGCGCCGCGGCGAGCGAAACGATCGACGCGCGGTTCGCGTACGACCTCGCGGTCCCGACGCCGGGACGCATGCGATGCGCCCGTCCATGGTCGCATCGCGCCTAGCCAGCAGTCTTCCCCAGCGAGGTCTCCTTTGCGCTTGCGCCAGCCCGTCCTGCGACTCGTCCGGCCCGTCATCCGGCAAGGCTTCCTCTCCGCGATGTTCGCGGGTTCGCTTGCGGCCCAGCAGCCGTTGCGTGATCACCTCGACGCGTCCCGGTTGCGGGTCGCGAGCGATTCGTTCGTCGTGCTGCTGCAAGGCAAGCCGCAGGGTTGGCAGCGCCTGACGATGGACCGCGACGGCGCGGGGTGGCAGGTTGGCGACGCCGTGGAGATCACGTCGATGGTGCGGCAGTCGAGTGTCGTCCGGTTGGACGAACGCCTGCAGGAGCGCTCGCTGCGCCAAGAAGGGACGATGGCCGGCCGGGAGATGCAGATCGCGCTCGACTTCATCGACGGGCGGGTGCGGGGCCGCTCGATGACGCCGAGCAGCGGGCCGTCAGGGCCGCTCGTGATCGACACTACGCTCACCCCGGGCACCATCGACGACAACGCGGTGATGCCGCTCCTGCCGGCGGTGCGCTGGCAGGAGGGTCTCGACATCGCGTTCCCTGTGTTCTCCAGCGGCAAGGGCACCGTCGCTGACTACCGGCTGCGAGTGCTCGGTACAGAGACGACCGTCGTGCCGGCCGGATCGTTCGACACTTGGCGCATCGAGCTACGGCTCGAGCGGAGCGCGACCATCGTCAACGTGACGAGGTCCGAGCCCTACCGGGTGGTGCGGATGAGCAACGGGCCGGCGTTCGAGGTGCAGCTGGTCAAGTGACGCGGTCGAGCGCCCACGCGGCGTGCTCCCTCGCCAGCGGCTCGACATCTTCCGCGGCCCGACTGAGCGCCTGAACCACGGTCGTGTCCTCGGGGCTTGCGAGGAGTCCCAGGACCACGGCCGCATTCCGCTTCAACCCGCGCAGCTTCGCGCGCTTCATCGGCGACTCCCGAAATGCGGCGGCGAACTCTTCCTGCGACATCGCCAGCAGGTCCAGCGCGACTTGCCGAGCGCCCTTGCCGGCCAGCGTGGCGCGCGGGGCGAACGCCGGCTCCGCGAGTTCCTGGCTGAACCGCACGTTCCACGGGCACACCTCCTGGCACACGTCGCATCCGTATACGTGCTCGCCGACTCCCTGACGCAGCTCTTCGGGAATCTCCCCCTTGAGCTCGATGGTGAGGTACGAGATGCACTTCCGCGCGTCCACCACGCGCGGGGCCGTGATCGCCTGCGTCGGGCATGCGTCGAGACAGCGCGTGCAACTGCCGCAGTGGTCCGCGTCGAAGGGCGCGTCTGGCGCGAGGTCGACGTCGAGGAACAGCGAGCCGATGAAGAAGAACGATCCTCGCTGTGGGTTGATGAGCATGGTGTTCTTGCCGAACCAGCCGAGCCCGGCGCGCTGCGCGAGGTCGCGTTCGAGGATGGGGCCGGTGTCCACATACGCGCGGCCGCGGAGGGGAGCGCGTGCCTCCGCACCCATGAAGCGACTTCCATCGCGTGCCCACTCCTCGCGCGCCCACCCGAGCAACTCCTCGAGCCGGTCCCACATGATGCGATGGTAGTCGTCCCCTCGCGCATAGCGCGCCACCGGGCCCGCCGGCTGCCGGCCGCCATAGTCCAGCGCCACGACGAGGGCCGAGCGCATGCCCGCCTCGGGCAGCCGCGTGTCGAGCCGCAGCGCCGCTCCGCGTTCGAGGTAATCCATCTCGCCATGCATGTCCTCGGCGATCCAGCGCTCGAACTCCGCCGCTGACTCTGGCCGGCCGAGCGTCGCGATGCCTGCGAGGTCGAAGCCAAGCCCGAGCGCCTGCGCCTTCAGGCGGGACTCGAACGTCGCGCTCATCCGATGCGCGCGGCCCAGCGCGCGTAGCGCATCACATCCTCGATGGGCGGCACCGCGTCATGGTCGCCATACGCGGTGTACATCCGCCATCGCACGTAGTCGCGCGCCGGCAAGGGGAGGAACGGCGCCCGCGCCCACCAGCGATTGCGCCGGAAGCGCCACGCGGTCAGCAGCAGTGCGTACGCGAGCCGCGGCGAGACCAGCGCTCGGGGAATGAGTCGCAAGACGAGAGAAAGCATGCTCCTCGAATATACGCCGCCAGACGCTCAGCATACGCTCCACGCTCGTATCTTTCGTCTCCATGTGGCTCTACCGGGCGATGCCCATCATCGGCGAGTTGGCGACGCGCAGCTATTACCGCGTGACGGTCTCCGGCGCCCGGGTGCCGTCCACCGGACCGGTGCTGCTCGTCGCGAACCACAACAACTCGCTCGTGGACCCGGCGCTCGTCGCCGGCATGGCTGACCGCCAGGTGCGGTTCCTCGCCAAGGCGCCGCTCTTCGAGCACCCGCTCATCGGCTGGCTCGTGAAGGGCGTGGGCTCGGTGCCGGTGTACCGCACGCAGGACGATCCCACCAAGGTCTCGCAGAACGTCGACTCCTTCCGCGACGTGCACCGCGTGCTCGCCGCCGGCGACGTGGTGGGGATCTTCCCTGAAGGGATCAGCCACTCGGCGGCCAGCCTCGCGCCGCTCAAGACGGGCGCGGCGCGCATCGCCATCGGCGCGTCGAAGCAGATCGGCACGGACTTCCCGATCATCGCGATGGGCCTCGTCTTTCGCGACCGCGACCGCTTTCGCAGCGAGGCGCACGTCATCATCGGCGAGGCGTTCCGCTGGGACGACCTCGTGGGGGACATCCAGGACCGCGCGGCCGTCCGCGAGCTGACTTCGCGGATCGAGCGTGCCATGCGCGCCGTCTCCGTGAACCTGCAGGAGTGGGAGGACGAACCGCTCGTGCGCACGGCCGAAGCGGTGTGGCGCGCCGAGTTCATGCAGGATGCTCTCGACGAACGGGACGACCCCGCCGCCATGATCCGGCGGCTGCAGGCGACCACCCAGGCGCTGAAGGCGCTGCGCCACGGCGACGCCGCCGAGTCTTCTTGGCGCGAGACCGCGGTCGAACTGCGCGCGCACGGTCGCATTCTCTCCAAGCTCGGGCTGACTGCGGAATCGCTGGTCACGGACGTCGGTCTTGGCGAAGCCGTGCGCTGGTTCGTGGTGCGGCTGCCGTTCGTCGTCGTCCTCCCGATCTCGCTGCTAGTCGCCATCCTCTTCTGGCTGCCCAAGCAGGCCACGGTGCGAGTGGCGGCGTGGGTAGCCGCGAAGGAGGGCGACGACGCGCTCGTCACGCATCGCGTGCTGGCGGGCGCCCTGATCTTTCCGCTCTGGTTCGTCGCGGTCGCGGCGGCCGTCGGCGCCAGGTGGGGATGGCCGGCGGCGGTGCTCGCGCTGCTCATGCAGCCGCCCTGGACGTTCGCCGCGCTCACCATCGGCGAGCGCCGAGCGCGCGCGTGGCTCACGATGCGCCGCTACTTCCTCCGCCGGCTCGAGCGGCCGCGACTGGAGCAGTTGCGGCTGCGGCAGCGCGAGCTTGCCGTGCGGCTGCGCACGCTCCTGACCTCGCTCGAGGACTGAGCCTCGCTACCTGAACGCGCTGCCGTCCAACCCGAGCGGCACCGCGCGCCCCAGCGCGCCGAGCGCGCTCGGCATCACGTCCACGGTGCGCAGCGGCGTGCCCTTCGCCGCGCGCGACATCACGAGTGGCACCAGCATGTGTTCGCGATGCAGGGCGCCGTGCGATGAGACATGGGGAATCGGCTCGTACTTCGCACGGTAGTCCCAGCCGCGCGTGGCCGAGAGCAGGATCTCGCCGGACCGCGCGGCTCCGGCCAGCGCGACGACCTGCACGAGCGAGTCGGGATAATCGGTGTCGATCGTGACGCGATGAGACTCGTCGGCGGAGAATGGCGCGCGAGCGGCTTCGGCGCCTACCACCGCGCGAATGCCGAGCGGGTCGCCCGTCTCGCAGAGGTATCGATAACGTCCAGCGTCGTCGAGCACGACAATCGCCATGCCGCGACCACGAGCATGCACCTCGACTTCGCGTGGCGACCGCGGCAGCAGCAGCAGATCGACGGATTCGCGCTCGAGCAGCCGGTCGACGAGCCATTGCCATGCCTCGGAGAGGACGGGCCACCAAGGGCGTTCGCGACGACCCAGCTCGAGATAGATGTGCGCCATCGCGTTGCCGCTGACCATGACCGCGGCATGCCGGTTGTGCGTGCGCGCGATCGTCCACGGATGCGCGAGCACCTTCAGCTTCCACTCGCGCAGCAGCCCCGCGAGGTCCTCGTGATGGTTCACCGGAGAGTGCCCGTGGTCGCTCACCACCCAGAGCTCCATCTCGCCCCATCGTCCGTCGCGTTCGGCGTCGGCGCGGATCTCCGCGACCGTCGCGTCGACGGTGCGCATCGCATCCATCACTTCAGGCGCGGCATGGCCGAGCTGGTGCGAGAGCTTGTCGATGCCGGGATGTGCGATGAACGCGAAGTCGGGCCGGTCGCGCCGGATCCGCGCGGCCGTCTGCCGGCCGAGCTGACGGTCGAGTGCGAGCCAGCCCGGGAGGTCGCCGCGAAAGTGCGTCCAGGCCATGCGCAGGCCGAAGAACGTATCCGCGCCGATGCGCTGGCCGGCCGCCAATCCGCGGCCGTGCGGCGTGAACGAACCGAGCGGGCGCTCGGCGATCTCGAAGAGCGTGCGATGGTCCGTCGTGAGGTCGCGGTCGGCGTGCAGGGCCTCGAAGCCCACATAGCTTCGGGCGTGGCCGGGCCAGCTGGTCGCCAGCCTCGCACGGTCCCACCACCGGATGCCGGGCACGCCGGCGCGGCCGGGGTGCAGACCCATCAGGAAGGGAGCGTACGCCGGGCCGGTGACCGACGGGAACGCGGAGGTGACGGTGTGAGCGCTGCCCTCGGCGCGGAGTCGTGCCAGCGCAGGGAGGCGTCCGGCATCCATCGCCTCGAAGAGCGAGTCCGCGCGAGCGCCGTCGGCGACCACCATCACGAGCTGCTTGCTCATCGCGCTGCCCCCGCGGGTCGCGCGAGTCGAATGACGTGGGGGCGCTCCGGGTCGCTGGCGGTCACCCCACAAAGTAAACTTCACCGGTCATGACACCCAAGAGACCTTCTTCAGCGAAGAAGTCGAGCGGTGCGCTCACGGTGAAGAAGGCAGGCACCGTGAAATCGCCTCGCGCCGCAAAGACGCCACGCACGGCCTCAGGCAAGCCGGCTGTGCCGGAGCGCCTCGAGCAGGCGTCGAAGGACGCGGTCGCCGGCACCAAGCAGCGGATCGACGAGGGTGAGCGCGCGTCCGGGATGTTCCCGCCGAAGATCGAGGCACCGCTGCCGCCTCGCGCCGCGACGGATGACTCGATCGGCGACTTCCGTTGGGCGCTGACGGAGGATGCGAAGCTCCTCCAGTACGGCGGGCCGAAGTCGGACTTCCGCAGCACCGACCCCTGGCGCGTCATGCGCATCATGGCGGAGTTCATCGAGGGATTCGACAAGCTCTCCGAAGTGGAGAAGGGCGTCTCCATCTTTGGCTCGGCGCGCACGCATCCTGATGACCCGCAGTACCAGGCGGCGATGGAGACGGCGCGCCTGCTCGGCAAGGAAGGGTTCTCCATCATCACCGGCGCGGGGCCCGGTATCATGGAGGCGGCGAACAAGGGGGCCAAGCTCGGCGGCGGCGCGTCGATCGGCTGCAACATCGAGTTGCCGTTCGAGCAGGGGTCCAACCCCTACGTCGACACGCACGTCGCCTTCCGTTACTTCGCCGTCCGCAAGACGATGTTCATCAAGTATTCGAGCGCGTTCATCATCTTCCCGGGAGGCTTCGGCACGTTCGATGAACTGTTCGAGGCGCTGACGCTGATCCAGACGGGGAAGATCTCGCAGTTCCCGGTGATCCTGTTCGGCACGCACTATTGGGCCGGTCTCGTGCGTTGGATCAGGAGTCGCGTGCTTGCCGAGCGAAAGATCTCACCCGGGGATATGGACCTGATGATCGTGACTGACGACCCAGCCGAGGCCGCGCGCGCGGTGGTCGAGGCGTACGCACTCCAACTCAAGACCGCCCGTGCACTGGCGGGGGGCAGATAAATGGCGCGAGAGACGAAGGCATCGGGCAGGCCGCGAGCGGGTGCCAAGACAGCGCGGACCGCGACGGGCAGAAAGGTCGTGGGCAAGGCAGCGCCGAAGTCGGCGGCGAAGAAAAAATCCGTCGCGAGAACGAAGCCTGCGGCGAAGTCCGCGGCCGCCAGCCCCGCCGGCGACAAGTCCGCCCAGAAGCGCGCCGCCGAGATGCGCGAGTCGAAGAGCGCGAAGGTCGGCACGAAGGCGGTGAGCAAGCTGCTCAGCGGCCGGAAGATCGCACCGCGAAAGATCGACGGAACGGAGAGCGTCGTGCAGTTGGTCGAGGGCACCTTCCAGAGCTACAACTCCGGCCGGCTGCGCGAGGCATGCGGGCTCTTCACCGAGCTGATGTTGCAGCGCGACGTCACCGTCGGCATGACCCTCACGGGCGCGCTGACGCCGGCCGGCATGGGCATGAGCACGTTCATCCCGCTGATGGAAGCGGGGTTCGTGGACTGGATCATCTCCACCGGCGCGAACCTCTATCATGACGCGCATTACGGGCTCGGGCTCTCGATGCATCGCGGCAACGCGCAGGCGTCGGACACGCAGCTGCGCGAGGAGGGCGTCGTGCGCATCTACGACATCTTCTTCGACTACGACGTGCTGCTCAGCACCGACGCGTTCTTCCGCAAGATCATCCGCGCGCCGGAGTTCCAGCGCGCCATGTCGAGCGCCGAGTTCCACTACCTCTGCGGCAAGTACCTCGTGGAGCGAGAGAAGGCGCTCGGCATCCCGCAGAGGTCGCTTCTTGCCGCGGCGTACCGCTGCGGCGTGCCGATCTACACGTCATCGCCCGGCGACTCCAGCATCGGCATGAACGTGGCGGCGCTGGCGCTCGAGGGTGGGCAGTGCCTGATCGACGCGAACCAGGACGTCAACGAGACGGCCAGCATCGTGCTGCATGCCAAGCGCAATGGCGGCAAGAGCGCGGTGTTCATCGCCGGCGGCGGCTCGCCCAAGAACTTCGCGCTGCAGACCGAGCCACAGATCCAGGAAGTGCTCGGCATCGACGAGAAGGGGCACGATTTCTTCCTGCAGGTCACCGACGCGCGGCCGGACACGGGCGGGCTCTCCGGCGCGACGCCGGCCGAGGCGGTGAGCTGGGGCAAGATCGATCCGGACCGGTTGCCCGACGCGGTGGTATGCTACCTCGACTCGACGATCGCGCTGCCGATCATCACGAGCTACGCGCTGGCCAAGCGCAAGCCGCGAAAGTTGAAGCGCCTGTACGACCAGCGCGGCGTGATGATGGCGACGCTGCGCAGCGAGTTCATGAAGGCGAACGGATGAGTAGGCGAGGGTGAGGCACGGGCGCCGGATGTTCACGGCCGTGGCGTTCCTCATCCTCGCGTTGTTCGCGTTCATCGGGCTGCTCTCGGTGACACGCGGCACGGCAGTGCGCCGCGTGCGCGGCGTTGGCGCGGACGGCTCACCAGTCGCGCCCGCAGAGTCTGCCTTCGCGCTCAGCGTCGCGGTGCTCACCGGCACGCCGCTCACAGCCGGGAACCGTGTCGAGCTGGCCCTCGACGGGGACGGCACCTTCCCGCGGCTCTGGGCCGACCTGCGCGCCGCGCAGCGGTCGATCACGGTGCAGTCCTACTATGGGAAGCCGGGCGTCGTCGCCGAGTCACTGAGCGACATCCTCGTGGAGCGAGCCCGCGCCGCTCGCGCGAGATTCCGGCGGTGCCGAAGGCGTCGTAGAGCACGAGCACGGCGACGCCGGAATCTCGCGCGAGCGGCGCGAGCGGTACGCGGAGGCTGGCGTGCGCGTCGTGCCGTTCCGCCCGATCCGCATCCTGTCGCTGCACGTCATGCAGAACCGCTCGCACGTGCGCGGCATCGTGATCGACGGCAGGGTAGGGTGGACCGGAGGATTCGGCATCGACGACAAGTGGCTCGGCGACGGCCACACCAGTGGCGCGTGGCGCGAGACGAACGTGCGGTTCGAGGGACCAGCCGTGCGGCAACTGCAGGCGGCGTTCGCGGCGGCATGGACGGAAGCCACGGGCGTGATGCTCTCCGGCCGCCAATCGGTCGATTCGTTCGAGGACGGGGTGGCACTGGCGGGCGTGCTCTCGGCCTCGCCCACCCTGGGCAGCACGCCCGCCGAACGGTATCTCGCGCTGTCGATCGCGGGGGCGCGCCGCACGCTCTATGTCACCAACGCCTATTTCGCCCCTGACGACAACTTCGTCGCGTTGCTCGCCGCCGCCGCGGGGCGCGGCGTGGACGTGCGGCTGCTGGTCGGCGGGACGGGCACCGACGTGCGCCTGGCACGGCTCGCCGGCCGCGCGCGATACACTCCGTTGCTCGAGGCCGGCGTACGCATCTATGAGTGGGAGCCGACCACGCTGCACGCCAAGACCTTCGTCGTGGACGGTGCGTGGGCGTCCGTCGGGACGATGAACTTCGACAACAGGTCGCTCGCGCTCAACGATGAAGTCGCGCTGATGGTGCTCGACGAGACGTTCGGCCGGCGAATGGACGAGATATTCCTCGCGGATCTGCAGCATGCTGTCGAGATCGAACTCGAGGCGTTCCGGAAGCGTTCTCCGGTCGGGCGCATCGGCGAGTGGTTCGCGAGGCTGACGATTCGGGTGCTATGATCGCAGTGCAGGGGGCTGGCTACTCACCAGGAGGCGCGATGTCCGACATGCACGGGCACGAGCACCACGGCGACCACGCCGCGCACGACCACGCCGCGCACGACCACGCCGTGCACGATCGACACGCCGGCCACTCCGTCGCGATGTTCCGCGACCGCTTCTGGCTCTCCTTTGCGCTGACGCTGCCGATCCTCGTCTGGGGCCACATGATGCCCCGCCTGATCGGCTACTCGCCGCCGGCGATCCCCGGGGCACGCTGGATCCCGCCAGTGCTCGGCACCGCCGTGTTCCTGTACGGCGGCCTGCCCTTCGTTCAGGGCGCCGCGAGCGAACTACGTGCGCGGCTCCCCGGCATGATGACGTTGATCGCGCTCGCCATCATCGTGGCGTTCACCTTCAGCGCCGCCGTGACGCTCGGCTTCCCTGGCATGCCGCTCTGGGAGGAGCTGGCGACGCTCGTCACCATCATGCTCCTCGGGCACTGGCTGGAGATGCGCTCCATCTCGCAGGCGGAGGGCGCGGTGGGAGAATTGGCCAAGCTGATGCCGGCCGAGGCCGCGCGCGTGAGCGGCGAGGGCGCGGCGGAGACCATCGAGCAGGTGCCGGTATCGGCGCTGCGCGAGGGCGATGTTGTGCTCGTACGCCCGGGTGCCGGCATTCCCGCGGACGGCCTCGTGCGCTCAGGGAGCAGCACCGTCAACGAATCGATGATCACCGGCGAGTCGGCGCCGGTGCGGAAGGAGCAAGGCGCGACGATGATCGCCGGCACGGTGAACGGCGCCGGCTCGCTCCGCGTGCAGGTGACCGGCACCGGCGAACACACGGCCCTCGCGCGGATCATGCGCATGGTCGAGCAGGCACAGGGTTCGAAGTCGCGGGCGCAGACGCTCGCCGACCGCGCCGCGCGGATGCTCACTTGGGTGGCGCTGGGTGCCGGCATCGCGACGCTGGCCGCGTGGCTGCTCATCGGCGCGCCGGTGGCGACGGCCGTCGAGCGGTTGGTGACGGTGCTCGTGATCGCCTGTCCGCATGCGCTCGGGCTCGCCGTGCCGCTCGTGCTCGCCATCTCCACCACGCTCGGCGCGCGCGCCGGGCTGCTCGTGCGTGACCGCCGCGGGCTCGAGGACGCGCGGCTGCTGACCACGGTGGTGTTCGACAAGACCGGCACGCTGACGCGCGGCGAGCACCGGGTCGTCGCAATGCGGACGGTCGGTGCACTGAGCGAAGACGAAGCGCTCGCACTCGCCGCCGCGGTCGAGCGCGACGCCGAGCACCCGGTGGCGTTGGCGATCGTTGCGAGCGCCAACGAGCGCGGGCTCGACGTACCGGCGGCGACGGCGTTCGAGGCCGTCGCCGGCCGCGGCGTGAGCGCGCAGGTGAGCGGCCACAAGTATCACGTTGGCGGGCCGAACCTGCTCTCGAGCCTCGGCATCGAGGCACCGCCGGAACTCCGCGCGTTCGCCGGCGAATCGGCCGCCCGTGCGCAGGGCGTCGTGTACCTGCTCGAGGGGAACACAGTGCTCGCGTCGTTCGCGACGGCCGATGCCGTGCGTCCAGAGTCCGCGGAAGCGGTGCGGCGGCTGCACGATGCCGGCCTCGAGGTCGTCATGATCACCGGCGACTCGCGCGCCGTCGCGGACGCGGTGGCCCGCGAGCTCGGCATCGACACTGTGCTTGCTGAAGTGCTGCCGGAGCAGAAGGCCGAACGCGTCGCGGCGCTGCAAGCCGAGGGCAAGCGTGTGGCGATGGTCGGCGATGGCGTCAACGACGCGCCGGCGCTCGCCACCGCCGACGTCGGCATCGCGATCGGCGCGGGCACGGAGGTCGCGGTGGAGGCGGGCGACATCGTGCTCGTGCGCAGCGATCCGCGCGACGTGCCGCGCATCGTCGCGCTCTCGCGCGCCACCTACCGGAAGATGGTGCAGAACCTTTGGTGGGCGGCGGGCTACAACATCGTCGCGATCCCGCTCGCAGCGGGAGTGCTCTCCCCTTGGGGCATCACGCTCACGCCCGCCGCGGGCGCCGCGTTGATGTCGCTGAGCACGATCATCGTGGCGGTCAACGCACAACTGCTGCGGCGCGTCGAGCTCTGACCCGCGACGCGGTGCGCTGCGCGTCACGGGTTTTGCGTGGACTCTCTCGGCTACGGCCGCGGCACCTCGAGCACCCCGCCGCCCAGCGCGATGTACAGCGCGATCAGGTTGTCCGCCTCGATCCGCCTGAGCTGCAGCAGCGCCTGCTCCGACGCGAACAGGTTCCTCTCCGCATCAAGCACCTCGATGTACCCGACCACGCCCTCGTTGTAGCGCACCCGCGCGAGTGCGGCGATCTGCCGCTGCGCGGCCGTGCCACGTTCCTGCGCCGCGACCTGCTCCGCGAGAAAACGCCGGCCGGCCAGCGCATCGGCGACTTCCTGGAAGGCGCCCTGGATGGTGCGCTCGTACGTCGCGAGCGTTATGTCCTCGCGAGCACGCGCCACGGTCAGGTTGCCGCGCAGCCGCCCACCGGTGAAGATCGGCAGGTTGATGGACGGCCCGAAGCTCCAGGTCTCGTTGTCGCCGCTGAAAAGTCCGTCGAGTTCCGTCGAGGCGTAGCCGAAGAGGCCGGTGAGAGAGATCGACGGCAGGAACGCCGCGCGTGCCGCGCCGATGTTCGCTCGCGCGGCGCGCAGCCGGTTCTCCGCGGCGATGATGTCCGGCCGTGACACCAATAGTTCCGACGGCAATCCCGCGCCGAGTGCCGCGGTGCTCGCCTGTCGCTCCAGCGGCAGCGGCGCCGGCAGTTCGCCCGGCACCGGTCCACCGATGAGCACCGCCAGTGCGTTCTCGCTGCGCGCCCTCGTCAGGCGCACGCCGGCGAGTTCCGTCTCCGCTTGCGCCAGCAGCGACGATGCCTGTCGCAGGTCGAGCGCGGACGTGATGCCGGCGTCGAAGCGCACCTGCGCGATGCGCACGCCCTCGCGCCGGCTCGCCACGGTGGCCTCGGCCAGCTGCACGCGCTCCGCGGCCTCGAGCGAGAGCAAGTACGTGCTCGCCACCTGCCGGATCAGTGACAGCCGGAACGCGCGCTGCCCCTCGACCGTCGCGAGGAACTCGCGCCGCGCCGCCTCCGACAGATTCCGCACGCGGCCCCAGAAGTCGAGTTCGAACCCGGAGACGGCGACGCTCGCCGAGTACTGGGTGACCTCGTCGGGCCCGGTGAACGTGGACTTGCCACGCGTCACACTGCCACCTGCATTCACGCTTGGCACCCGCGGGGCGCGCTGGATGCGATACAAGCCAGCGGCCTCATCGATGCGCGCCACCGCCACCGCGAGGTCGCGGTTGTGCGTCAGCGCCGCGCCGACGAGCGCTTCGAGCCGCTCGTCCTCGAAGAAGTCGCGCCAGCCGATCAAGCTGGCGCTCGTGCCCGTCGCCGAGTCGGCGACCGCCGTCGCCGGGTACGACTCCGGCGTCGGAAGCGCGGGCGGCACATGCCGCGGCGCGAACGAGCAGCCGCCAAGCACGAGCGTCAGCAGCAGCACGGGTGCGCTGACCGCTCCCGCCGGCAGGCGACCGCGCGCCAGCCAGCGACGCACCGCGAGGTAGAAGAGCGGGATGAAGAAGATGCCCAGCAGCGTCGCCGCGAGCATGCCGCCCGCCACGCCCGTACCGACCGCGATGCGGCTGGCCGCGCCGGCGCCGGTCGCGCGCACCAGCGGCACCATGCCGAGGATGAACGCCAGCGACGTCATGATGATCGGCCGCAAGCGCAGCTTCACCGCGTTCATCGTCGCCTCGAACGTGCTGTAGCCTTGGCGTTCCTCCTCGATCGCGAACTCCACGATGAGGATCGCGTTCTTGGCCGCGAGCCCGATGATGGTGATGATGCCGACGTTGAAGTAGACGTCCGCCGAGAGTCCGCGCAGCATCGAGAAGACCACGGATCCCAGCACGCCGAGCGGTACCACGAGCAGCACGGCCACCGGCACCGTCCAGCTCTCGTAGAGCGCCGCCAGCAGCAGGAACACGACCACGAGCGACAGCGCGAGCAGGAGGCCCACCTGGCTGCCGGCCTGCTTCTCCTCGAATGACAAGCCCGTCCACTCGTACCCGAACCCGGCCGGCAGCTGGGCGGCCAGTCGCTCCATCTCATTGAGCGCCTCGCCGGTGGAGCGGCCGGGCGCGGCCATGCCCGAGATGGTCATCGCCGGATAGCCGTTGTAGCGGTCGAGCTGCGGCGTGCCGGCGGTCCATTCGACGGTCGTGAAGGCGCCGAACGGCACCATCTGCCCCTGCGCGTTTCGCACCTGCAGCTCGAGCACATCCTCCGGCGTCATGCGGAACGGTGCGTCGGCCGAGATCAGCACGCGCAGGATGCGTCCGGCGCGGCTGAAGTCGTTCGCGTAGGCGTTGCCGAACGCGATCGAGAGCGTGGAGTTCACGTCGCGGATGGCGAGACCCAGCGCGCGCGCGCCGACCCGGTCGATGTTGACGCGGAGCTGCGGTGCGTCGGCCTGCGCCTCCGGTCGCACGCCCACCATCAGCGGGCTCTGGCTCGCCATCCCGAGCAGCTGGTTACGGGCGGCCACGAGCGCCGAGTCACCGAGTCCAGCGCGGTCCTGCAGCTTGAAGGTGAAACCGCTCGCCACGCCGAGTCCCTGGATGGCCGGCGGGTTCAGCACGAACACCATCGCTTCCTTGACGCCGGCAAGCGCGCCGTTGGCGCGGTCCACCAGCGCGCCGGCGCTGTTCTCGCGCCCCTTTCGCTCGTCCCACGGGTACAGCGACGCGAACGACATCGCGTGCGCCTGGCCCTGCCCGAAGAAGCTGAACCCGCGGATGAAGATCACGCGCTCCACCTGGGGCTGCGCCGCGTAGAAGTCCTTCACCTGCTCGATCGCGACGTTCGTGCGCTGCGTCGTCGCGCCCGAGGGTGCCTGCACCGCGGTGATGATGCTGCCCTGGTCCTCGGTCGGCAGGAAGCTCTTGGGCAGCCGCACGAACAGCAGCCCGGTGAGCGCCACCAGCACGCCGAACACGGCAAGCCAGCGGAGCGGGCGCTGGAGGATGCCGCCTACGCTGCGCTGGTAGCGGTCGGTGGTGCGGGCGAACCAGCGGTTGAAGCCGCCGAAGAAGCGCTGGCTGAACGCCTGCACGCGGTTGGCGGGAGCCACGCCTCGCCCGTGCGGCTTGAGCAGCGTGGCGCAGAGCGCCGGCGTGAGCGTCAGCGCCATCAACGCCGAGAATGCGATGGAGACGGCGAGCGTCACCGAGAACTGGCGATAGATGCCGCCCGTCGATCCGGGGAAGAACGCCATCGGCACGAAGACCGCCACCAGCACGAGGGTGATGCCGACGATCGCGGAAGTGATCTGCGTCATCGCCTTGACCGTCGCGTCGTACGGCGACAGGTGCTCCTCGGCCATGAGGCGCTCGACGTTCTCGATCACGACGATGGCGTCGTCGACGAGGATGCCGATCGCCATCACCATCGCGAAGAGCGTGAGCACGTTGATCGAGAAGCCGAACACCAGGAGGCCGAGGCACGCGCCCGCGAGGGCGATCGGCACGACGATCGTCGGGATCAGCGTGGCGCGCCAGTTCTGCAGGAACAGGAACATCACGAGGAACACGAGCAGCATCGCCTCGATCAACGTGGCGATCACCGAAGTGACGGAGGCATTGATGAACGGCGTGGTGTCGTACGCCACCGTCCAGCCGATGTCGCTCGGGAAGGTCACCTCGAGCTCGCCCATGCGGTCCTTCACGGCCTGGGCGACCGCGAGCGCGTTGGCGCCCGGCGTGAGCTGCACGGCCATGCCGGCCGCGGGCTTGCCGTTCAACTCGAGGCTGAAGTTGTAGCTCTGCGCCCCGAGTTCCACGCGGGCGACGTCGGCGAGGCGGATCACCGAGCCGTCGGGATTCGCGCGCAGGATGATCGCCTCGAACTGCTCGGGAGTCTGGAAGCGGTTCTGCGTCAGGATCGTCGCGTTGAGCTCGCTGCCCTCGGCCAGCGGCTGGTCGCCCAGCGAGCCGCCGGACGACTGCGTGTTCTGCTCCTGCACCGCGGCGAGCGCGTCGGCGGGCGACAGGCGGTAGCCGGCGAGCTTGTCCGGGTCGAGCCAGATGCGCATCGCATATGGCGACGAGAACGAGTTGATGCTGCCGACGCCCGGCACGCGGCGCAACTCGTCGACGATCGTCGTCTCGGAGAAGTTACCCAGCTCGATCGTCGGCGTGGTGCCCGCCTTCGAGGTGAGGGCGATGATCATCAGGAAGCCCTCGCCGGCCTTCTGCACGGTCACGCCCTGGCGTCGCACTTCTTCAGGCAGGCGCGGCTCGACCGAGCGCAGGCGCGACTGGACGTCCATCAGCGCGACGTCGATGTCGGTGCCGGGCCGGAAGGTCACGGTGATGGACGACGTGCCGTTGGAACGGCTGGCCGAGCTCATGTAGAGCAGGCCCTCGGTGCCGTTCAGCTGCTGCTCCATCACCTGCGTGACGTTGGTGGCGAGCACCGACGCATCGGCGCCGGGATAGTTGGCGCTCACGGTCAGCGTCGGCGGAGCGATCGACGGGTACTGTTCGACAGGCAGCGCGCGGAGCGCCAGCACGCCGCCCAGGATGATCGTCAACGCGAGGACCCACGAGAAGACCGGTCGATCGATGAAGAAACGCGGGGTCATCGCGGAGCCTGGACGGCGGTGTCCGCGAGCGCCGGCGCGTTGGCCGGACCGCTCACGCGCACCGGGCTCCCCGGCCGCACCTTCTGGAGACCGTCGACGATCACGCGCTCCCCGGCGGAGACGCCGCCGAGGATCACCCACGAACCTCCCTGCAGCTCGCCTACTTGCACGTTGCGCACCGTCGCCGTGTCGCCCGCCGTGACGACCATCAGCGACGCGCCCTGCGGCGTGACGGTGACGGCACGCTGCGGCACGAGTATGCCGTTGGGGTTGCTCGCCGTCTCGATGCTGACGCGCACGAACTGCCCGGGCAGGAGGATGCGGTCCGGGTTCGCGAACTCCGCGCGCAACGCGGTGGTGCCGGTGGCTTCGTCCACGCTGAGGTCGAGGAAGTTGAGGCGGCCCACGTGCGGGTACTCCGAACCGTCCTGGAGCACGAGGTGCACCTTCACTTGGTCCATCTTTCCGGTATTCCCGGCACCCGTTGCAACCGCGCGGCGAAGATCAAGGATCTCACTGCCGGACTGCGAGAAGTTCGCGAGGATCGGGTGCACCTGCTCGACGCGCGTGAGCAGCGTGGCGCTCGCGGCGCTCACGTACGCGCCTTCGGTGACCTCGGCGCGGCCGGCGCGGCCGGAGATCGGCGCGGTGATGGTGGTATAGCTGAGGTTGAGCCGGGCGGCGTCCACGCCAGCTCGAGCCTGGGCCACATCGGCCTCGGCCGTGCGCATCCGTGCGGTGGCCGCGTCGTACTCCTGCTGGCTGATGGCCTGCTGCGAGACGAGGCCTTCGTAGCGGCGGGCGTCCTGTGTGGCGTTTGCAGCGGTGGCTTCCGCGCGGGCGAGCGTGGCTTCGGCGGCGCTCAACTGCGCGCGCCACTCCCGCGGGTCGATCTCGAAGAGCACGTCACCGGCGCGGACATCGGTGCCTTCGGTGTAGACCTTTCGGCGCACGACGCCGTTGACCCGCGCGCGCACCTCCGCCGTGCGGATGCCTTGCAGGCGGCCGGGCAGGGTGATGCGGTTGGCGAGGGGCTGCGTTGCGAGGGTGACGACCGTGACCTCCGGCGGCGGCGCGGCCGGCGGCGGGGGTTCGGCGCAAGCGACGGCGAAGACAGCGGCGACGGCAAGAACAGTCTCCCGCAAGCGAAGGTGCGAGGCGGGAGCGAAGGCGATTGACATGTTCGACAAACTCTGATTTGCTGGAGGGACGTTCCGCGGGGTTGTGACTGGGAGAGCTGCTTCAGTTGTCGCGGCTCACGAGTTCCTGAAGGACGCGATCCATCGAGTCGATCGTGTGCTCGAACGCGGCGACGAACCGTGTGAATCGGTCGCTGACGAGCGGGTTTCCGGAGCGAGTCTCCTCGCTCCCGGAAGCGATGGCATCGCGGAAGCGCCGGAGACTCGCGATCCGCTCGCGCATGGTGTTCGCCGGCAAGTCCGGGGCGATGACGTAGTGATCGCGCCGGTCGCCGGGGAAGCTGACGCGCATGGCGACGCCGTGTCGCTCGAGTTCGCGGGCGTTGATGCTGACGCTGGCCTTGCTGACGGCGAGTCGGGCGGCGAGTTCGTCGAGGGAGAGAGGGGCGTCCGCGAGAAGGAGGATGCCGAGCAGCTGTCCTCCGACGCGCGAGCGGCCTTCGCGCTCGACGTGGAGCCCGAGCTTCTCGACGAATGGGGATGCGGTGTGGTTCATCTCGGTCTTCTGTTCACGTTGTTAACAATGATGTTAACGACCAGCGGTCGGCCGCACAATCGGGCGCACCCACTCAGTGCATGAACGAGACTCGGGCATCGGCCGCGCCCCCCGCGCGACCGATGCCCGAGCCTCGAGCGACTTCTCCTACAGTCCTGCGCCCACCATCACTTGGGCAGCTTCTTCTCCATCTGCTCCGCTGCCATCATGTGGCCCTGGAATGCGGGCGCGACCTTCACCACAAGCGCCTTCAGCTCCGCATTGTCGATCGCCGGCAGCAGCGTCGTGTTGATGGCGTCGATCACCGACTTGTGGAACGAGACCTCGTAAAGCAGGAACGCGCGGTCGAACTCGGCGTCGCTAACCGAGGTCAGCCGCTTCATCGCGGCCTGATGCGCTGCCTTGCCCTCGTCCGGAGTCGGCGGCGTCGGCGTCACGTTGAGCTTCTTCGCGAGGTCGCGCCCCATCTGCCGCACGGTCGCGTGGTCGCGGGCGAGCATGGCGCCGAAGTCACGCACCTGCTGCGACTGGCCTCGCTTCTCGGCGAGCTTGCCCGTCTCGATGTCCGCCGTGTTGGCGGCGTCGAAGATCGCGACGATCGTAGGGTCGTCCTGCGCGAGCGCGGGCGTGGTGCCGAACGCGAGCAGCAGGGCGGTGGCGCCGGCAGCCACGGTGAGCATGGACTTCATTGTCGACCTCTCTGGTATTGTGGTATGGGGTGGTGTGTACTCCCCATGATTGATACAGGTCGCGCCGGAATATGTCAAGGAAAACCTTCGGTTATTGGATATATTGACCTGAGGCGCTACATTAGGAGTGATCACCGAATCCTCCGGAGGCAGACTGTGAGACCGGAACTCAGCGGGCGTTTCTTGGAGTCGACTCGCGGGAAGGTGGTGCTGCTCCTGCGCCACGGACCGCGCACGGTCGACGAACTTGCCCGCGAGCTGGGTTTGACGGACAACGCGATCCGCTCCCACCTCTCGACGCTCGAGCGCGACGGGATGGTGCGGCAGCAGGGAGTGCGTCGTGGGGCCGGCGCCGGGAAGCCGGCCGTGCTCTACGAACTCCCTCCGGCCGCCGCCGCGATGTTCTCCCGGGCGTACGGTCCCGTGCTGATCGCGCTGCTCGACGAACTCGCACAGCGGCTGCCCGCCGACCGTGCCCTCCCGGTGATGCAGGCCGTCGGTCGGCGGCTGGCGAGCGCGCTTCGGGAGCTCCGTCCATCGCCGGGAGAGCCGGGCGAGGTGCGCGACCTCGCGACGAGTGTGGGCGCGGCCGTCGATGTGCTTGTCGCGCTGGGAGGCGATGCGCGCGTCGAGTACTCCCCAGACAAGGCGACGATCCGGGGCTGCGGAGACTGTCCGCTCGGTGCTGCCGTGGTCACACACCCGGATCTCTGCCGTGCGATCGAGACGCTGCTCAGCGAGGTGGCGGGAGTGCGGGTGACCTCGGTCTGCGATCATGGCGAGCGGCCGCGCTGCGGATTCGACGTGCGGGCGGTCGCGTGACTCCCGCTCCGCGCATCAGCGCGCCGGCGAACGCAGTCGTCACCCTGGATGGTATGGGCCTTGCCGAACGACGAGCGCCCGAGTTGCGCGCTCGGGCCGCGCGCGTTCGCGGCCGGCGCGGGCGCGTGCCCACGCTCGCGATCATCGCGTTCGCCGACCGGTTCGGCCCGCCGCCGCACGTAGCCAGGAAGGTGCATGCGTGCGCGGCCGTCGGGGTGGACGTCGTGCAACTCGTGCTGCGGACCGGCACCACGCCGGACGAGGCGCGGCGCGCCATGCAGCGCTTGGCAGGCGATCCGCGGAAGCCGGTCGACGCGATCTTCCTGCAGTTCCCGTATCCGGATGACTCCTTCGCCGAGGTGATGGAGCCCGGCATTCCGGAGGCATTGGATGTCGACGTCATGTCGCCGGGGCGGGTGCGCCAGTACCTCGACGATGCCGAGTCGCTGCCCCCGGTGACGGTCAGCGCGGCGCTCGAGTTGGTGCGCGCGCACGACGTCAACATCGCGGGACGCACCGGACTCGTGGTCGCCCATCGCTCGCCGTTCTCGAAGATGTTCCGGCTGGCCTTCGCGCGCCGCGGCGCGGCGATGCTGGCGCTCGTGCCGCCCGATTCACCCGACCTCGCGGAACGCGTGCGCCGTGCGAGCCTCGTCATCGTCGCGGCCGGCGTGCCCGGTCTTGTGCGTTCGGTCGACATCGCGCCGGGCGCGGTCGCCATCGACGTCGGCTACTTCAATCCGCGTGGGAGAGGCGACATCGACACCTCCGGAGGCGTCGGCCACCTGGCGGCGATCGCGGCCGTCCCGGGCAGCATCGGCCCGATGACGGTCTCCTGCCTTATCGAACGCACCATCCTGCTGGCCGAGGCACAAGGTTGACTTGCTGGGCTCAGGGCATAGGTTCAAGGCCATGACTATGTCGAGCCGGCGTATCGCCGCCGCCCTGCCCCGCACCGTCCACGCGCGAAAGACGCGAGTGTCCGAGATGCGCCATTCAGCCCCGCCCCGCAGCACAGGTGGCCCCCGGGAAGCTCGCCCATAGGCGACTGACCGCGGCCCGGTCTCGCATCTACAGACCGCCCCACCTGCGCTGACGCAGGTGGGGCGGTTTTCTCGTTTTCGGCCCCGCTGGGACCAACTTCTCGAACGAGGATCGACAGACATGCTCATCCAACTGCAGCTCGGGCGTCGCGACGCCGCGAGTTGTTCACTCATAGATGGACCTCTCGAAGTCGGCTGGATCCGTCCAGGCGTCATCGGGTTCAGTGGGTTCGACGACCATGCCGAGGCCGTCGCGGCCGGCACGGCCGCGGCTGCGGTCGTGGCGGCCTGGGCGCGGGCGCGCATCGAGGGTGGTCTGGTCGAGTTCGCCGGCGACGTCGGTGCCGACGATGCGATCAGGGCAGACGACATCGTCGTCGGCCGGGTCCTGCATCCCGCCGCAGTGGGCACGGACCTTCCCGGCTACGGCTTCGAGCTCGCCGTGCCTCACGCGACCTGGCTCGCGGTGATGCTCGAGCTCGCGCAGCGCATCCATTCCGGCATGACGGCAAGATCCCGTCATCGCCTTGCGGCTTCCCCGTCCACCGAGGTGGCAGCGTGAACAAGGTCATGGCATTGAGCAAGTCAGAGACGTCCGAGCTCCGCAGCGAGTTGATGCGCGAGCGGGCGCGGATCGAGCGGTCGATGATCCCCGGCGACCCGCCGGCGGAGCATCACGACATCGTGCGGGCGCTCGCCCGCCTCGAAGCGGGCGAGTACGGCTCGTGCGTGCGCTGCACCAACCAGATCCCGTTCGACCGGCTCATCGTGATGCCGGCGACCGAGCACTGCGTCGGCTGCGGGCGGTGAGCACCGCGGTCGCACTCAGAACCGTTCGCCTCTCTCTTCCCGGGCTTGGCTTCCCACCGGACGGATCCGCGACCACATCGTGCGGAAGAAGAGGAGGATACCCACGACCTGCGCCGCACTGCACAGCAACACCGTCCAGGCGAGCGCGGGCGTGGCGATGGATGACCGGGCGAGTTCGGCGGCCACGCGTCCCGCGGTACCGGCGGTGATCAGCCAGTAGGACGCGCCGATCATCGCCGGGTCGTAGGCGGTGTCGGACTTGTCGGGGCGCGGGAAGAGCCAGAGCGCCACCCCACAGATCATCATCATGACGAATCCCACGAACAGCGCGTGCGTGTGCGCGCTCGTCTCGTAGGGCGTGGGGAACCGGCCCTGCAGCTCCCGGCGCACGATCATCCAGCCGCCGATCAGGAGACCGAGAGCGAGGAATCCGACTGATGTCTTGATGAATCGGCGGACGAGCGAGAACATCCTACGCCGCGGGCCGCACGGACGTCCGCGCGGGCCGGTCCACCGGCATCACTTGGCCAGCGAGCATTCGTAGACGAATGCGGGCGGGATGTTGGCGAGGGTGAAGCCCACGCGAACATCGCCGAAGCGGCGCTCGAGCGCGGAGCGCTGGCTGAGGCTGTACTGGTACTGGAGAAACAGCCCTTCCGGTGCGAGGCACTGTTCGCTCGCGCGGAGGATGCGCTCGACCAGCGCCTCGTCCATGATCGCCAGCGGAAGGCTCGACACGACATGATCGACGGCACCGAGGCCGAGCTCGTCGAGCAGCACGCGCAGATTGCTGGCGCAGGCGTGGATCACCGTGAGCCGCGGGTCGTGGATGCGCTCGCAATCCTTCACGAACACCGCATTCACCTCGATCGCCACCAGGCGCGCTTCGGGATGGAGCCGCCGCAGGAGTTCGCGCGTGATGCATCCCGTGCCGATGCCGAGCTGGACGACGATGCGCGCGCGGGAGAAGTCGATGCGCCGCAGGAGCCGCGAGATCAGGTACGGCGAACTGCGGACGATCGTCCCCGACGTGCGGATGTGCACGATGTGCTTCATCAGGTCCGAACTCCGCATTGACACTCCTCAGTGTGACCAGAACTCGGCGGCCTGCCTGCCGAGCAACACGTACGCGGCGACGAGCGGCACTTCGCCGATGATGATGCCTGTCATCATCCGCCGGAACGGCATGCGGACGAGTCCCGCGGCGTAACAGATCAGGTCCGTCGGGACGGCAGGAAAGAACGCCCACAGCGCGACGAACCACTGTGCCCGCGGCAGCCTGAGGTGCGCTTGAAGGCGCTCCAGCTTCTCCGGGTAACGCGCAGCCAGTCTCGAATCGTATCCTGCGAACCCCGGAAAGCGATAGAGCAAGGCTGCGGAAGTGATGATGCCGGCCATCGAGACCAGGAACACGAAGAGCAGGTGCTCAGGGAAGAGCGCGCCCCCGGCCAGGATCACCGGGGTGCTCGGCAGCAGGAGGGCGCCGCGCCCGATCGCGATGACGGAGAATGCGACGATCGCCCACGGACCCCAGCCCCGGATGGCCACCTCGATCGACTCCTGGGAGAACCTGGAGGGGTCCGCGGCGAGGAGCGCCGCCACGACCGCGAGGAGAGCGAGCCAGAAGTAAGTGAGGAGTCGAGCCACGTAGCGCCATACGGCGGGGGACCGACGAGTGTTGCGGGAGGTGCCGCGACCGATCGTCATGCCTGACACGGTGCGCGGAAGAGATGACGCAGGACGGGGCGGCCGGGATACCCCGGCCGCCCCGTCGTCCATCAGACTCTCCGCGTACGAAAGCCGGCGGTCAGTGCTGCCACCGACCTCAGCGCACGGCCGAGGGCACGGCGCGCATGGCCTTGCCGCACTCGCGCCAGACGCCCGGCTCGCCATTCCGTCCGCCCGGAAGCGGGCTCATGACGTCGCGCGGCATGCGCTGCGGATCCTCGCTCGCGAGGTAGGCCAGCATGGCCACCAGCGTCGCGTTCCCCTTGAGGTCCGACTCGACGACCTTGTCGTAGCTGTCCCGGTCGGTGTGCCAGGTGGTGTTGCCGTAGTCCCAGCTCAGGCCGCCGAGGTTGAACGCCGGCGCCTTGTGGCAGACGAAGCTCGCGTGGTCCGTGCCGCCGGTGGCCTGCGCGCCCGTCGGTTCGAACCGGATCCAGCGCGTGAGCTCGTTCGGGACCTGCCCGAGGTAGCTGCCGAGTCGCTCGCCGGCGCCCGGGAACGGACCCGCGCTCAGGTTCACCACTCGCCCAGTACCGTTGTCCTGGTTGAACAGCGCCTGCAGGTTGGCCACGACTTCCGGATGGTCCTCGGAGAACGCGCGCGAACCGTTGAGTCCTTGTTCCTCGCCGTTCCAGTGACCCACGAGGATGGTGCGCTTCGGCTTCGGGTACGTGGCCTTCAGGATGCGCAGCGCCTCCAGCATCGTGATGGTGCCGGTGCCGTTGTCGGTGGCGCCGGAAGACGCCGACCAGGAATCGAAGTGCGCGGAGAGCATCACGTACTCGTTCGGCTTCTCGCTGCCCTTGATCTCGGCGACGACGTTGAAGACCGGGCGCTCACCGAGGATCTTGCTGTCGGTGAAGGCGCGCACGCGCGGCGCCTGCTTGTTCTGCGCCATGCGGAAGAGCAGCGAGTAGTCCTCGCAGCCGACGGCGAAGGCAGGGAGCGTCTGCGTCGGCGAACCGAACACCTTGTTGACGCCCGGGTAGCCGGAGAACTGCGCGGTGAAGACGGCGATGGCGCCGGCGTCCTTGAGCTTGGCCCAGACGCTGCGACCGCCGCTCATCGCGACGTTGGTCTGGTTCCATGCCGTCTGCATCTCCCGCTGCGCCGTGTTGACGCGCTCGATCTCCTCGGGCGTGCCGAACTCCTGCCACTGCGCGGCGGAGCGGCACGAGAGGCGCGGCGCGTTCATCAGGAAGATCTTGCCCTTCACGTTCGGCAGCCACGCGTCGAACTGCTCCGGCGTGGTGACGTTCGCCGGGTAGGTGATGACCTCACCCTCGACCGGGCGCGCCCCGGTGCCCGGGCTCCACGCGAGCGCGGTGGCTTCGAGCGATCGCACGCGCGGCGAGACGAGATCGACATGCGTGACGCCGCGGCTCCAGCCGAGCCACGTGCCATAGCGTTCCTTGCGCGCCGTGACGCCCCATCCCTTGTAGGTCTTCACGATCCAGTCCTGCGCCGCGTCCGACTCCGGCGAGCCGGTGAGGCGCTGGCCGAGCGGATCGAGAAGCACCTGCGCGAGCGTCATGGCCTGCGAACGGTCCATGCCTTCCTGCCAGATGCGCTGGATCACCGGGTCCGTGGCAGGGCCCTTGCGCACATGCGCCGGGTACTCCGCCTCGGCAATCGGCACCGCCATCGGGTGCTGCATGATCGGCGCGGCGCCGCCTGGGCCCTGCGCCATCAGTGGCGCGGAAAGAAGTCCGAGGGCCACGAGTGAACGAAGACGCAAGATCTACTCCTTGGTGCGGGTTGTTGATCGAGGTACTACAGCTTGACCGAGAGCCCGTCCGCCAGCGAGGCGCGGTAGGCCTTCCATGCCGGGAATACGCCGACGAGCGTCCCGGCGCTCACGACGAGCGCAAGATAGCCCCACTCGGTGCGTCCCAGCGCCCGCGCCGTGATCGAGAGGCCGAACCGCGCCTCGACCGGGCCCTGACCGACGGCGATGCCGATGTACACGAGCGCCACGCCGGTGAGCGCGCCGAGGAGAGCCAGCATCCCCGACTCGAGCACCAGCAGCGAGACGATGGTGCGCGGCCCCGCACCGACGGCGCGAAGGATGGCCATCTCGCGACGCCGCGACTCGAGCGAGGCGTAGAGCGCCACGCACATGCCGATGAGTCCTATGAACACGGTCAGCACGGAGACCACCCGCAGGCCCGCCTCGGCGCTGCCGAGTGTCTGCCAGAGCTGGCCGAGCGCCACGCCGGGGATGATCGCGGTGAGCGGGAACGCGAGGTCCTCGTTCATGTCCCGCTGGAGCTGGAGGGTCTCGAAGCGGTTCCTGGTGCCGACGAGGAACGCGGTGATCGCGGGTTCGGACGAAGTGGTCGCCGCGCTGCGGGCAGGCCCGGGCGGGCCCATCGCCAGGCCGCCGCCATCAGCCAGCTCTGCGGCGTGCATCGCCTCGAGACCGTCGAGCGTCACATAGAGCGCGCGGTCGATCGGCGTGAAGGTGGGTGAGATCACGCCCACCACGCTGAACGGGTGCGCCTCGTGCTCGGCGAAGGAGACCGCGGCCACGCCGTGCGCCAGCGTCACGGGGCTGCCGACGGAATAACCGAGCCGCGCCGCGACATCGGAGCCGATGGCGACCTCACGCTCGCCGGCCGGCGCGCGGCCCGCGGCAAACTCGACCTTCCGATCGCGGAAGCGGTACCGCTCGAAGAACGAGGCCGTCGTGCCGATCACGCGGAAGCCGCGGTGCGAGTCGCCCAGCGAGTACGGGATCGTCCACGCCACGGCCGGGTGTGTCGACCACCGTTCGTAGGCTTCCCACGGGATGGCGCCCGAGGGCGTGCTCATGCCGAACACCGTCGAGAGCAGCACCTGCGTGGTGCCGCCGCGCGCGCCGACGATGAGGTCGGTGCCGCGGATGGTGCCGCTGAAGCTCTCGCGCACGCCGGCGCGCACGTTCTCGATGCCCACCAGCAGCGTCACCGAGAGCGCGATGCTGAGCACGGTCAGCGCCGAGATGAAGAGCCGGTTGCGCAGTGACCGCGCGGCGAGCGAGAGGAGGAGCATCATGCGGCGCGGTTCAGGGCGCCGAGCGAGAGAGGAAGAGTCATGCGGCGCGGTTCAGGGCGCCAAGCTCGACGGTGCGCGCGAACCGCGGCGCGAGCGACAGGTCGTGGCTCACGAACACCAGCGCGCTCCCGGCCTCCTCGCACGACGCGAAGAGCAGCTCGAGGAATCGGTCGCGCCGGTCGGCGTCGAGCGCCGACGTCGGTTCGTCGCAGATCACCAGCTCCGGGGAGCCTATGAGCGCCCGCGCCACCGCCACGCGCTGCTGCTGCCCGACGCTGAGCGTGGTGACGGACTTGTCGAGCAAGGATCCAAGCTCGAGCCGCTGGGCCAAGTGCTCGGCCTGCGAGTCCGCGCTCGCGCCGCGGAGGCGCGCCCGTCGCGCTCGCGAGAGACGGCAAGGCAGCGTGATGTTGTCCCGCACGGAGAGATACGGGATCAGGTTGAACATCTGGAACACGTAGCCGAGGTGCTCGGCGCGGAAGCGGTCGCGGTCGCCGCCGCTCAGTGTGGCGAGGTCTGCGCCGAGCACGCGCGCGGTGCCGGTCTGCGGTGCTAGCACGCCTGCCAGCACGCCGAGCAGCGTCGTCTTGCCGCTGCCGCTCGGGCCGTGGAGGAAGAGCCGCTCACCGGCATGCACGTCGAGCGCGGCGATGTCGAGGACCGTCGGCCCGCTGCGGTACGCGAACCGGATGTCGCGCAGCTCGACTGCGGGGCCGGTGAAAGGAAACCCCGCGCCTGGGATCACTTGCCCGTGTAGGGCTTCATCGAGAGTCCCTCGATCTGGAATCCGACCTGGCCGTATGGACTGTCGTAGTTCGTGATCTTCAGCGTGCCCTCCATCCAGACGGCATCAAAGAGCGCGAGCTTCACCGCCTTCTTGCCGGCCATGTGCACGAACGCCATCTGGTTCGGCGGCGGTGGCGGCGTGTGCACGCAGGCGCCGTAGTACGGTACCAACAGGAACTCCGCCCCCTCCTCGTCGGCATCGTCGAGCGGCACGATGAACCCCGGCACGCGCACGCGCTTGCCGTCGAGCGCCTTCAGCGTATCCGTCGAGGTGCCCTTCTCGTAGTCGAGGCCGGCGAGCACCCGCCAGTCGATGGCGATCGGCGCCGCGGCGGCCGTTGCGGGGCGTGCCTGTGCAGCGATCTCGGCGGCAGGCGGCAACGAGATCGCCGCGGCAAGCGCCAGGGCCAGCACCATCGTGAGTCGGGGGGTCATGGCTTCACCACGGTGAACTCCGTGAATGGTGGCGCAGCAATGAGCGCAGCGCCCGTGAGGCGTTCGATCGTCGTTCGCATCCTGTATCCCCGGCGTAGGTCGGGCTCGGTGTGGCGTCGAACCATTGAGATTACTCCCGCGGCATCCTTCGCGTTGAGTCGATCACGCTGCGCACGAAAGCGAGGCGCGAGTAGTCGCCGTTGCTCGCGACGCCCGTGAAGTCCTCGCGCCCGAGCACGTCGTCGCGGATGGCGCGCGCCGGCCAGCCGCGTCGCAGCCGATCCTCGATCTCGCCGATCGTCTCCTCCATCCAGTCGGCCTTGGCGCGCAGCTGCGGCACTGGATTCTCCAGCGGACCGCGGTGCGCATCGAAGAACCGTCGCGGCCGCATCTCGGCGATCGAGCGAACCGCGATCACCTGGGCGCGGATATCCTCGTGCTGGTGCGCGATGCGCACCTTCACGCCGATGAAGAGGTCGCCGCCGAAGACGGTCTCGCGCTCCGCGTCCCACACGACGTGATGGTCCGCCGAATGGCCTCGGGCGGCCAACAACTCCAGCGCCGGATGCACGAACCGGATCACCGGCGAGCGCAGGTCCGTGGGCGTACCCCAGCAGAACCGCCGGTAGAAGCCGACGGAGCCGAAATCCCGGAGCTGTGATTCCGTCTCGGGTGCCATCTGCAGGGGAAGGCCCTGCTGGGCCAGCGCTTCGGCGTTGCCGGCATGATCCTCGTGCGCGTGCGTGATCAACGCGCCGTCCACCGGATGCGTGGCGAGCCAGGCGAGCAGTTCGCGCCGGATCCCGGGAAAACCGGTGTCGACCAGCGCTCTGCGCGTGACGTACGCGCTCACCCCGTAGCGGAGCAGCCGGCTCCTCGCCGACGAGAACGCGAGGCGTACGACATCGTCGTGAAGGGTGACCGTCAGCATTTGACTTCTGGGGTCCGGCGGAGGCCGGAGAAAGTGCGCATGACGAACGATACCGGTTGCCGCGGGCACGAGGCGACGGTATCTTCGAAGTGCGGAATCCGTCGTCGGCGCCCGGCCATCCTTGGTCGGGCGTCGGCATTTTTTCTACACCCGCGTTTTCCTGGCGCTCCTGCAGCCCACGCCGTTCCCCCTGGCCCGGACCCCCTCATGATCGAAGCGCTCAAACTGAAGCTTTCGGACGAAGCCGAGAAGCTCCGCTTCGAGTTGAACGTCACGTTGCCGAATGAGATCCGGAAGGCCGTCGAGCTCGGCGACCTGCGCGAGAATTCGGAGTACAAGGCGGCGCTCGAGCGGCAGCAGTTCGTCCAGGCGCGCCTCGGACAGCTCGGCCAGCGTCTCGCCAAGCTGTCGTCGATCGATGAATCGCAGATCGCGACCGATGCGGTCGGACTCGGATCGCGCGTCGTGGTCGAGGACCAGGACACGAACGACCGCGAGACCTACCACATGATCTTCGGTGACGCCGAGGATTTTGACGAAGGTCAGGTGACGATGTCGTCGCCGATCGGCCGCGCGCTGCTGGGCAAGAAGCTCGGCGAGGTCACGGTGCTCAAGCTTCCGGCGATGACGCGAAAGATGAAGATCGTCTCGCTCGTCACGATCCACGAAGACGCGATCTAGGGCTCGGCGAGCGCGACCGACAACGCCGCGTTGAGTGCCGCGTCATCGGCCTTCACCGGCCCCACGTGCCGCCAGCGCAACGTGCCGTCGCGCCCGATCAGGTAGCTCGCCGGCACGCCGATGGCGAGGAAGGTCGTCGACACCTTGTCGTCCGGGTCATGCCAGAGCGTGTAGCTCGCGCCGAGGTCGGCGGCGAACCTGACGATCTTGGCGCTGTCTCCCGGCTGGTCGATGCTCACGCCGGTCACGCGCAATCCCTCCGCGGCGTGTCGCTCGTGCAGTGTCTCGAGCGCCGGGATCTCCTCGCGGCACGGCTTGCACCAGGTCGCCCAGATGTTGAGCAGCACCACGCTGCCGCGCTGCTCCGCGAGCGTCACGGGCGTGCCGTCGAGCAGGCGCGATGCGTAGGCGGGCGCAGGAGCACCCACGGCCACGACGCCCGAGGGACGTTCGTTGGAGCTGCGCTCACAAGCGACTGCCGCGAGCGCCAGGACGGCGACCACCGTGGCGCGGGCCGCGAACGCCGCGGCGCGCGAAACGACGGCACCGAGTGCGCGACGACGAGTGCTCACTCCGGCGCTCCCACGCGGACGATCGCCGTCCGCACCGCGCTCGGGGAGCCGGGCATCGTCCACGCCATCAGCACGCCTCCGTTCATAGGCACCATGCGCGGAAAGCCGCTCGACCGCGTCGCGGAGGAGTTGCTGACCACGAGATGCGGTTCCGCGGTGAGAGAGCGCCCCCCGCGGACGACGCGTGCCCACACTTCGGCGCTGTCGCCGCCGGTGCGCTCGATCCAGCTCACCAGCGCTGCACCGCCCGCAAGCAGCTCGACGTCCACGCGCCCCGTCGGCTCGCCGCCGTCGATGCGCACCGGTGCGCCGAACGTCGCGCCGGCATCGGTGGAGCGCACCACCTGCACCCGCGCGCTGTCGCCCGGCGCCGCGAACCAGGCGATCACCACCGTGTCGCCGAGGGCGGAGATGGCCGGCCCGTTGACGGGGCAGAAGTCGATCTTCCAGCCGTCGGCGTGTATCGCTCGCGGTTCCGTCCACGCGCCGTCGACGAGCCGCGTCACGTACATGTCGCGCGTCTCGTCATCGCTGCGGTCGCGGTAGACGACCACCGGGCCACGCGTCGTCATCGCGATGCCCGTCTGGCAGCAATCACAGACGCGGTGGTCGATGATGGCGCGCGAGGTGACGCCGCCCGTGGCGCCCCACGTGGCGTATGCGAGATGCATCGCCTTGCCGTGGGAGTCCTCTACGCCTGCGCCGCCGTCGAGCAGCACCATCGCCGCGCCGCCGTCGGCCGTCGGGAGCAGCGCCGCGAATCCATGCTCGGCTTCGATGCCTGGTGTGTGCGGCGTGACGCGCTCGCCCCAGCTCGCGCCGTCGTCGCGCGATTCGGAGAGACGCACGTCGTACGCGTAGCGGCCCTCGCCGTTGCGCTGCAGCCAGTGTGCGAGCAGCCGGCCATCGGCGAGCGGCACCACGCTCGGGAAGTCCGCCCAGTTCACGAAGAGGTCCTTCCGCCGGATCACCTCGCGCGGCGCGGACCAGGCGCCGCCCAAATCGCGCACGGCGAAGCGCAGCGCCGTCGTGGAGTCGGCGGCCGGCGCGAGCCAGCTCAGCAGCACGCGGCCGTCGGCCGTGACGGAGAGATTCGGCTCGGCGGCACCGACGTCGGCGGGCGATGAATCCGCCTCTACGCGCAGCGCGAGCGGCAGGCTCGGAGCGTCGTTCGCCGTGCCACACGCGGTGAGCAACGCTGCGGCGGCCGAGGCCGCGAGGAATGACAGTCTGAAGAGTCGCACGGGCAGTGCCTGTGATGGGTGGCGGGGAACACCTCGAAAGGTGCGGTCTCGACCCGGGATATCCAAGCCGCGTATCAGTCGTTGATGGTGAAGATCCTGGCCACTTCACGCTCGTACTCTTCGACGGCGGCCGCCGTTCCGGCGGCGGTCCAGCCGAGCAGCGCCCCCATCTGCGCGGCGACTCTCGGCGCGACGCCCAGGCCATGATCGCGCGTCTCGAACGCGAGCAGCGTGCGACGCACGAGGACATCGGCGATGGACACGGCGAACTCGTTCCGGGCGGCGTGCGCGACGTCCGCCTCGCGCCAGTCGAGTCCGGGCACGAGGCGAACATCGTCTCCATGCGCAGGCGGCCGCTCGCCCGGCAGCGGCGCGTCGGTCGTGTCGCAGGGGCGCACCTTGGCGCCCAGCGCCGCAACGGCCGCGTCCACGACCTGCTCGGACATCTCGCGGAAGGTCGTGAGCTTGCCGCCGGTGACCGTCAGCACGCCGCGCGCGGAGAGCGTGATGGCGTGCTCGCGCGACGCCGAGGTGGGAGTGTCCTTGCCCGCGTTCTTCGCGGCGGCGAGCGGGCGGATGCCTGCCCACGCCGAGACGACGTCATCCTCGGTGAGCTTCGCGGCGGGGAAGAATCGGTTGCATGCCGCGAGCAGGTAGCGGACATCGGCGCGCGAGGCGCGCACCTCCTCGGGCGTCTCGTCGGTCGGCGTGTCGGTCGTGCCGATGATCGTGAAGCGACCGGCGGGCAGCGTGAACATCACGCGGCCGTCGTCGGGCGAGAGCATGGTCACCGCGCCGACGTTGCCGACGCGGTCCGCCGGCACCGCGACGTGCACGCCCTTGGTGCCACGCACGGCCGCTCGCGCGGCGGGATCCTCGAGCCGCGAGATCGAGTCCGACCACGGGCCGGCGGCGTTGATGACGAGTCGCGCGCGAACGGTGATGTCCGCGCCGCCGGGAGAACGGCGGTCACGCACGATCGCGCCGTCGATGGCTCCGCCGGCCGACCCGGAGGTCAGCGCCGTGACCTCGGCGTGGTTCACGACCGTCGCACTGTGCTCCGACGCGTCGATGACGTTGGCGATGGTGAGCCGCGAGTCATCGGTGGCGGCATCCCAGTACGTCGCGCCGCCGCGCAGGTGCGCGCGGTTGAGTTCCGGCTCGCGCTCCAGCACGCCGTGGGGGCCGAGCGGACGGTGCGCGCCGACATTGCGGAAGAGGGCGAGCGCGTCGTAGAGCGTGAGGCCGGCGAGCAGCTCGAGGCGCGAGATGCGGGCGCCCTTGTACACCGGCCAGGTGAAGCGCAGCGGACGCACGAGGTGCGGCGCGAGCGCGAGGAGCCGGCGGCGCTCGCGGCTCGCCTCGAGCACGAGATGCAGATAGCCGTGCTCGAGATAGCGCACGCCGCCATGGATCAAGCGCGACGACCGGCTCGACGTGCCGGAAGCGAAGTCATCGCGCTCGACCAGCGCCACGACGAGGCCGCGGCGGGCCGCGTCGCGCGCGATGCCGGCTCCGTTGATTCCCCCGCCGACGACGAGGACGTCGAAGTACCGGTCGGCGAGGGCGAGGAGCTGTCGGGCGCGGCCCGGCGGGTGGTGGAACGGCACGGGCGGGAGTGTAGCGCCCACACGCCCGGCGCGACAGGCGGGTATACCTTTATGCATGTCCATCCATGAGCCGGGGCGCCGGATCGCCATCATCGACGGCGTGCGCACCCCATTCGCCAAGGCCGGCACCACGCTCAGGGGCCTCAGCGCCATCGAGCTCGGCAAGCTCGCCGTGAGCGAGCTGATCCACCGCTCCGACCTGGACCCCGCGACGCTCGACCTGCTGGCATTCGGTACGGTCATCCCGTCCGTGCTGGCGCCGAACATCGCGCGCGAGATATCGCTGATGCCGCTGCTGCCCAAGGGCGTGCAGTCGTGGAGCGTGTCCCGCGCGTGCGCCTCGGCCAACCAGGCCATCACCGACGCAGCGGACCAGATCGCGCTCGGCCATGCGACGGTGGCCATCGCGGGCGGGGCCGAGTCGCTCTCGAACGTGCCGATCCTCCACTCGCGCGGGTTCTCCGACGCGCTCGTGGCCGCCTCCAAGGCCAAGACGCTGACGCAGCGCGTGCAGGCCTTCTCCGGGATCCGCGCCAAGGACTTCATCCCGATCACGCCCGCCATCTCCGAGCCGACCACCGGCGAGACGATGGGCCAGTCGGCGGAGAAGATGGCGAAGCTGAACGGGATCACGCGGGAGGAGCAGGACCGGCTCGCCTACGACTCCCACCGGAACGCGCACGCGGGCACGGTCGACGGGCGGCTCACGGCGGAGATCGTGCCGGTGACGCTGCCGCCGAAGTACGAGCAGGCCATGACGCAGGACAACGGGATCCGCAGCGACACCTCGCTCGAGCAGCTCGCGGCGCTCAAGCCGGTGTTCGACAAGCGCTACGGGACGGTCACCGCGGGCAACGCCTCGCCGCTGACCGATGGCGGCGCAGCCGTGCTGCTGATGCGCGAGGACGTGGCGAAGGAGCGCGGCTACGTGGCCAAGGCGTATATCCGGTCGTACGCGTATGCGGCGCTCGACCCGGGTGAGCAGCTGCTGCAGGCGCCGGTGCTCGCGGCGCCGGTCGCCCTGCAGCGCGCCGGGCTCACGCTCAAGGACATCGATCTCGTCGAGATGCACGAGGCGTTCGCGGCGCAGGTGCTCTCCAACCTGCGCGGGTTCGAGTCGAGGCAGTGGGCGGAGCGCGCGGGCTTCAGCACGCCGGTCGGCACGGTGGATCGCGCCAAGCTCAACGTCATGGGCGGCTCGGTCGCGGTCGGGCATCCATTCGGCGCCACCGGTGCGCGCATCACGACGACGCTCGTCAACGAGCTCGCGCGCCGCGACGGCCAGTTCGGCCTGATGACCGTCTGCGCCGCCGGCGGCCTTGGGTTCTCGATGGTCGTGGAGCGCGCATGAGCGAGTCGCACACCGCGGGGAACGCAGCCTCGAAGGCAGTGACGATGGTGGTCGAGGAGGGCGTCGCAGTGATGACGCTCGACCTGCCCGGTGAATCGATCAACAAGTTCTCGCCAGCCGTGATCGAGGAACTCACGGTGTTGATGGACTTGATCGACCGTGACGTCACGATCAACGCCGCGGTGCTGATCTCCGGCAAGCCCGGCAACTTCATCGCCGGCGCCGACATCGACCAGTTCCTCGCATGGCGCACTGCAGCCGACGCCAGCGCGGCGAGCGCCTTCGGCCACGCGATGATGCACCGCATCGAAAAGGGCCGCGTGCCGGTGGTCGCGGCGATCGACGGCGCCTGTCTCGGCGGCGGGCTCGAGTTCGCGCTCGCCTGCGCATATCGCATCGCCGCCGACTCGCCCAAGACCGTGCTCGGCCTCCCTGAGGTTCAACTCGGGCTGATCCCCGGGGCCGGTGGCACGCAGCGACTGCCGCGGCGCGTCGGCCTGCAGGCCGCGCTCGACATGATCCTCACCGGACGCAACGTGCGCGCGAAGAAGGCACTGCAGAGCGGCCTCATCGACGAGCTCGTGCACCCCGCGATCCTCCGCGCGACGGCGGTGAAGCGCGCGCGCGAACTCGCCGCCGGCGCCATCCCGCGCCAGCGGGACAACCGGCACCATGGAGCGAAGGAGCTCCTGCTCGATGACAACCCGATCGGCCGCGCGGTGGTCTTTCGCCAGGCGCGCGAGACGACGGCGAAGAAGTCGAAGGGGCATTACCCGGCGCTCTTCGCCGCCCTCGACGCCGTGGCCGCGGGCTACAGCGCCGGCTCGGAGGAGCAGGGCTTCGCCGCCGAGGCGCGCCTCTTCGGCGAGATGGCGATGACGCCTGTCTGTCGCGAACTCACGTTTCTCTTCTACGCCACGACGGCGCTGAAGAAGGACAGTGGCGTTGCCGCGGACGTCAAGCCGCAGCCCGTGCCGCGCATCGCCGTGCTCGGCGCCGGCTTCATGGGCGCGGGGATCGCCGCCATCAGCGCGATGCAGGGCGTGCCGGTGCGGTTCAAGGACACGGAGCCCGCGCGCGTCGCCAAGGGCACGGCCGCCGTGCGCGACATCATTCGCGACCGCTACACCAAGCGGCAGATCACGCGCCAGCAGTTCGACGACCAGGTGGGGCTCGTCTCCGGCACGGTGGAGTACACCGGCTTTGGCCGCGTGCCGCTGGTGATCGAGGCGGTGTTCGAGGACCTCACGGTCAAGCAGGAGGTCCTGCGCGCGACCGAGGCGAAGCTCGACCCGACCGCCATCTTCGCGACGAACACGAGCACCATCCCCATCGCGACGATCGCCGCCGCGGCGACGCGGCCCGAGCGCGTGATCGGCATGCACTTCTTCTCGCCCGTGCACAAGATGCCGCTGCTCGAGGTGATCGTCACGCCGCGCTCGGCGCCGGACGCCGTCGCCACGGTGGTCGAGTACGGACGAAGGATCGGCAAGACCGTCATCATCGTGAACGACTCGCCGGGGTTCTACGTGAACCGCATCCTGGCGCCGTACGTGAACGAGGCGGGGATGCTGCTCGACGAAGGCGTCGCCATCGACGCCATCGACAAGGCGATGAGTGCGTTCGGCTTCCCGGTCGGTCCCATCAACCTGATCGACGAGGTCGGCCTCGACATCGCGGGCAAGTCGGGAGCGATCATGGCAGCCGCCTTCGGCGACCGCATGCGACCGAGCGACGCGCTGCAGAAGGTGCTCGCCGCGGGCCGACTCGGCCGCAAGGGAAAGCAGGGCTTCTACACGTATGACGAGGGCGGCAAGCGCGAGGGCGTCGACGAGAGCGTCTACCAGCTCTACGCCGGCGGATCGCGACGTACGGAAGTTCCGAAAGAGGAGATCCAGCGCCGGCTCTCGCTGGCGATGGTGAACGAGGCCGCGCGCTGCCTCGAAGAAGGAATCGTCCGCTCGGCCCGCGATGGCGACGTCGGTGCGGTGTTCGGCATCGGCTTCCCGCCCTTCCGCGGTGGACCGTTCCGCCACGTGGACGCCACCGGCGCGGCCGAGGTGGTGCGCCAGCTCGAGCAGCTCGATGCGAAGTATCCCGGCAGGTTCACGCCGGCGCCGCTGCTGAAGGAGATGGCGCGGACCGGACGCACGTTCTATCCGAGGGAAGGGAAGCCCGTATGATCCGTCGCGCTCTATCGCTCTCCGCGTTCGTCCTCGCCGCGCCGCTGCTCGCGCCCGCCGCCACTCCCCTCGCCGCGCAGGGCCCGTCGGCGTCCTCCGCCCTGCAGACGCGCGCCGAGCGCACCGGCTTCGCCGAGACCTCGAGCTACGCGGACGTGATCGCGTTCATCGACGCACTGGAGAAGGCGGCGCCGGGCAAGATGGTGCGCGGCTCGATCGGCACCACGACGCAGGGCAAGGTGCTGCCGTATCTCGTAGTGTCGCGACCGCTCGTGCGCACGCCCGCCGAGGCCAAGCGCTCGCGCAAGCCGGTGGTGTACGTGCAGGGCAACATCCACGGCGGCGAGGTCGAGGGGAAGGAGTCGCTGCAGGCGCTGCTTCGCGACCTCGTGCTCGACCCCAAGCCCAACGCGCTCGACTCGATCGTGCTGATCGCCGTGCCGATCTACAACGCCGACGGCAACGAGGCGTGGGGCCCGCAGGAGACGCAGCGGAGCGAGCAGGATGGCCCGGCGCTCGTGGGCCAGCGCCCGAACGCCTCGTCGTGGGACTTGAATCGCGACTACATCAAGAACGAGGCCCCGGAGACGCTCGCCTCGCTGAAGATGTTCACCACCTGGGACCCGGACGTGTTCGTCGACCTGCACACGACGAACGGCTCGTACCACGGCTATGCGCTCACCTACTCGCCGTCGCTGCACCCCGCGGCGATGACGGGCGCGCTCGCGCCGAGCGGCCCGTGGACGCGCGACACGCTGCTGCCGGAGCTGCGTCGGCGCGTGCGCGCGCGGCACGGCGTCGAGACCTTCGACTACGGCAACTTCAGCGGCCGCGGCAACACGCGCGACGACCCGGCGAGCCTCGAGAAGGGCGGCTGGGTGACGTACGAGCACAAGCCGCGCTTCGGCACCAACTACTACGGGCTCCGCGGACGCATCAGCGTGCTGAGCGAGGCGTACTCGCACGACCCGTTCGAGACGCGCGTCAAGGCGACGACGGCGTTCGTGGGTGAGCTGCTCTCGTACCTCGGCGAGCAGGGCCGCACCGTGCTCGCGCGCACGCGCGCCGGCTCCGAGCGACTCGCGGCGGGAAACCCCGCGCGCGTGCCGATCCGGGCCGAGATGACGAAGTCGCCGTTCGACGCGCCGGTGCTCGTCGAACTCCTGCAGCCGATGGGCGACACGCTGCGGCATGAGGCCGGCGTGCGAAAGGGCTTCAAGCGCACCAGGAAGTTCACGCCGGTCACGATGCCGGTATACGACCGCTTTGACGCCACGCTGACGCAGACGATCCCCGGCGCCTGGGTGCTCGACTCGTCGATGACGCCGATCATCGAGCGACTGCGCGCGCACGGCGTCGTGGCGCAGCGACTCGCGAAGCCGTGGACCGGCGCCGGCGAGGCGTTCATGATCGACTCGGTGGTGAAGTCGCCGCGCGAGTTCCAGGGTCACCGGGAGGTCCGGCTCGAGGGGCGCTGGGCCGGCGCGCGCATGACGCTGCCGGTGGGCACGTGGGTGGTCCCGGGACGGCAGGAGCTGGCGCTGGTCGCCGCGATCATGCTCGAGCCGCAGAGCGACGATGGATTCACGACCTGGAACTTCCTCGACCCGCAGCTGACGGTCGGTGGGGCACATCCCGTCCGGCGCGCGCTCGCGCCGATCCCGCTCCCAGCCGCGCGCTAGCGAAAAAACCGGAATCGCACACATGCTCAGGAAGTCGATCCTCTACCTCTCCAACCAGCCGCGCATCTTCAAGTTCGTCCGTCACAACCGCCTCGCGAAGAGCTTCGCGCGGCGGTTCGTCGCCGGTGAGACCATCGAGGAGGCATGCGCGGCGGTGGCGGCGCTCAACAAGGCCGGCATCACCGCCTCGCTCGACCAGCTCGGTGAGTCGGTCGGCAACGAGTCGGAGGCGCGGGAGACGGGGCGGCAGTATCTCCGGCTCCTCGACGAGATCGCCAAGCGGAAGCTCGACGCGAACGTCTCGGTGAAGCTGACCGCGCTCGGGCAGGACATCCGCGACGACCTCTGCGAGGAGAACACCCGCGCCATCCTCGGCCGCGCGCGCGAGCAGGGCAGCTTCGTGCGGCTCGACATGGAAGGCAGCGCCTACACGCAGCGCACGCTCGACTTCTTCTCGCAGCGTCTCTTTCCCGACTTCCCGGAGACCGTCGGCATCGTGCTGCAGAGCGCGCTGCGCCGCACCATCGACGACGTCGAATGGGCGATCGGCAAGCAGTGCCGCGTCCGCATCTGCAAGGGCGCGTACCTCGAACCGCCCGCGGTGGCGTTCCCCGACAAGAAGGACGTCGACGCCAACTACGTGGACGCGATGAAGCGCCTGATGCAGCGAGGCAAGTACCCCGGCCTCGCGACGCACGACCCCGCTATCATCGAGGAGGCCGCGCGGTTCGCCAGGTCCGAGGGGATCGCGCCGGACCGCTTCGAGTTCCAGATGCTCTACGGCATCCGCCGCGACCTGCAGGAGAAGCTCGTGCGCGACGGCTGGCGCATGCGCGTGTACGTGCCGTTCGGCACGCAGTGGTATCCGTACCTGATGCGTCGCCTGGCCGAGCGCCCGGCGAACATCGCGTTCATCACCGGCAACGTGTTGAGGGAGATGCTCCCGGGGCGCCGCTGAGCCGCTTCCTCCCCGCGGACCACTCGAAGGGCGACGAGCGGACCATCGGCGGGTACGCCGCCGTGCATGCACGACCGGCGGCGCTCGAGGGCAAGGACGGCATGTCGTACAGCGTCGACATCCTCACGGATGCCACCGGCGACGCGGCCCGCCCGTTCGGCGCGTACTTCATCTTCCTCCGCTGGAAGCGCTCCGGCGACCAGGGTGTCGAGGGGCATCTCGAGAGCGACCTGCTCGCGTGGGGCGCTGACAAGGCGTCGGCCAAGGCGGCGTTGGGCGCGTTCCTGATCGAGGACGTGCAGCGGATCCTCAACGGGTTGATCCCGTGAGCCATGACCATCCTGATCGCATGAGGCGTGACCCGTGGCAGTGAAGAGCGCGCGCGGAGTCATCGTCGAGGGCACGGGCGGCGTCTGGCGTGTCCATACGCCGGACGGTGCGGTGCGCGACGCGGCGCTGGCGGGCCGGCTCAAGCAGGAGGACCGGGGCGTGCTCAAGCTCGCCGTCGGCGACCACGTGACGGTGCAAGAAGCCGAGTTGGGCGACGGCGCATCGTGGCGCATCACGTCGATCGAGCCGCGCACCGCGGTGCTCGCGCGGCGCGAGCCTGGCCGCAAGCACGGCGAGCGCGTGCTCGCCGCCAACGTCGACCAGGTGCTCGTCACCTTCGCCGTCGCCAACCCCGAGCCGCACGTGCGGATGATCGACCGCTTCCTCGTGATCTGCGAGGGCAACGACCTGCACGCGCATCTCGTGCTCAACAAGGTCGAGCTGCCGCCGACCAAGGCGATGGTCGACGCGCTCGCGCGGCCGTACGAGCGCGCCGGCTACACGGTGTTCCGCACGAGTGCCAAGCGCGGCGACGGGCTCGAGGAACTGCGCGCCGCGCTGCACGGGCGCGTGACCGCGTTCACCGGTCCGTCGGGCGTCGGCAAGTCGTCGCTGCTCAACGCGCTGCACCCGGGGCTCGCGCTCCGCACGCAGGAGATCTCGGCGTCGGTGAACAAGGGGCGTCACACGACCGTCGGCTCCAAGCTGATCCCGCTGCCGGACGGGGATGGCGGGTATCTCGTGGACACGCCGGGCCTGCGCGAGGTGGGCATGTGGGGACTGCCGTCGGGATCCCTCGACCAGTGCTTTCCCGAGTTCCGGCCGCACCTCGGCGAGTGCCGGTTCCAGGACTGTCAGCACCTGTCGGAGCCCGGCTGCGCGGTGCGCGCGGCCATAGCGGCCGGGGACGTCGACGCGGGACGCTACGAGAGCTATGTCAAGCTGCGCGGAGAGATCGCGGCGACCGAGAACGTGTGGTAGCGACCGGCTCGTGCGTCAGCGTACGACGCATCGACGTGCGGCATCCCGGCTTCAGGGGCTGAGCCGCTCCACCACCCAGGCCTCACCATCCTGGCGATAACGCAGGCGGTCGTGCAGCCTGCTCGGACGCCCCTGCCAGAACTCGAACCATTCGGGCACCAGGCGGAAGCCGCCCCAGTGCGGCGGCAGCGGCACATCGTCGCCGGCGAACCGGCGCTCGGTCTCCGCATAGTTCGCCTCGAGCGCCTCGCGCCCGCCGATGATCGTGCTCTGCGTCGACGTCCACGCTCCCAGCTGGCTGCCGCGCGGGCGCTGCCTGAAGTAGGCGGCCGATTCCTCCGCCGTCACGCGCTCGACGCGTCCGGCGATGCGCACCTGCCGCTCGAGCGCGCCCCACCAGAAGCAGAGCGTCGCCCTTGCGTTCGCCTCGAGCTCGCCCGCCTTGCGGCTTCGGTAGTCCGTGAAGAACACGAAGCCGAGATGGTCTGCGTCCTTGAGCAGCACCATGCGGACGTTCGGCGTGCCGTCCGCCGACGCGGTCGCCAGCGCCATCGCGTTCGGTTCGTGCACCTCGGCGGCGCGCGCCTGCGAGAACCAGCGGTGGAACTGGGAGAGCGGATCGGCCGCGACGTCCGACTCGTCGAGCCGTTCCCGGCGGTACTCCTCCCGAAGGTGGGCGATGTTCATGGCAGAAAGCTTCCCGGGAACCTTTGCGCGGGCAAGGGATAAGTGTGAGGTTCCAATGATGACTGACACCCCGAGGGCGCCCGATGCACACGCGGACTTCAGCGCACTCGCGCTGGCCGCGATGGACGACGTCTACCGGTTCGCACGATCGCTGACACGCGACGAGGCGGACGCGGAGGACGTGGTGCAGGAGGCGTATCTGCGCGCGTTCCGTTCGTGGCACACCTTCCAGCCGGGTACCGACGTGCGGCGGTGGCTGTTCACCATCGCGCGCAACGTGTTCCTGCGCTCGAAGGAGAAGGCCCGCCGCGAGGTCACGCTGGACGAGGACGGCGCCGAGGCGGTGGATGCGGCGGCCGCGGTCGAATCGTGGGTGATGCGCGGGCTGAACCCGATCCTCGACCGGGCAGACCTGGGTCCCGCGATCCAGGCGGCGCTGGACGAGTTGCCGGCGACCTATCGCGACGCGGTCGTGCTGGTCGACCTCGAGGATCAGGCGTACGAGGACGCGGCGGCGGTGCTGGGAATTCCCATCGGCACCGTACGGTCACGCCTCTTCCGGGGCCGCAAATTGCTGCAGGAGAAGCTCGCGACGTTCGCGGAGGATGCGGGGTTCGCCGCGACGGCAGGCAAGGGAGAATCCGGGGGAAAGGATGATGAGTGATGACGCGAGGCTGGGTGGCGAGCCGATGATCGATTGTCGCGGCGCGATGGAGCGGCTGTTCGACCTCCTCGATGGCGAGCTGACGCCGGAACGCGAGATGAAGGTGCGCGCGCACATCTCCGGCTGCCCGGGCTGCTTCACGTACGCGGACTTCGAGGAGCGCTTCCTGAAGGCGCTGCGCACCGCCCGCGTGAAGGGCGACTGCCCCCGTGCGCTGCGTGAGCGCGTGATGCAGACGCTGCGCGCCGACGGCTGGCAGGGGTGAGCGTCCCCCGCGGGACGCAGGAACACCGGAAGGATGCGCAGCGCTACGCGTCCATTCGCGCGGCGGTGCTGACCGTGAGCGACTCCCGCACGACCGCCACCGACGAGTCCGGTCCGCTGATTCGCGAGCTCCTCACGTCCGGCCTGCACACCATCACGCAAGCCGATCTGCTTCCGAATGACGAGGAAAGGGTGCGCGGCACGGTGATGGCGTGGCTCGGGCGCGAGGATGTGGACGCCATCATCATCACGGGCGGCACGGGACTCGGCTCGCGGGACCGCAGCATCGAGGCGGTGCGCCCGCTGTTCGACAAGGAGATCCCGGGCTTCGGGGAGTTGTTCCGGTTGCTGAGCTTCCAGGAGCAGATCGGCAGTTCGTCGATTCTCTCCCGCGCGACCGCCGGCAGTGCCCGCGGAAAAGTGGTGGTGGTGCTCCCGGGGTCCCGTGCCGCGGTCGAGCTGGCGATGCAGCGGATCATCCTGCCGGAGCTTCCGCATCTGTTGCGCGAGATCCGGCGGTAGACAGACGAGAGCAGGACCCGGCATCATCGCCGAGCCCTGCTCTCGCGCCCTGCCATGTCAGGCGGTCAACAACCCGGCCCGGCGAGCGACGGATCAGACCGCGCCCGTACCAGGCATTCCGCCTGTGGCACCGGGATCACCTTCGCCACGAAGTGCGCGTTGACGCCGGTGGTGATGTCGAGCGGCAGCGTAGCCAGCAGTCCGTAGCGACGCATGTCGATCCACCGGTGTCCCTCCGCGAGCAGCGAATAGCGCTTCTCGTAGAGGATCCCCAGGAGCACATCCGCGTCCGGGGACCCCGCCGTCAGTGTCGACGGCGGCAAGCCGCCGGAGATCGTGCGGACCGCGTTGATGTTCGCGATCGCTCCCGCCTTGTCTCCCGTGGCGAGGCGGATCTCCGCGTCCAGGAGGATGAGCTCCTCGTTGCGGACGATCGGCACCGGGTCCTCCTGCGTCTTGTAGACGCGCAGGCCGAGGTCGGTCGGGATGCCAAGCCCCTGCGGCGCGTTGCGCGCGGTGGGGAGCGTGAAGGTCTTCCTCGTGAAGCGGTCGTCCTGCGTGACGCCGTCCGCCTTGAGCTGCGCGTCCGTCCTCAGCGACGGGTGCCCGAGGAAGTCCGTGTTGCCGGTGCTGTCCACGCCGTTGGCCGAGTCACCCGTCGCCAGCGAGTGCACGTTGTAGACACCGACGTTGAGATCCGCCAAGGTCGCCGGAGCGGGGTTGATGAACGAGACCGCCATGGCCGCAGCGGCCCGCGCCCACGAGGTGGCACCGCCGCCGGTAGTGGCGGAGTAAGCCGCCGCCCGCGCGGCGATGGCGCGGTTGAACTGCGCGAACGTCGGCGGCGTGTCGAAGCCGGCGAACCCCTCGTGCAACGTCACGGGGAACGCCGCACCGCCGGCCTGGAGCTGTGCATACGCCGCGTCGAGCGTGTTCATGATGTAGCTGTACGCCGAGTCGCGCGACACGAACGGCGCGAGTTCCTGCGGGTTGTCCTTGATCTCGACCACGATGCCGATGGTGTCACGCGTGGAGATCAGGTAGAGCAACTCGAGTCCCTCGAACGTGCCGAGCATGCCGTGCAAAGCGCTGTTCTGCTCCGGGGTCAGCAACGTCGCGGCGTCGACCGCCTGGCGCGTGACGTGGATGTCGCGGAGATCGCCATAGTGCGTGGTCCAGGCGCCGGCGGCGAATCCCGCCGGGTCGATCCGGTTCTCGCCCGGCAGGCCGATCAGGAAGTTCGAGGTGAAGCGTCCCTCGTTGGGCGTGTAGACGTAGCCCTCGCGACCGAACCGTGCGGTCGTGGTGATGAAGTTCTGGCGCCCGCCCCTCAGGCGACGGAGCACGCCGGCGACCTGGAGTTGCAACACTCCCGTCGCCCCGGACGCGGCCTCCTGCGTCACCGTGTTCTGGTTCGGCAGGGTGAGCCGGTCGGCGTTGCACGCCGTCACCAGGACGCACGCGCCAGCCACACCGAGTATGAATGCCTTCTGCATGGGATTGTCCTCGTGAGTGTCATGGTCGATTCGTCGATGGCGCGCCTAGTAACCCACGTCCACGCTGAAGAAGAATTGACGGCTCGTCGGGAACGGAGCGAGGTCGATGAAGCGGTTGAAGTTCGTGTTGCCGAAGTTGTTGAACTCGGGGTCATACGCCCAGTAATCCATGTTCGCCCAGAGGTTGCGGCCGCTCAGGCTGAACCGCAGTTCGTTGGCCCTTAGCACCGAGGCGAACGAGGCTGGCGCCTGCCAGCTGAGCGTCACCTCCCGGAGCTTCAGGAACGAGCCGTCCTGGATGTAGACGCGGCTGTCGCCCGAGGCGAACGTGCTGTAGCGCTGTTCCGCCACGCTCACTGCCGGGTCCGACCGGCTCGGCTTGTTGTAGTCGCGCGAGTTGCCACCCTCGTCCCACAGGTTGTTCGTCATGCTCGAGACGAACCCCTCGTCGCGCCAATCGAGCAGTGTGGTGACGGTCCAGCTGCGCCACGAGAAGTCGTTCGAGAACGAGGTCTGGTGATTCGGGTTGGCGTCCGCGACGATCGTGTCGCGGATGGCGCCGTCCACACCGACCGGCGCATTCGCCCAGATCCATGTCGGACGCTCGCCGTCCACGATGCGGTTGCGGCCGTACGTCGCGCCGAACGAACCCGGGACGTTGAAGTCCGGCACCGGAAGATTGTCGATCTTCTGCCGGTTCGACGTGAAGTTGATTCGCGATGTCCAGGTGAAGGCGCCGCGCTGGATCGGGACCGCCGTCATGCCGACCTCCCAGCCCTTCACGCTCATCTCGCCGCCGTTGATCTTCCGCTGCGTCAGGCCCGAGGACAGCGCGAGCGGCGCGTTCAGCAGCAGGTCCTTGATGTTGCGGTTGTAGTTCGTGACCTCGAAATTCAGCCGCTGGTCGAGGAACGAGAGATCGACGCCATACTCGATCTCGGTCATGACCTCCGGCTTGATGTCCGGATTGCCGAGGATGTTGGCGGAGATGAGGGAGTTGATGCCGCCGACGAGACCGCCGTTGTTGAAGATCACGTCGCGGTCGCCGAAATTCGGCAGGTTGCCCGACTGGCCCCACGCGGCGCGCAGCTTGATCTCGTCCGTGTAGCGGCTGGCCCACGTCGGCTCCTGGAAGCGATACGAAGCCGAGTACTTCGGGAAGGCGTAGAACTTCTTGCGGTCGCCGTTCACCGACGACCGGTCGAGGCGCACGCCGGCCGCGAGCGAGAGAGCCTCGCCGAGCAGCAGTGCCTGCTCGTTGAGGTAGTACGACTGGTCACGCACGTTCTGGCGGTTGTCCTCGACCGCCGTCACGTTGCCACCCTGGCTGATCGGCACCGTCGGGATCAGGCCGCGCGATGCCACTCGGTACGTGCGCAGCGTGTTCTGTCCGGTCGTCGCGCCGAGCGAGGTCGTGAAGCTGCCGATCCATTCCGTTTGGGGCGCCCAGTTCCAGATGAGGTTCACGCTCTGGTTGATCTGGAACACCTGGGATGACGCGACGGCCGCCGTGCCCGGCAACCCGTCGTTCGGCTCGAACTGCAGGAACGGCGGCGAGTACGCGAGCCCCTCCTGCTGGAAGCGGTCGAGGCCCCCTTGGTACGAGAGGTTCACGTTGTGGCCGCCGGCATTGAAGATGTCGTACGCCGCGCGGATGTTGCCCGTCTGGCGCCACACCTCCTCGTCGTTCGTGATCTCGTACGCGTTGGCGAACGGGTTCGACACCGACGTACCGCCGACGTAGAACGGGTTCACCGGGTACGTGCCGTCCGCGTTGCGGCGCAGGTCGATGACGTGCGGGATGTAGCCGAGATCGTAGACCGGCGAGATGCCCGCGTTGTCGTTGCCCGAGATGCCGCGCTGCAGGAAATTGCGCGTCACGCCGATGCCGGCGGAGAGGTTGAGTCGCGAGCCGACGACCTGGTCGATGTTGAACCGGCCGGCGGTGCGACGCGCGCCCGTGTTCAGCATGATGCCCGCTTCCTGCTTGTCGCTCACCGAGGCGAAGTAGCGCGTGTCGCCGGCGCCGCCGCGCGTGCTGAGCAGGGTCTCCCAGCTCGGGTCCGTGCGGCCGAACAGCTGCTCCTCGTAATCGTAGTTGGTGCAGGTGGGGTTGCAGAGCGCCTGCGCCACCGGGATCGCGTCGGGGTTGCCCACCCACAGGGTCGAGTCATCCGCCGGCACGAGTTCGTTGATGTCGGACCACCGGCGGAAGCCGATCTTGCGCGAGAGCGCCGCCGTGCCGACGCGCTGCGTGATGTTCCAGCTCGGCGCGCCGCTGCGGCCGCGCTTCGTCGTGATCACCACCACGCCGTTCGTCGCGCGCGAGCCGTAGATGGCCGAGGCCGCCGCCGACTTCAGCACTTCGACGTTCTCGATGTCGGCCGGGTTCAGGTCGGC